>JAEZYZ010000058.1 GCA_023418705.1 Pseudomonadota bacterium | reverse complement strand
CCCAACGCCGGGGGCACGTCCGGCGGCGCCGGGGCACCCGCGGACGCGGGAGCGGCGGGGAGCGCGGGCAGCGGCGGGGCCGGTTGTGAGCCCCCGCGCATCCAGGCCTGCACGGGCACACTCGCCGGGAGGTCGGCGCTGACGCCGCTCGACATCTACATCATGTTCGATCAGTCCGGGTCGATGAGCACCCTCGTAGGAGCCTCGACCCGGATCGAGGAGGTCCGCAGCGCGGTGCAGAGCTTCCTGCTCGACCCGCGCAGCGCCGGCATCAACACGGGCATCGGCTATTTCGGCGACAACCAGATCACGCTGCCCGACGGCGGAAGGTTGGATCCGGAGGAGACATCCTGCGATCCGGCCGACTACGAAGTCCCGTCGGTTCCCATGGGCACCCTGCCCGCGCACACCGAAGCCGTGATGACCTCGCTCTCGGCGGCCGTGCCCACCGGCGAGACGCCGACGCCAGCGGCGATCGAGGGGGCGTGCCGCTACCTGCGCGGTTGGGCGCAGGGACATCCGGATCGCCTCCCGGCGCTGCTGCTCGTCACCGACGGCGAGCCCAAGGCGCCGATCACCTCGGAACGCACCAACGGTGCCTGCGCGCCGACGCTCGAGCAGGCCGAAGCCGCCGCAGCCGCCTGCCTCGAGGGCGATCCAGCCATCCGCACCTACGTCCTGGGCGTGGGTCCGCTGCTGGAAAACCTACACCGCATCGCGGCGGCCGGCGGCACCGAGCAGGCGTTCCTGGTGCAGGACGGGCGGGTGCCGGTGCTGGGCGGTCTGGACGACGTCAGGGAAGCCAGCGGCGCGTGCGAGCTGCAGGCGCCCGCGACCGGGGTCGACCCCGGGTCGCTCAACCTGGTCCAAACGATCAACGACTGCGCGCACGAGCCGATCGTGCACGTGGGGAGCGCCGCCGGGTGCGACCCCGATCGGGGTGGGTGGTACTACGACGACCCGCAAACGCCGAGCGTCATTCACCTCTGCGCCAAGACGTGCGAGCTGTCCCGGCAGTCCGGCACCAGCGTGTCGTACGTCGTTGGCTGCGAGCGGCTCGAAACCTTCACGGCGCCGTGACGCCGGGCCCCGGCGCACCGCCTGCCCCAGGGCGCCGCTCGAGCGGCCGATAGATCACCCGACAGACATAGTTGCCGGTGTCGCCCGCGGGCCGGCTCGGCGCGATGAACAGGAAGGCGTCCTCGGTCTGGCACTCGAAGATTCCGGCGCCGCGGGCGGCCATGCCTTCGGATTGAACGCCGGAGACGACAGGGTGGGTGTGCTCCGACTCGTTGCTGCGGTACAGGGCTGCGACTCGGATGAGCTCGATGCTCTCGATCTGGACCCAGCGGTACGGCTCGCCGAAGACGATCCCGAGGTGAAAGCTGCAATCGCCGGCAGGCACGATCAGGGAGAAGAAGCCGTCGTGCGTGGGCTGCGCCTCGGCGCGGGTCAGGCTGCTGCCGCCGTCGCCCCGGCCGATCAACACCGTCAGCTGCTCGCGACGCAGGCTGAAGTCGCGCTGCGCGAACTCCAGCGTGTAGCGTTGCTGGCACAAGAGCGCCAGCGAGAGCTCGAGCCCCGCAGACCTGAGCTCGATGGGGTAGTTCATGCGCAAGGTGCGCTGGTTCTGCTCCATGAAAAACAGGCCGCGGCGGCGTAGCCCGTGCAAGCCGGCGGCGCGATCGAACAGGCCGAAGGTGTCGCTGGTCGCCAGGTTCATTTCCAAGCGAAATCCCTCGAGCGCGCCGACCTCCTGCTCCGAAGGGAAGAACAAGAGGCGGCCGAGCGCGCCTGTCGCCGCGATGCGCAGCGCCGTCGGCGACGGATGGCCCCCCGTCGCTTGGAAGAAGGCTTCGGCATCGGTCGCGAACCGCAGGGACGCCTGTTGGATTTTGCTCACCCTGAGTTGCTGTGCTTGCTCGATGAGCTGATCGGCGTAGACGGGGTCCCCGTCCGTTGAATAGTCGACCACGCTGCGATCGTTGGATGAGCAGAGGTCCTCGATCAGGGCGACGTACTGAATCAAGGTCGACAGCGCGCGGTCGTCGCAAAACTCGGGGTCGAGCAGCCCGCGGCGGGTCTTCTGCCACCCCGGGACGCTGGCCGCCATCAAGTAGCGCCCCACCAGATCGACCCCGAGCTCGTCACGGAAGACGGGGTCGAGCTGCCGCTGCGCGGTGCCTTCGTAGCCAAGATCGATGAACACCAGCGTGTCGCCCGGCTCGACGCCCGCGGTCGACCTCAGGTAGCGGAACAGCCGCTCTCGGTAGGCGGCGGAGGCAGCGAGGATCTCCTTCAGCACCTCGGGCTTGAGGATCTGTCGCGCGAACGCTTCGGGTTTCTGGCCCTTCTGCTCGGCCCTTTGGATCACCCGCTCCGCCAGCCGCGACGGCAAGAGCAGCTGTCTTGCCAGATCCGCATACCGCCCGCTGCCGGCTGAGCGCGCCAGATAGCGCTCCACATCGGCCGCGCTGCGAAACGACGCGGCGTAGGCGGCGAACCGGCTGATGGCCACCGCGTGCCCCACGGGCTCTCCGGCGATCGCCTCGCACACCTTCTGCGGCAGGTAAGCGTCCCGCATGAGGAACAGCGGCTTGACGCGCTTGCCCTGGCGGGTGAGCTCGGCCAGCTCCTCGAGCAGAAAGCGCGCGAACGAATACAGGATCGGCCCGGCTCCCACGTATCCGAGCAGCGCCTCGGGTGTCTCCGGGCGCGGCGCGCACGCCAGCAGACCCCGGTACGGGCTCGCCAGGGGCAGGTCGCGCCGGACGTTCGGCAGCAAGAGGCTCGCCGCCGCCGTGGTCATCCGGAGCGCCTCGGAGACGCCGGCGTCGAACTGCTCCAGCCGAGCCGCCTTGAGCCCCAGGCGCAGCGGCGCCTCGCGATCGGCCACCCGGTGATCACCGAGGTGCAGCACCTGAGCCGGCTTCACCTTGAGCTCCGCCAGCACGTGTTTGAACAGGCCGCCACTCTTGGAGTAGCCGTGATCGCTCGAGCAAAAGACGCGGTCGATGGCGGCGATCACGTCCGGTGGCAGCGCAGCGCGGAGCAGCGACCAGAGCTCTCCCTGTCGGAAATAGGTGTCGCTGACGATCACGACCTTGAGCCCCCGCCGGCGCGCTTCGCGGATCAACTCGACGACGGGCGGGAAGGCGTAGCAGGCTCGCTGCTCGCACTCGAGCTCGGCCTCCGCCAGGCGCTCGACCTCGTCCGGCGACAGGCTCGGGTGTGCGGCGCGGTAGACGTCCGCGAGGCGCACCTCGGTCTTGCCGCTCGACACGCGACGCAGGCTGCGGGCGGTGCCTTCGGCGACCATCCGCAGGCGCGCGCTCATGCCGAGCGCGGAGAACGGCGCCGTCTGCTGGAGATCGTAGAAGACATCGACCGGGGCCTCGGTGCGGCGCCACAGGAGCGTGTCGAAGCAGTCGAGCGACAGCACCGTGAGCCCGGCGCCGTGCTGTGCCAACAGGTTCTTCAAGTCCGGCACGCGAACGTCCAGCGGCAAGCTCGCGGTGTTCGGTGCGTTGCGTAGCAGAGTGTTCACGACCGATGTCTCCTCGAAAGCGTCATGCTCACACCGCGCGCCGCGCGGCGAGCTGGTCTTGTAGCTCCAGCACCCGGAGGTAAAGCTCGAGGCGGTTGCGCTCGAGCCGGCGGATCAGGGCGTTGTCGTAGGGGGAGAGCACCTCGGCCGCGGCGGCGTCGGCCGCGCTGCCCGCGACCGTGATGACGCCGAGCCCGAACACGGCGTCGATGCTGCGATAGCGATACCGAGGGCGGGTGCTCAAGAAGTCCTCGACCGCCGTCAGGACGCCGTTGCGCGGCCCGCCCTCCCGCTCGGCCCAGGCGAAGTGACCGGCGCCGCGGAAGCCCCCGGAGATGAGCGCGGGGCGGTCGAGCGTGACACCGAGCGCGTAGCTGTGCGGGTGCCGCGCCGAGGCGGGGATGCGCTCGGGCTCGTAGTAGCAGTCGCGACGCGCACACGGAAATCCGACGTCGTGCAAGACGATGGTCCCAGGCGTCGCGTTCGCCGCCCAGGACCGGTCGATCAAGCAGAGCTCGTTGAAGACGGTGAAGTAGTTGTGGTCACCGTCGATCAGGACGAAATCAGCGTCGCACCCGTGTTCCTCCAAAAAAGGCAGGCTGTAGCCTACGACCAGATGAAACGTCGCACTCCGGCGCGCCTCTTCGATGAGCTCGGGCGCCGGTCGGGGCTCGATCGTGGTGAGCAGCGTGCCCGTCCGCGCAGCGCGGTCGAGCAGACGTCGGGAGAAAACCCCCGTCTCCGACCCGATCTCGAGCACGCCGCGCGGCCCCGTTCGTTCGAGCAAGGCGAAGATGATTTCGTCGAATTCTTTGAGGCTATGCAGCAACAGATCGGCCATGGGTCGTCTCGGGTGATGGGCCAGCGGCGTTCGATGCGCGCCCCCGGCTCGAACCGTCGTAAGCTTGACGACCGCGCCAACGCATTGACGGCGGCGCGAGCTCTTCAGCCAGGTCCTGAGCTTCGGGTTTCATCGAGGTTTGCGAAGAGCGGCCGCATCGAGGATCTGGCCTCCGACCGCGACCACACAGCCCGATAGCAAGCCCGGTGCCAGCGCGCGGGGTCGCGGGCCGTCGGGCTGGACCTCCTGCGGCCAAGCGGGTCGGTGCTCAGGTGCGATCGAAATGATCCTACCTGATACCTAATTTTAGCGGTCGCCCGCCGTATTGGCTGGCATGACACCGATAGCGAGTGAGCCGCCGCGTGCTCCGGCGTCAACGCCTCGCGCGCCAGACGCTCCGGCGTCCGGAAGAGGAGCGGACGCCGGTGAAGGCGCGCACCGCATCCGGGTCTTGTTCGTGGACGACGAGCCGCACGTCCTCGAGGGCCTCCGGCGAAACCTCCGAGACCTGCGCGACGTCTGGGACGTTCAATACGCCAACGGGGGAAGCGAAGCCCTCGAGCTCCTGAGTCGGTCCCCCTGCGACGTCATCGTCAGCGACATGCGCATGCCGAACATCGACGGCGCCTCGCTGCTCGAGACCGTCCGAGCGCAGTTCCCCGCCACCGCTCGCATCATTCTCAGCGGCTACAGCGCCCAGGACGCGACGCTGCGCACCTTGCCGGTCGCCCACCAGTTCCTGGCCAAGCCGTGCCGCACGGAGGTGGTCAAGGACGTCGTGGAGAGGGCCTGCGCGCTGCGGGATCTGGTCCACCAACACCAGCTCTTCCGCGCGCTCGGCGGGATCGACGCGTTGCCCAGCTTGCCGGCGTCGTATCGGGAGCTGCAGGCCCTGCTCTCCCAGCCGGAGCCCGACATCGCCCGGGTCGCAGAGGTGATCGGCAAGGACATGAGCATGTCGGCGAAGCTGCTGCAGCTCACGAACTCGGCATTTTTCGCGTTGCCTCGACCTTTGACGAGCGTTTCGCAGGCGGTCAACTACCTGGGGCTGACCACCATTCGCCACCTCGCGACACAGATGGCCGTCTTTCGTGCGTTCGAGGCGAAGGCGGCCCGGCCTGGGTTCTCGCTGGAGAGCCTGCAGAACCGCAGCCTGGGTGTCGGGCGAACTGCGAGCCGAGTGGCGCGCCGCACCGGGGCGGCCAACGCCGACGCTGCCTTCTTGGCGGGGCTCCTGCACGATGTGGGGCTCTTGGTGTTGGCCACGACCTTTCCCGCGCTCGACGAGCGCATCCAGAGCGTGGCGCGCGACAAGAAGCTCTCGCGGCGCGACGCGGAGGCGCTGGAGCTCGGCACCACCCACGCCGAGCTCGGCGGCTACCTGCTCGGCCTCTGGGGCCTGCCCGCGGACGTCGTCGAGGCGGTGTGTTTTCACCATGAACCTTCCCGCCGCCAGCACGACGCACCCCAGCTCACCGATGTGCTGTACGTCGCTCAGCTCGGCGACGGCTCGGCGGTCGAGCTCGACAGCATCGATTGGGAGCATTTGAAGAAGATGGGTCTGGAGCAAGAAGCCAAGCGCATGCTGAGCCGCGGGTAACGCCGTCATGTCCACGCTGCCGAGAATCCTTTGTGTCGACGACGAGCCCAACGTGCTCGAAGCCCTGCGGCGGCAGCTGCGTCGGCAATTCGACCTGACGACCGCCACGAGCGGCGACGAGGCCCTCGCCATCCTGAGCCAGGAGCTTCCCTTTGCGGCGATCGTCTCCGACATGCGGATGCCGAGGATGGACGGTGCCACGCTGCTGTCCACCTGCCGGCAGCGCTATCCGGAGTCGACCCGCCTGCTCTTGACGGGGTACTCCGACCTCGACTCGGCCGTGCGCGCGGTCAACGAGGGACGCCTGTTCCGATTCCTCGTCAAGCCCTGCGCGACCCCGGACCTCGTCGCCGCCATCGAGGACGCCGTCGAACAGCACCGGCTGGTCCTCGCGGAGCGCGAGCTGCTCGACCTGACGTTGCGGGGCAGCGTTCGGGCGTTGGTCGAGATCCTGGCGCTGTCCAACCCCGAGGTGTTCGGCAGCAGCGACTCGATCGCCGACGTGTTCCACCGCCTGATGAAGCTCGCCGGCGAGCCGGTGACCTGGGATTCTGACGTGGCCGTTCGCCTGAGCCAGCTCGGAGCGATCATGGTGCCACCGGACCTGCTGCGACGCGCCCGCACCGGCCACCTGCTGCGGCCCGAGGAGCGGAGCATGCTCGAGGACATTCCACAAAGCGTCGACCACCTGCTCGCCCAGATCCCGCGGCTCGAGAGCGTCCGTCACCTCGTGCGCTGCCATCACCTGCGCTTCGACGGTCAGGGCAGCCCGCCGGGCGCGCCCGTGCAGAAGGACATTCCGATCGCCGCGCGTTGTCTCAAGATCGCCGCAGCGTTCGTGGAGGCCGAGCGGCGGCACGGCAGCCCTGCGCAGGTCGTGGCCCGCTTGAAGTCCGAACCGGGCGTCTTCGACCCGGAGCTCTTGGAGCTCTTGCAGCGGGAGTCCCGGGACAACGGGGCGCCGAAGATCCGAAAAATCGCGCTGCACGCGCTGGCCCCCGGCATGCGCTTTGCCGAGGACGTGCGCACCTCGAGCGGGGTGCTCCTCGTCGCCAAGGACTGCTTGGTCACGCCGGTGGTGCTGCAGCGGCTGTACAACCTGAACTCGCGGGCAGGAAATCTGCCGGCGTTGTTCTACGTGCACCCGGAGGAGCCTCCGGGGTCCTCGAGGTCCACCAGTGGCTGAGCGGCGTCGCGCTGTGAAGACCTCGGAGTCGACCGAGCGCCTCCGCATCACGAGCCCGTCGGAGCTGACCGAGCAGGTCCTGGCGGCGATCTCGTCGGTGCTCATCGTGACCGACGCACGGGGGCGGGTGCTGCGCTGGAACCTCGCCGCCGAGCGCACCTTCGGCCTCCCGGCGGCCGCCGTCTTCGGCAAGCCGCTGCGCGAGGTGTTCGCCGGCGTGCTCCCACCCGACACGGTGGAGCGTATCTGCGACGTCGAGGCGCACACGAGCGGTACGCGCTTCGACGACGTGCCCTATCAATCGCAGGACGCCCGGACGAAGTTGCTCGGGCTCACCGTGTCGCGGCTCGCCGATCACTCAGGGGCCGCAGCCGGGGTGATCGTGATGGGCGCCGACATCACCGGTCGCCGGACGCTGGAGGCGCAGCTCGCGCAGTCTCAAAAGCTCGAGTCGATAGGTCAGCTCGCGGCCGGCATCGCCCACGAGATCAACACGCCCACGCAGTACGTCGCCGACAATCTCAGGTTTCTGAGCAACGGCGTGCTGCAGATCGTCGAGGTGCTGCGATGGGTGACCAAGCTGCCGTCCGACCGCCTGGACCCGGAGCACGAGCTTCGCCGCCTGATCGAGAGCATGGACGCGGAGTTTTTGATCGAGGAGATGCCATCGGCCGTCGAGCAAGCCCTCGACGGGGTGGAACGGATCGCGCACATCGTCGCCGCCATGCGCAAGTTTTCTCATCCGGGCTCGGAGGAGAAGACGCTCACGGACATCAACGAGCTGGTCCGCAACGTCTCGACCGTGAGCCGCAACGAGTGGCGCTACACCGCCGAGCTCGTGCTGGAGCTGGCGGACGACCTGCCGCTCGTGCCGTGTTTTCCCGCAGATCTCGGGCAGGTGGTGCTGAACCTGATCGTCAACGCCATCCACGCTTTGCAAGAACGCCAGCAGGAGGACCCGGGCCGAACGAACCTCATCACCATCCGCACGCAGGTGGTCGAGGGCGGCGTCGAGCTGCGCGTCGAGGACAATGGCACGGGTGTGCCGCTGGCCGTGCAGTCGCGCGTCTTCGATCCCTTCTTCACCACCAAGGAGGTGGGCAGGGGCACCGGTCAGGGGTTGTCGATTTCGCGGACCGCCATCGTGAAGAAGCTCGGCGGGAGCCTCACCTACGAGAACACCCCCGGCGGCGGCGCGACCTTCGTCATCCGTCTGCCGGTCTAGCGCTTGCCGTCTGCTGTTCGCCGGCCGGCTTTCCCCGGGGTTCTCCCGTCGGACAAGCCGATCGCCGCCCTACGGAGGTGCCCAGCGCAGGCCGCTTTCGCAGTCTACGTGCCACAAGCGCAGCTGGCCGTCCGCGAGCTCCAGCATGCCGAAGACGATCGGCAGCGAGAAGCGCCGCGGTCCGACCGAGCCCGGGTTGAAGACGGTCACACCGCGATCACGCCCGATGAACGGAACGTGTGAGTGCCCGCAGATGACGAGCTGAGCGTCCTTCGCCTGCGCCGAGCGGGCGACGTCGGCGCGCAGCTTCGGACCGTTCACGCCGATGTGGACGAGCAGCATCTTGAGCAGGGGCGCCGAGCCCTTGGTTGCCCGCTCGGCGACCACCTCGATCTCCAGCGCGTCGGGCAGGCCGGCGGCGCGGCCATCGATGTTGCCGCGCACGGCGAGCACGTTTGCCACCCGGCCGAACGTCTCCAGCACCGACGAGTCGCCGATGTCCCCGGCGTGCAAAATGGCGTCCGGACGCTCCGCGGCCACGAGGCGCACGCTCTCTGGGTGCGGGCGTCCATGGGTGTCCGCGATCACGGCGAGCCTCAGCCTGCCCGCCTCGGCCCGGAGGTGGACCTGCTGCTCTAGCCAGCTCGCGGCGGCGCCACGGCGTCGATCACTGGGCGTCGCGCTGCGAGAAGGGGGCACCTGGTAAAGCTAGGCCGGGGCGTCGGCGCGGGCAATCGGGCCGGTAGGGCACCCCGCCGTCCGGGTCAGAAGCGTGTGCCGAAGCTCAACGCCACGGTTGGGGGACCATCCGCTGACGGGCCCGGCAGCAGCAGCAGCAGGCCGCCGGCGCCGATCGAGGCGCTGCCGATGGCCGAGAGCGCGATGGCGGTCACGTCGCTGCCGTCGCTCGCCGCGACGATGGCGCCGGAGGTCATGGCAGCCGCCCCCGCACCGGCGAGCAGCCAGCCGATCACCTCGCGGTTCGGGCTCGTCGCAGGTCTCGGGCGCGCCGGGGGCTTCGGCGGCGGCGCCGCTGCGAGCGGCGGGATCGTGAACGTGTACGTCCCGGGATCCGCGGGCACCTCGACGCGCTTCGACCAGGAGCGCTTGCCAGGAGCGCTCACCGTCACCAGGTGCTCGCCGGGATCGACCGGCACCGCGACACCGATCAGCTGGCCGCTCATGGCGTAGCCATCGCGTTGCACGACCACACCGGGGGGCGGCTCGTCCATCACGAGGATGAGCCGCGTGAGCAGCGGCTTGAGCTCGGCGGCGCTCTGCTCGGCCACCTGCTCCCGCTCCGTCTGCTCGGCTTCGCGAGAGGCCGCGGCGGCGGCGCGAAAGGTGCTCCACGCGCTCGCGGTTCGCCCCTGCTGGCGGTAGCAATGTCCAAGGTAGAGCAGCGTGCCGATCGCCGAGTCCAGGCGTTCGCTCTCGGCCAGGCGCGGGCAGGCGGCTTCGAAGTCGCCCGCTTCCATCAACCGGAGCGCGTCGTCGAACAGCGCCTCGGCGGCGATACGGTCGGCGGGCAACGGCGCGGCGCCGGCTGCCGTTGGGACGGACAGCCCGCACGCCGCGAGCGTGAGCGCGCCAAGAACACGCCAGGGCTTCATTCCCGCCCTCCGAATTTCTGCTTGAGCGTGGAGATGGAGGGGCTGGTCTTCGACGGAGCGGGCGCGCCGGGTGCTTTGCTCGTCTGCGCGCGCGCCGGCCGGCGGTGCGGCTTGCTGCTGGCGCTGCGCGGCGGCGGGGGGGCGGCGGCCGAGCCAGGCGCGGGCCCTTCGTCCGAGGTCTTGGCTTCGCCTTCGGCTCCGACCGCCGGGGAGGGCGCCGGCGGCTCCGGGTCGCCCCGCTCGACGCTGGGCGTCGTGGGTGGAGGTTCGAGCGCTGGCGGCGGCGCTGCGGCGATCCGCTCCGCCGGCGCGTCCTCCGAGGCGCCGGCGAGCGCAACGACCCCGATGATCCCACCCAGCCCAAACGCGCACGCGCCGGCGGCGAGCAGGCGCTTGAGCTGGCGCGAGGACGCTGGCCGCGAGCCGGTGGTCCCCCAATTCGTCACGGTCTTGCTGCCGGGCGGCGGCGGCGCGGCCACCGCCGGAGCCGTCGCCGGAGGCAACATCGAGGGCGGCAGCACGATCGCGTCTTGAAGGGTGCCTGCGGCCTTGAGCGTGCCCACGATCCGCTCGACGTTGGTCCGAGCGCGCCGGGGTGCGAAGGGGAGGAGCTCGAGCGCGAGCTCGGCCAGACTCTCGAAGCGCGCCTCTCGGTCCTTCGCGAGGGCGCGCTTCAAGACGTCGCCGAGCTCCGCCGGAAGATCGGGGCGGCGCTCGGTGATCGAGGGCGGCTCGACGGTGAGGATTTTCACCATGAGCTCGCCAAAGCTCTCGGCGTCGAACGGCGGGACACCGGCGAGCAGCTCGTAGAGCACGACGCCCAGGGACCAGATGTCCGTGCGCTGATCGACGTCGCGCGCGGAACGCACCTGCTCGGGTGACATGTACATCGGCGAGCCCAGCAGGGACCGGGTATTGGTCAGCGATAAATCGAGCGAGGCGTCGGTGTTCAGCGATTTGGAAATCCCGAAGTCCAGCACCTTGATCGCGCTGGTGCCGTTCGGCATGCGGGCCAAAAAGAGGTTGCCGGGCTTGAGATCGCGGTGGACGATGCCGCTCGCGTGCGCCTCGGCGAGCGCTTCGGCGGCCTGCAGAATGAACCAGCAGGCGTCGCCCAGCGACAGCGGTCCTTCGTCGGCCAGCACACGCGACAGATCGGCGCCGCGCAGGTGCTCCATCACCAGGTAGAGCTCGCCGGACGGCAGCGAGCCGACCTCGTGCACCCGCGCGACGTGCTCGCTCTTGATCTTGGCGGCAGCGCGCGCCTCGCGCAAAAAGCGGCTGTGCGCTTCCTGGCGCTGCAGGTGCTCGCGGAGCAGCAGCTTGACGGCCACGTCGCGCTCGAGCTGCAGGTCGGTCGCGGACAGCACCACGCCCATACCGCCCTCGCCGAGCACGCCATCGACGCGGTACTTGTCGGCGAGGATTTCACCGGGCTGAATGCTTCGCATGCTCACGACCGTTGTTCCGAGCCTTGGGCCCGATCCCCAATAACGGCGAATTTCCAGATAACTTAAAGCGCGCGTCTGGTGGGCCTTGCGCGGGGTCACCACCCACAACGCCCGCCACCGGCGTACCTGGCTTTTGCCACTACAGGTTTCGTGCCAGGCGCCGTTCATCGAAGCATGTTTGCCATGGACGAATCGGTCTGGTTCGGCCCCAACCCGAAGGATGACTTGGCCGCCACCGAGAACGCCGCCAGCAGCATGGCCGCGCTGGTCGGCCGGATTTTGGGGGCCAAACCCTTCCCGGAAGCGGCTCGCAAGCTCGCCGACCTGACGCGCAACCCCAACTGCCGCATCGATCCCATCGTGAAGGTGCTGGAAGGGGACCCGGGACTTTCGGCGCGGCTCCTGCGCTTGGTGAACTCCGCCGGCTACTCGCTGCGCGTGCGCTGCACCTCGGTGCGGCACGCGGCGGCGCTCGTCGGGACGGAGCGGCTCAACCAGGTCGCCACCACGGCGGCGGTGTTGGACATGTTCGCCGCCGAGGGCGAGCTCGCCGGCGCGATCCTGGAGCACTCGACGATCGTCGGCGCCTTTTGCCGCTATTTGGCCGTGCACCTGTCGCTCCCTGCCGACGACCTGTTCACGTGTGGCTTCTTGCACGACATCGGCAAGCTGATGTTGCTCGAAGCCGAAGGGGATCGGTACGCCGAGCTCCTGCACGCGCACCCGTGCGCGGGCGATCGCCTGCCAGGTCTGGAGCGCGAGCTCTTGGGCTTCGATCACGCGCTGTTGGCGGGACACGTGCTGCGCGCGTGGAACATCCCCGATCCGGTGCCGCGCGTGGTCGCCGCCCACCATCACCCGGCAGGCTCGTACGAGGCCTCCAGCTTGATCACCGCGATGATCAACGTCCTCAGGCTCGCCGACCAGCTCGCGGATGCCTTCGAGAAAGGGGGCGAGGCCGCGACCCCGGCCGCCATCGCGAGCGGCGAGCCGGCAGGCTTTCTCGAGATCTCCGAGCCGCAGCTGGCGGCGATGTGGTCGGAGCTGCGGGGCGTGTATGCCCGCTGCCAGGAGAGCATGGGCAAAGAGGCCACGGTGGTGGCGATGGCGACGTCGTCGATCCGTCCGAGCTTGCCCGCGGCCAAGCGGACGCCCACGGCTCCGCCGAGCGAGCTGCCGTCCCAGCTGGCGTGTGTGGTGTGCCACGGACCGAGCTTCGGCAACACCTGCGCCGCCTGTCACGGTCACGTCTGCCCGAACGATCAGCTCGGCGACGAGGGTTGGTGCCTGGAGTGCGTGCAGGCCTACCGCGAGCTGACGGCGTCGAGCTCCCTGCCGACCCCCGTTCGCGTGGTGGCCACGTTCATGGCGGCCGCGCTGGTCCTGGCGCTGACGACCTTGGCGCAGGTCGCGTGGGGGAGCTCCCCGCTGCCCGCGGCGCTCGGCTCGGTGCTGCTCGTGGCGGTCTTGATCGTGGCGGCCGTCATCGGACGAAGCGCCTGGTTGCGGTCACGGTTTCTGCAGAGCCGGCCCGATCGGTTCCGTCCCGCGGCCCCCCCTTCGCTCGAAGACCTCAGCAGCCCCGGCAGCGCCCAGCAGGTGTTCTCCGAAGCGATGCTGCAGTCGATGCCGCCTGGCCGCGTGCTGTTTTCGACCGTGCCGGCGCCCGGGGAGGGCGGTCCCCCCGACGGCGAGCTGCCGACCTCGATCTTCATCAACGATCCAGAGACGGCGCTGGCGAGCGGCATCCAAGCCGTCAGCCTCGCGCCAGATGCGGGCGCCGTGGCGGCGCCCGTCGCGCCCGCTGCTGCCGCCGTGGCGACGCGCGTCGCGCCCGCTGCTGCCGCGCCCGAGCCGTCGCGGCCCGTCTCCGAGCCCACCGCGCCGGCGAGCGAGCTCATGGCGGAGTCGCTCGAGCTGTTGGCGCGGACGATCGGCTCCGAGAACGGCGCGGCGGCCAACCTGGTCCACGCCGCTCCGCCCGAAGCCCAACCCGTCGCTGCGGCCGTTGCCGCGCCCGCGCCCTCGGCCGCTGTCGGGACCGCCCCGCCGGCAGATCCCGCTCCGAAGGACGCAGCGCTGGGAGACCCAGCTCAGTTGAAGATGATCGAAGCCGTCGCCGCGGCCGTGGCCGAACGGGTGGCGCTGCGGGTCGCCCAGCAGTTCGCGGATCTGATGCGCGAGCAGGCGGCGCCGAAGCCCAAGCCGCGTAAAAAGCGTGCCGTCAAGCCGGCGACGAAGCGTCCAAGACGCTCTGCAGCGTCGAAAGCAACTTCTTGAAGTTGCCGATCCGCCAGAAGCGGGCGTCGAACCGTGCTTCGCTGCGGGCGTGGCTGAGCAGGGTCTGCTGTCGCGAGACGACGACGAACGGCACGCCGGCGGCCAGCGTTCGCAGGCTGTCGAATTGCTCCGGTGGTCCGGCGATGCAAAGGCGCGCGTTGACGAAGACGCCAGCCACATTGGGGAGGGGAACGATCGAGGGCAGGCGTGACGGATCGGCGACCTCGACCGTGAAGTGATGCTCTCGGAGGCAAGCGTAAAGCCCGTCGAGCTCCGGGTCCTGGTCGTCGATCAGCAAGAGCCGGCGACCGGCGCCAAAACCGGGCGTCGGGTCTTCATCGAGCGTGCGCGCTTGACTCAGCACGTCGCACAGCTCCTGGGCGGTGAACGGCTTGCGCAAGAAGCCGGCGTACCCCGCCTGCGCCAGCCAGGCGCCCTGCAGCTGCTCTTGCCAGCCGGACACCGCCACCGCCGGCGTTCGTGCTGCCCCGGCATCCCTTAGCTGTCCCAAGAGCTCGAACCCAGCACTGTCGGGGAGCGTCAGGTCCTGCAAGATGAGGTCGGGCACCCCGTCGCGGACCACCTGGCGTGCCTCGGCGGCCGTGCGAGCTACCACCACTCGATAGCCTTCGTTGGTGACGAGCTCGGCCATCGCCAGCGCCAGATCGGGATCGTCTTCGACGATCAACACTTCGAATCCCGACCGGTCCCCGTCCTGATGCATCGCCTGACTTCCTTCGGAGGTTCTCGTCGAAGCCGATCACCCGGGATGACCCGAACGCACCTGGGATGCGTGGTCGGGGAACCCCAGTCTACCACACCGGGCCCGATCGATGGCCCCAAGAGCCGTTCCCGACCGGAGGGGCCTCGCGCCCCTGGTCGTCATGCCCGAGCTCAGCGCGCCTTCATCAAATCGGTGGCCGCGCGCCGGTCCGCCTGGCTGAACGCTTCGATGACGCGGGTCAACATCTCGAACTGGCGGCTCGTGGTCACCAGCTCCGTCATGCCGCTGAGCGCCGAAGCGTTGGAAAGCTCGAGGGTTTCCGTGTCGATGGGCACGTCGATGGTGCGAGCGGGACCCGCTTCGGGCCGCGCGCGCAACAGCACGTCTCCCTCCTTTTCGAGGCCGCGCGGATCTCGGAAGGTGACCACCAGCAGCCGTGCGTTCGTCTGCTCGCCGTCGACGGTGAAAAAGCCTCGGGGATCCACCGCGACTGGTTTGTCGGCGCCCGGGACCTGAAGCGGACGCCGATCTGGCCCGAGCACGGCGTGGCCGTCTCGGGTGATCACGCGGCCGTCGGGATCGAGGCGAAAGCTGCCAGCGCGGGTGTAGCGGTCGCCGGCGGGGGTGCGCACGACGAACCACCCGTCGGGTGACGCGATGGAGACGTCCAGCGGCTCGCCCGTGTGCACCACGGTCCCGGTCCGCAGATCGGGCTCGACGCTGCGCACCGCGGAGTAGCGGAGCGAGCTGGTCCCCGCCGACTGGTCGAGCGCCCGCGCCAGCTCCTGCCGGAAGACGTTGCGGTCGGCGCGGAAGCCCGGCGTGGTGGCGTTGGCGACGTTGTTGGCCGCGATGTCGAGCGCGGCCGTTTGAGCGGTCGCGCCGGATGCGGCGGCCCAGATGCCAGTACTCATGTTCGAACCTTTCCGGAGAGCGCTGCGAAGCCCGCGAGAGCGGTCGGACGGTGCTGGCGGGCATGGGCAGTCAGCATGCTGCGGGCCAGAGAGCAAGAGTCGCACCAGCCTCGACCGGGGTACGCAGCGCCCGGCCGCCGAGCGTGCCCTCTCCGCAAGCGTTGAGATCTTGACGCCGGTCAGTCAATGAACCGGCACCCCCCGGGTCCGCTCGCTGCCCCTCAAGTCGCAGCCAAGGCAGCCGTTTGTGCGAGAAGCACGCGAAGGCAGCCATGTTGCTCAAGACCGCCAAACCCTTTCAGGAAGCGCCGGAAGCCACCTGCGAGGTGCGGGCGGAGCACGTGCAACACATCGACGTCTTGCTCGAGCTGCTGCACGCGCTCAACGACCCCTACGTCGGCGGGCAGCGCCTGCAGGACCTGGTGCAACGGATCGACGTCCTGGTGGCGCGTTGCCTCCATGCGGCCCGCCTGAAGCGTCCGAAGGCTCAAGTTCAATCGCTGCAGCAGGCGCTGTTGGTACTGGGAAATCGCGGCCTCGAGACCGTCCTGTTTCATCTGCTGGAAGACCTCACCATCATCAGCGCCGAGGTCGAAGCGAGCTCGACGTGAGGTGGCCCGCATCTTGCTCTTGGGGCTCACGTGGCCGTATCCCCGTTGACCTTGCCCAGCCTGCCGGCGCTCGAGCGCGAGCCGGCGGCGGCGCCTGGCTTCGCTGCTCGCTTGCAGGCGTCGCGCAAGGCGGGACCGGCGGCGGAGTCGGTCCAGGTCGCGGCGGTGCGCACGCCGCTGTCGTCCGAGCAAGCTGCGGCGGCCCTGGCGCGCGCCTGGGAACAGGTCGTCGGTCACCCGCCGTCCGATCGGACCGTCGCCGTGCTCACCGCTCAGTGGGCGCACGAGACCGGGCGCGGCGCGTCGATGTTCAACTACAACTTCGGCGGCATCAAAGGCGCGGGGCCGTCGGGGCTCACCGTCTCGCAGCGCACGCGCGAAGGTTGGGGCGCGACCGAACGTCGGATCGTCGACAACTTCCGCGCGTACCGGACCGCCGACGAGGGGGCGATCGACTACGTCGCGCTCCTCAAGCGCCGCTACCCAGCTGCCATCGACGCGGCAGCCGCTGGAAGTCCGGAGACGTTCGTGCGCGAGCTGAAGGCCGGCGGATACTTCACCGGCAACGAAGAAGCCTACGTGCGCTCGGTCTCGCGCATGGCCGCCGCCGCGCTCGGGGAGACCTGGGACCCGGCGGCCGCGGCGCCCGTCTTCGAAGGCACCGAGCGCCCGGTCGTCGCGGGAGCGACGGCCGATCCGGTGCCCGGCCCGGGCGCCCTCGAACATTTCGTGGCTTCGCTTTTGTTGTCGGACGAGATCAGCCGTGCCGCCTTGCGGATCGCGAGCAGCACGGATCGCGAACGACGGGAGCCGACATGAACCGGAACAGCGGCCCCGTCGCGCTGACGGCGGAGGATTAGGTCGTGGATATCGGCACACTGCTGGGCATCGTCTTCGGCTTCGGCCTCATCATCGGATCGATCGCGCTCGGTGGTCCCTTGAGCGCGTTCGTCGATATTCCGAGCGTGCTCATCGTGGTCGGCGGCACCGTCTCCGCGACCTTCATCATGGAGCGGCTCGAGAACGTCATCGGGGCCATCAAGGTCGCGCGGCACGCCTTCTTCAACAAGGGGGCCGACTCCGCCAAGACCATCGAGTTGATCCTCGGACTCTCCAACAAGGCGCGGCGCGAGGGCATCCTGGCGCTGGAGGACGAGAAGGTCGACGACCCCTTCCTCGCCAAGGGGCTGCGCATGGCCGTCGACGGCATCCCGCGAGAGGAGATCCGTGAAACCCTCACGGTCGAGCTCGTCAGCATGAAGCAGCGCCATCAGCGCGGCCAGCGTCTGTTCAAGTTCGCCGGCTCGACCGCACCTTCGATGGGCATGATCGGCACGCTCATCGGCCTGGTGGCGATGCTGCAGAACCTCGACAATCCGTCCTCCATCGGCCCGGCGATGGCGGTCGCCCTCTTGACGACGTTGTACGGTGCGGTGTTGGCGTTCTTGATCTGCAATCCGATCGCCGAAAAGCTCGAGCGGCGCTCGATCGAAGAGACCGCGAACATGAAGGTGGTCATCGAGGGCATCGACTCGATCGTCAAAGGTCACAACGCCGCGGCGATCCGCGAGCGCCTCGAGGCGCGGCTGGCTCCCAAGCAGCGCACCCCCGACGCCGACGCGGCTTGAGGACGGCAATGAGCCTCGAAGATCTGGAAGACGACTCGCCGCCGCCGGAGGAGCCCGGCGCGCCCGCCTGGATGGCGACCTTCAGCGACATGGCGACGCTGCTGTTGACGTTCTTCATCTTGCTGCTGTCGTTCGCCAACCTGGACATCGAAAATTTCCGCGTCGCGCTCGGGTCCGTCAAAGAAGCTTTCGGCGTTCAGTTGAAGGTGAACGGAGACTTCGAGGCGCTCTCGACCAGCCCCGTGGAGCTGTCTGACAAGGAGAGCCAGCCAGAAATTCAGCCGGCCATGAGCGGCGCCAGCCGCCAGCTCGAGCAGGTGAAGCGCTTCATCCAGATGAAGGGCCTGCATCAGAAAATCGAGGTCGTGGCGAGCCCGCGCGGCATCGTGCTCAGGATCAAGGACGTCGTGCTCTTCGACACCGGGTCGGACGAGCTGCGCCCTGGCGCCGAACCGATCCTGGCGGCGATCTCGGAGCTGTTCGCGAGCTTCGACGGTCAGATGGTGATCGAGGGGCACACGGACAACGTGCCGATCAACAGCTTCCGCTTCCCGTCCAACTGGGAGCTGTCCACCGCGCGCTCGACGGCGGTGCTGCGTCGCCTGATGCGCGATCGGCCCGAGCACGCCGCCGGGCGCTTGCACGTGGCCGGCTACGCCGACTCACGCCCGCTCGGCGCCAACGACACCGCCGAGGGGCGCAGCCGCAACCGGCGGGTCGAGTTCCTGTTCGAGACCCAGACCCCGCTCACCGACGTCCGGCCGAAGATCTTTCGCCTGCCGTTCTCGACCGTCACCCCGTAGCGGCCGATCCGCCGCTCGGTCGGCGCGGCCTTCCCGCGAGCTCCGCGATGTCCGGAGGCACCGGCGCGCCGGCCCCCTCGGAGAACGCGCGACAGGCCGCCTGCGCCGCCGCCCGAGCTGCGGCCGCTCGCCCCCTGCGCGCGAGCAGCTGCGCGCGCAGCACGTG
>JAEZYZ010000005.1 GCA_023418705.1 Pseudomonadota bacterium | reverse complement strand
GCCCTCACCCGGATGGGGGCCCCGATGCTTCGGGATCTCCGCTTCGGCAAACGGATCAATGCTCTAGACATCTTGCCGCTGGCGACGCACTTAACAATGGACGGGCGCGTCGACCGCCCGGTTTCGGAGGTGTCCGCGCATGGAATCCATCAATCCCGCCACGGGCGAGCTGGTTCGCGAGTACGAGGCGCTCTCGTCTCGCGACGTCGACGATGCCATCCGCGCCGCCCGTGAAGGCTTTTTGCAATGGCGGGAGACGACCGTCGCCGAGCGCGCGGCGCTCTTGAACCGAGCCGCCGAGGCGCTGGAGGCCAGCAAGGCCGACCTCGCCAGGCTGATGACCCAGGAAATGGGCAAGCCGATCCGGGCCTCGGAGGCCGAGATCGAGAAATGCGCCCTGGTTTGCCGCTACTACGCCCAGAACGCGGCCGCATTTTTGGCCCCCGAGATGGTCCCGACCGAGGCCTCCGCCAGCTACGTCCGCTTCGATCCGATCGGCCCGGTGTTCGCCATCATGCCCTGGAATTTCCCGTTCTGGCAGGTCTTCCGGGCAGCTGCCCCGGCGCTCGCGGCCGGCAACGTCATGCTCCTCAAGCACGCCGCCAACGTCCCCGGCTGCGCCGTCGCGATCGAAGAGACGTTCCGGCGCGCCGGGTTCCCCACGGGCGTGTTCACGACGCTGCTCGTCGGGCACGAGCTGATCGACCGGGCGATCGCGAACCCGATGGTGGCGGGCGTGACCCTCACCGGCAGCGATCGAGCGGGGCGGGCCGTCGCAGCAGCCGCCGGTCACCACTTGAAGAAGGTCGTGCTCGAGCTGGGAGGCTCCGACCCGTTCATCGTGCTGGGTGATGCCAACGTCGCCTTGGCCGCCAAGGCGGCGGCGATGTCGCGCACCATCAACTCCGGCCAAAGCTGCATCGCGGCCAAGCGGTTCATCGTCGACCACGGCGTCGCCGACGCCTTCGAGGAGGCGTTCGTCCGCGCCATGCGGGAGCTCAAGGTGGGAGATCCCATGGATCCCAGCACCGATGTCGGTCCCATCGCTCGGCTCGATCTGCTGGAGAATTTGCACGATCAAGTGCTGCGCTCGGTCGACGACGGCGCCCGGGTGTTGTGCGGCGGGACGCGGCTCGATCGGGCGGGGTTCTTCTATGCTCCGACGGTGCTCGGTGGGGTGATGCCGGGCATGGCGGCGTTCGAAGAAGAGACGTTCGGGCCGGTCGCGGCCATTTCGCGAGCCGACAGCCCCGAGCACGCGGTCCGGCTCGCCAACGGCTCCCGCTACGGCCTCGGCGCGGCGCTCTGGACCCGAGACCTCGAGCGCGCCAAGGCGATCGCCGCCCGGCTGGAAGCGGGCGCGGTCGTCGTCAACGGGATCGTCAAGTCGGATCCGCGGCTGCCCTTCGGCGGGGTCAAGGACTCCGGGGTGGGCCGGGAGCTCAGCAGCTACGGCCTGCGCGAGTTCACGAACATCAAGTCGGTCTGGATCGACTAGCCCGCTCGTCCCCATACTCCCCGTGCCCGTGCCCGTGCCCGTGCCCCCAGCGGCGCCACGGTTGCTCGCCCGGGGAGCCTCGCCAAAGTGGGTGCATTCGGACCCGCAGGCTGGTTTAATGCAAGTTTCATGTCGCAGCAGCGTGTCTTCCCGCTCGAGCCCATCCGCACCGACGGCTGGTTCGAGCGCATCGGGGAGGGGATCGGGAGCTTTCAGGCGCTGTGCGACATCATCGGGCCGCGCTTCTTCGCCTTCGCCATGATCACGGGCGCCCGGATCGTGGCGCTCACCGTCGACCGCCGGCAGCCGGACAACACGCTGGTGGATTTCTTGGTGGGGGGCGACGTGGACGCCGGCGACTTGGTCGACCAGCCGCCGCAGCGGCTCACCCTCGCCGATTTTCGGCGCCGGCTCGTCAGCGCCCTGGTCTCGGACGAAGCGCCGGGTCCCCCGCCGCAGCGCGAGACGGACATCGAGGCCCTGCAGCTGCACATCGGCGTACGCTACCTGCTGCTGGCGCCGCTCTACGGCTACAGCCTGGGCGAGCTCAGCTTGGGGCCTGACGGGTCGCGCATCGCCGTGGAGCACGACGGTGTCCCCGAGGAGTGCTCGCTCGAAGACTTTCGGGAGCGGCTGCGCCATCACGTGCGCGAAGAGCTGGCGCGGGTGAGCCGAAGCGCCGGGCGAGGGGGCATCGAGCTGGCTCGGGTGCAGCAGGCGGAGGAGGCCGCCCTGCGCGGCGATCACGTCCGCGTGCTCGAGCTCCTGGGCTCCTGGCCCGCTCCGCTCGCGATCTTTCTGCGAACCCCCGAAGGACAGAGCCTGACGCCCGACGTCCGCGCCACCATCGCCAAGGGCCTGGCGTTGCTCGGCAGCGCCTGTTTGGAGCTCGGGGAGGTCGAAAAGGGCGAGGAGATCCTGCGCCTGGCGATCCAGTATGCGGGCGATCATGCGGTGGCAGCGGACGTTTACCTCCGGCTCGGACGCTCGATGTTCCGACAAGGCCGGACGGGCGAAGCCATCGGGCCGCTCCGCCGCGCCCTGCAGCTCGGGGCCCCCGGCGCCGAGCTCTGGCCGGTGCTTGCCCAGGCCTTCGCGACGCGTGGCCGGCATTTGGCGGCGCTGGCGGCGCTGATCGAGGCCCGCAACGCCGGCGTGCCCGAGGCTGACCTGTCGGCGCTCGGCACCCGGCTCGAGCGCGTGCTGGGGCCCGCCCTCTCGGAGTGGCGGGTGCTCTGCCCGGACCGACCGACCCTGCGGCCGTCGTGAGGTGCTGCGCGTGCGCCAAAAGTGCGCGAAGCACATTTCGGCCGCCGGCACGCGGCTGGCATGGTATCGAAGCTAGAGCGACAAACGGTTTGCAGGGCAAAGCGTTTGTCGCGGAATGAGACCGTCTAGAGCACCGAGCCGTGAGCAAACGAGGGGGTTTCCCGAAGAATCGGGGCCCTCACCCGATGGGGGCCCCCGATCTTCGGGATTCTCTGGTCTGGCAAACGGATCGCTGCTCTCACCGCGTGCGCGAATTGACAGCCCCCGGCCGGAGCGACTAGAACCCGACTCGGCAGGCTGTAATTTCCACGGTTTACGCGCCAGCTGGCGGCCCGCCCCAGGGTGAAGGATCCATGGTCGAGCTCTATCTTCCAATGTTCATCATGTTCGGCATCGCGGCCGTCATCTGTTCGGTGATGTGGCTGGGCGGTGCGCTGATAGGGCCGAAGAACCCGACGCCCGAGAAGATCCTGCCGTACGAATGCGGCAACGACACCGAGGGCGCGCGCCGCATCAAGCTGGACGTCAAATTCTATCTGACCGCCATCCTGTTCGTCGTCTTCGACGTCGAGGTGGTGTTCATCTATCCCTGGGCGGCCCTCTTCAAGGGCCTCGGCTGGACCGGCTTCTTCTCGATGCTGGCCTTCATTTCGGCGCTGATCATCGCGCTCGTTTATTGCTGGAAGAAAGGAGCGCTCGAATGGGAACGCTGACGGCGCCGTCGGCGTCGCAGGTGATTGCCACCGGGCAAGGGGAGGGGTTTGCCACGACCCGGTTTCAAGATCTGCTGGCCTGGGCGCAGAAGTACTCGCTGTTCATGTACCCCTTCGTGACCGCTTGCTGCGGCATGGAGTTCATGGCGGTGAGCAGCCCGCGCTACGATTTTTCGCGCTTCGGTTCGGAGGCGCCGCGCTTCTCGCCGCGCCAGAGCGACCTGCTCTGGGTGGTGGGCACCATCGTCCAGCGCCAGGCGCCGGTCTTGAAGCGCATTTACGAGCAGATGGCCGAACCGAAGTGGGTGCTCGCTTTCGGGACCTGCGCGTCGGTCGGCGGCTTCTACGACAACTACGCCACCGTCGCGGGCATCGACAAGATCATCCCCTGCGACGTGTACATCCCTGGCTGTCCGCCGCGCCCCGAAGGCGTGCTCGACGGCCTCATGCTCCTGCAGGACAAGATCCAGTCCGGCGATCGGCGCCCGGCGGTGGTCAAGCCCCGGCTCGATCCCGTCACCGACAAGCGGCTCGGGCTCGTGCAGCTGCGCCGCTCGAAGACCGGCTGACGCGCTCTTCGTTCGATCCTGCTTTTCCGTTAACGTCCGCGAAAGAAACCCGCAAATGGCCAAGGCGCTGGTCGAGCTCCTCAAAAAAGAATTTCCCGAGGCCGTCGTCGAAACCCACGCACAACACGGCGACGAGACCGTCGTCGTCGACCCCGGGTCGTGGCAGAAGGTCGCGCGTTTCCTGCGTGAGTCGCCGGCCGCTGACATGGACATGCTGAGCGACATGACGGCGGTGGACTTCCCCGAGCGGGAGCCGCGCTTCGAGGTCGTGATGCACTTGTATTCGCTGCATCGCGGGCACCGCTTGCGGCTCAAGGCGCGCGTCGGAGACATCGACGGCGAGGGGGCCGAGATCGACACGGTCAGCCACATCTGGGGCATCGCCAACTGGGCGGAGCGGGAGATCTGGGACATGTTCGGGGTGCGCTTCCGGGGCCACCCGGACCTGCGCCGCATCCTGATGTACCGGGAGTTCGAGGGCTTTCCGCTGCGCAAGGACTACCCGGCCGATCGCATTCAGCCGCTCGTGCCCTACCGCGACGTCCCCAACATCGACAAGCTGCCGCCGTTCGGACCCGACGAGGGCATGCCCTTCGGGCGGCAGACGCACACCTACGTTCCGAGCGACGAACACGAAGAGGGCGTGGCGTTCGCGGCCGACGACTCACGGATGGACTGATGGAGCCCCTAGACCAAGAACTGGAAGACGCGGAGCTCGCTCTGCCGACCGAGCCCATGTTGATCAACGTCGGGCCCTCGCACCCGGCGATGCACGGGACCGTGCGCATCGTGATGGAGCTCAGCGGCGAGTCGATCGTTCGCTGTGACGTGCAAGTGGGTTACTTGCACCGGGGCTTCGAGAAGATGTGCGAGCGGGGCACGTGGACGCAGTGCTACCCGTACGTCGATCGCTGCAACTACGTCTCGCCCATGCTCGGCAACGTGGCGTTCTCGCTGGCTTGCGAGAAGATGCTCGAGGTCACCGTCCCCGACCGCTGCCAGTACTACCGGATGATCTTGGGGGAGCTGGCGCGCATGGCCGATCACCTCACGTGCGACGGCGCCATGGCGATGGAGCTCGGCGCGTTCACTCCATTTTTGTGGATGATCAAGGCGCGCGAGATGATCTGGGATCTGTTCGAGGAGGAGACCGGCGCGCGGCTCACGCACAGCTTCGGGCGCGTCGGCGGGATGGCCGCGCCTCCGACCGAGCACTTCAAGGAACACTCCCGCGCGGTCACCCGGCACGTGCTCACGGTGGTGGAAGAGGTCGAGCGCTTGCTGCTCGAAAATCGGATCTTCCTCGACCGCTTGGAGGGCGTCGGCCCGATCAGCGCCGAGGACGCCATTTCCCTGAGCTGGACGGGGCCGAACCTGCGCGCCTGCGGTGTGCCGTACGACGTCCGCAAGTCCCACCCGTACATGAAGTACGGGGAGGTCGATTTCGAAGTGCCGGTTGGCCAGCGCGGCGACTGCTTCGATCGCTTCATCGTCCGCATCGAAGAGATCAAGCAGAGCGCCCGCATCATCGAGCAGTGCATCGAGCGCATGCCCGACAGCGGCCCCGTCAACGTGGAGGACCCGCGCATCATCCTGCCTCCGAAGGAGGACGTGTACACCACCATCGAAGGCACGATTCAGCACTTCAAGATCGTGATGGAGGGCCTGAAGCTGCCCGCGGGCGAGTGCTACTCGTACACCGAGGGCGGCAACGGAGAAGTCGGCTTCTACCTGGTCAGCGACGGGAGCGGGACGCCCTATCGGGTGCGGATCCGCCCGGCCAGCTTCTTCCACACCGCGGGGCTCGAGCGGGTCATCACCGGACAGATGATGGCGGACGTCGTGCCCTGCTTCGGTTCGATCAACATGATCGGGGGGGAGTGCGACCGCTGACGTCCGCGATCTCGGAGACATCGATGCCGACCTTCAAAATAGACGACCGCGAGATCCCGTTCGAGCCGGGCGACACCATCATCACCGCTGCCCACCGGGTCGGGATCGACATCCCCCACTACTGCTGGCATCCGGGGCTCAGCGTGGCGGCCAACTGCCGGATGTGCCTGGTCGAGGTGGCCCCACCGCCGGGGCGCCCCGCCCTCATGCTGGACGTGCTGCGCTGGGATCCGGACAAGCAGGACTACGTCGCGGAGAAGAAGCCGAAGCTCGTCCCGGCGTGCCAGCAAGCGGCGGCCGAAGGCATGCAGGTCAAGAGCGAGGCGAGCCAGCACGTCAGCCGCGCCCGCGCGGCGGTGCAGGAGCTTTTGCTCCTCAACCATCCCGTCGATTGCCCCATCTGCGACCAGGCGGGGGAGTGCCGGCTGCAGGACTACTGGCTCAATCATCAGGGCACCAAAAAGCGCATGCGCGATGAGCTGGTGCACAAGCCGAAGGCGGTCGTGTTCGGCCCGACCATCGTGTACGACGCCGAGCGCTGCATCATCTGCACCCGCTGCGTGCGCTTCTGCGAGGAGGTCGCGAAGGACCCGGTGCTCGACGTGCGCGAGCGCGGAAACCTGAACGAGATCGTGGTCGCGCCGGGACGCGAGCTCGATCACGACTACACCCTGATGACCGAGTACGTCTGCCCGGTGGGCGCGCTGACGGCGCGTGACTTCCGGTTCAAGGCGCGGGTGTGGTTCTTGCGTTCGGCCCGCACCGTCTGCGTCGGCTGCGCCACGGGCTGCAACGCCTTCACGGATTTCGATCCCCGCAATCAGACGGTGTATCGCTACCGGCCGCGGGAGAACCCGCAGGTGAACAAGTACTGGATGTGCGACTACGGGATGCTCGACTACCAGCGCATCCACCACGACCGCGTGCTTTCGGCGCGGGTCGGCGGTGAGGCGACGCCGCTCGCCAGCGCGCTCGGTCGGGCGGCAGAGATCATCGAGCAGGCAGGTGCCGACAAGACGGCCTTGGTCTTGAGCGCGCAGCACTCGAACGAGGACAACTACGCGGCGTTGCGGCTGTTCCGCGACCAGCTCGGGATCCAGAACGTCTTCATCAGCGGCGCTGCGCCCGGCAAGGCGGACGACATCTTGATCCACGCCGACAAGAACCCCAACACCAACGGCGTCGTGGACCTCACTGGGGCGACGCCGGCGCGGCGCTTCGGGGAGCTGGTCGGCGCGCTGTCGGAGAAGCGCTTCACCCACGTGATCGCCCTCGGATCGTACGCCAGCGAGCCGGACCGAGCGGACGCGCTCAAGGGCAGCGCTACCATCATCGCCCTGGCGACCCACGAGGGGCCTTTCGTGGAGCACGCGAGCGTGGTGCTGCCGGTCTCCAGCTGGGCAGAGTCTGACGGCACGTTCGTGAACGCCGCCCGCATGGCTCAGCGCAGCGAGCGAGCGATCCGCCCCCGGGGCGACTCGCTCCCAGCCTGGAGGATGGTGGCGGAGCTCGGCCGCGTCCTGCGGCGCGACGTCGGCTACCGAAAGCTCGCGGAGCTCAGGGCCCTGATGTCGCCCGGCGGCCCCGAGGTGTCGGGTACGGTTCCGAGCGAGCGTGCAGGAGCAATCGGATGAGCTGGCAAGACGGACTGATCTTCGGGCTGAAGGCTTTCGCGGTCGTCATGTTCGCGATGAACGTGGCCGTGATCTTGACCTGGGCCGACCGACGCCAAGGCGCGATGATCCAGGATCGCGTGGGCCCCAACCGAGCCGTCGCCTGGCTGCCGACGAAAGTGGTGCAGGCGCTGCTGCTGCTGCCGGCGCTCGGCGTCGCCGCCCTGGTCATCTTCCTGGCCGCCACGAGCGACGTGAGCGGGCCCGCGCGCGGCGAACGCGCCATGTTGTGGGCTCACCTGGCCATCCTCATGACCTGGCTCACCGGCGTGATCATCGCCGGACGGGTGCGTGCCCGCGGCGTCAAGAGCAGCTTCGACCGCTTCATGGCCGCCCTCGGCGATCCGCGGAACATCTTCTACGGTGGCATCGCCGCGCACCTGCTGATCGCCGTGGTGGGCGGGATGACGCAAGGATCGGAGGCGGGCGAGACGCTGCGCGAGGTGGGCTATCGGTCGGGGCCCGCCGTGCTCGCGTTCGTGATCGCCGGCGGGGCGGCGTACGCGGTCTACAGCATCCGAAACGAGCCGCGCATCGGCCTGCGCCTCGCGGGGCTCTTGCACCCGGCTGCTGACGGCTTGAAGACGATGTTCAAGGAGGACTTCGTCCCCCCGAACGCGGATCGCTTCCTGCACGGGCTCGCGCCGTTCATCTCGTTCTTCCCGGCGCTGGTGGTGCTGGCGGTGGTGCCGTTCGGTGACACGCTGTGTTTCGGCACGAGGGACGGCAGCATCGATTTCGGCGCGCTGGCTGCGGTCGTCCCGCAGAGCGGCGTGTGCACCGAGGGGGCGGTGTCGCTCCAGGTGGTCGACCTGAACATCGGCATCTTGTACTTCTTCGCCCTGGCCGGCACCGGCATCGTGGGGGCGGCCCTCGCGGGCTGGGCGAGCGACAACAAGTTCAGCTTGCTCGGGGGGCTGCGCGCCGCAAGCCAGATGGTCAGCTACGAGGTCACGCTCGGGCTGACGATCATCGGGGCGGTGATGATCTACGGCACCTTGCGCATCGACGAGATGGTGCGCTGGCAGGGGGAGCACGCCTGGGGCATCTTCGTGCAACCGCTGGCGTTCTTCCTGTTCTTCGCCGCCTCCGTGGCCGAGGCCAAGCGCATCCCCTTCGACATCCCGGAGGGGGAGAGCGAGATCGTCGCCGGCTACTTCACCGAGTATTCGGGGATGAAGTTTGCGATGTTCTTCTTCTCCGAATACATCGCCGTGGTCACGAGCAGCGCGCTGATGGTGGCGCTGTTCTTGGGAGGGTGGCAGCTGCCGTTTTTGGATCGGAACGGCCTGCACGTGGTGATCGGCGAGACGGCGTACTTCAGCCAGACGCTGTCGCACCTGGCGGTCGTGCTCATCGGGGTGCTGGCGTTCGTCCTCAAGACGATCGCGCTCTGCTCGCTGCAGCTCGCCATCCGCTGGACCCTGCCGCGCTTTCGCTATGACCAGCTCATGCGGCTCGGCTGGCGCAAGCTGTTGCCGGCGTCGCTGGTCAACATCTTGCTCACGGGCCTGATCGTGCTCGCCGTGCAGGCGGCGGGGCCGAGTATTGGTGCGTCGCTCGCCATCATCGGTGATCTGACGGAGGCCGTCCTTGCCGTCGCCGGGATCGCCGGCGCCGTCGCGTTCGTGCTGTTCCTGCTGAAGCCAGCGCAGAAACGCCGCTATTTGGTCAGCACGTCCCAGCAGTACGCCGCCGCCGCGGGTGGCACCCGGACCGCGCGCATGGGAGCTTGATTCAGTATGGCAGACACGACGACAACGGCACCGCTGGGCCCTCGGAAGGTGGTCGGCAAGGTCATGAAGCGGCCGGACCGCAACCTCTACGTCCAGTCGTACATCCCGAACATCGCAGACGGCCTCGGCATCACCATCAAGCACTTCTTCAAGAACACGAAGGAGATGGCGCTGGGGCAGCGCAACGACCCGGTGCTCGAGGGCATCGAGGACGGGGTGAACACCGTCTCCTATCCGGAGCAGCGCCGGCCGTACCCGGCCCGCTTCCGTGGGTTGCACCGGTTGACCCATCGCGCGGACGGCTCACCCCGGTGCGTGGCATGCCTGTGCTGCTCCACCGCCTGCCCGGCACAATGCATCCACATCGAGGCGGGGGAGTACCCGGAGGGCGATCCGCGCCGCGGCTACGAGCGCTTCCCGACGCGCTTCGTCATCGACGAGCTGCGCTGCGTCTTCTGCGGCTACTGCGTCGAGGCGTGCCCGTGCGATGCCATCCGGATGGACACCGGCATGCACCCGGCCCCCTATGACTCGCGCGACCAGTTCATCTTCGAGAAGGACTTGTTGATGAGCTTCCCGGGGCGCGACGGCAGCTACGAATCCGCCAATCCCCGGCACGAGCCGCCGGATCCGACCCACCCCGGTCTCACGCGCGAAAAAGGCCACTGAACGGCTGGCGCGTCCGTCGTCTCGAGCGGCGCGACTCGCCGCCGTGGCGGCTCCAACGCGACGAGCTCCGCTATTTTGTTCACAGCAAGGAGCGGGCGGACGGAAGATTTTCTTGGAGCTCGCCGGTTGAGCGCGCCGCGATCCTCGCGTCCGGTGGTCGCCACGGTGTCGGTCACGACGCTCGATCAAGGTCGGAGCGGGGACCGACGACGTCGGTCCCCCTTCCGCTCTTCCGCCCTTCCTGTGACCCATCTCTGCTTCCGGGCGCGTTTGACGCCGACTCGACCGGGTAGGATATTGTGCCTGTGCCGACCGAATGGGAAACCGTCATTGGCCTCGAGATCCATGCGCAGCTCTTGACGGAGAGCAAGCTGTTCTGCGGTTGCTCCACGCGCTTCGGGGAGCGACCCAATACGAACGTTTGCCCGGTGTGTCTGGGCTTGCCCGGGTCGCTGCCGGTGCTCAACCGCCACGCGGTGGAGATGGCCACGCGCGCGGCGCTCGCGCTCGAATGCACGGTCGAGCACCGGAGCATCTTCGCGAGGAAGAACTACTTCTATCCGGACCTGCCGAAGGGCTACCAGATCAGCCAATACGAGCAGCCGATCGCCAAAAATGGCCGGCTCTCGATCGAAGTCGAGGGCAAAACCCGCGCGATCGGCATCACGCGCGTGCACATGGAAGAGGACGCCGGCAAGAACGTGCACGGTGTGGGCGGTGATTCGCTCGTCGACTTGAACCGCGCGGGCACCCCCTTGATCGAGATCGTCAGCGAGCCGGACATGCGCTCGAGCGCGGAAGCGGCGGCGTACATGCGCGCGCTCCGGGACGTGCTGGTGTTTCTGGGAGTGAACGACGGCAACCTCGAAGAGGGCAGCTTCCGCTGTGACGTCAACGTCTCGCTGCGCCCGCGCGGCTCGCAGCAGCTCGGCACGCGCTGCGAGCTCAAGAACATCAACTCCTTCCGCTTCGTCCAGCGCGCGGTCGAGGTCGAAGTGGCCCGCCAGATGGCGATCCTCGACGCCGGCGGCCAGATCGTCCAGGAGACGCGCGCCTTCGATCCGGACAGCGGCACCACCAGCACCTTGCGCTCCAAAGAAGACGCCCACGACTACCGCTACTTCCCCGAGCCGGACCTGCCCCCGCTGGTCGTCGACGAGGCGCTCGTCGCGCGCGAGCGGGCCAGGGTGGGCGCGTTGCCTCAGGAGCTCCGCCAGCGCTGGACGTCCGAGCTCGGGCTGAGCGCCCAGGCGGCCGCGACCCTCACGCAGCACCCGATGTACGTGCGCTTCTTCGATGAGGCGCGCCACCACTACGACCACCCCTCCAAGCTCGCCAACTGGATCACGACCGAGGTGCTGCGCGACGCCAAGGTGCACGGCCTGGCGGCGGAGTTCAGCGTGACGCCGCTGCAGCTGGCGGAGCTGGTCGAGCTGGTCGAGCTGGGGGACATCAGCGGCAAGCAGGCCAAGGAGGTGTTCTCCCTGATGCAGCACACGGACAAGTCCCCGCGCGCCATCGTGCAAGAGCGCAACCTGCGGGTGGTCAGCGACACGACGGAGCTCGAGCCGCTGTGCGCTCGCCTGGTCGAGGCCCACCCCGCTCAGGCTGCGAGCTTCCGCGCCGGGAAGAAGAACATCTTGGGCTTTTTCGTGGGCCAGGTCATGAAGGAGACCAAAGGCTCGGCCAATCCCGCGCTCGTGTCGCAGCTGCTCGAGCGCCTGCTTCAACAGAGCTAAGCCTCATGAACCTGCCGCATCCGGCGCCGCTGAGCGGCGCTAGCTACTCGGCCGTCGAGCTCTTGCCGGACAACGATGCGCTGGTGATGCTCGACCAGCGCCGGTTGCCCACCGAAGAGGAGTACCTGCGCTACCATGAGGCGGACGCGGTGGCGGACGCGATCACGCAGATGGTGGTGCGGGGCGCGCCGGCGATCGGCATCGCGGCCGCCTACGCGATGGTGCTGGCCGCCCGCGCCAGCGGTGACTTCGACCGCGTGGTGCGCGCGGCCGCCGAGCGGCTCTGCCGAGCGCGCCCGACGGCGGTCAACCTGAGCTGGGCGGTCCAGCGCATGCTTACGGTCTGCGACGCCGTCCGCGGTGGCGCCCCCGCTGACCGCGTCGAGAAGCTCGCGGAGGCCGCCCGTGCCTTGCATGCCGCAGACGTGGCCGCCAACCGCCGCATGGGCGCGCACGGCGCCCC
>JAEZYZ010000443.1 GCA_023418705.1 Pseudomonadota bacterium | reverse complement strand
CGCGCCGCTGGCCATCGAGCCCGGCTACGCCCAGGCGGTCACGTTGAGCGCGCCACAAGGACAGGTGCGAGCTGTAGATGCCCTCTCGCCGCAGAAGCTCGCCAATCTCTCCCCGGGTCGCGCACTGGTCGGCTTCCCGAAGAATCCGGAGCTTCTGCTCGGCGGCGAACTTCCGGCGCTGTCGGCGGTCGTTCTGGGGGGCGGGGACCACCTCGGTGGGGCTGGTTTCGGCATGACTCTGACACTCCTTCGCCCCACGAAGTTTGGCACATTGAATTTCGAAGGGGCGGTGTCTCAGGCCATTTGGCACGGGGGGCCTGCTCTCCCGCGACGGGTGTTCCGCACTATGCGGAACAGGCCTATTTGCGGAACGTTCGGTTTCTCGACCTGCTAACCCGGCCGCCCCGGCGCCGGCGCGGGTACCTGTCCGACCTGACCCCTCGTGCCGCGCCCACGATCCCGACTGGCGAAAATCGCTCATGTTTGCGTCCGGATGCGGCGTTCGCTGCCGGTCTCGGCGCTCTCTGCTACGCTTCGCGCAAGCAGGGCCGCACCCGAGCCTGTTCATCATCGGGGCGACGGCTCGCGAGGAGCGACGAACGGTGCATGCCGCCGCACGTCGCGAACCGCTCGCCCCAGGTCCGAGCGTCCGCGTGGTCGCTGGCGTCGGCGGGCCTGTTGATCACTGGGGCGCAGTCGCAGCGGGACCAAACGCCCGCGGGTCCGGCCTTCGCTACGTCACGCGCAGCAGCCGTCCGGCAGGCGTCCATCCGGCCGCGGCTCGCACGACACCACGCGACCGCGAACGTCCAGCGCGATGTGGCAGCAGTCCTCGAGCGCCCTTCGGAGCTGCACGCGCCCGCGCTGGACGCGAAACTTCATGCCCGAGAGCGAGATGCCGAGCATCTCGGCTGCCTGCTTCTGCGTCAGGCCTTCGAGTTCGACCAGCGTGAGCGCATCGCGGTACGGCGACGGCAGCATCGCAACGAAGGGGGCCAGGTAGCCCGCGAGCTCCTCCTCGACGCCGCGGTCGTGTTCGTCGACATCGAGGGGGATGTCCTCGCTTCTTTCGGCGTCGACCACTCGGTGCGTCGCGGCGACGCGCTGGTGGTCGACGAGGGCGCTCCGCGCGACCTGGTAGACCCAGGGCCCGAAGCGTTCCTCGTCTCGGAGCCCTGCGAGCCCGCGCTGCATGCGGAGGAAGACGTCCTGTACGATGTCGTCGACGTCGACCTCCGAGCGCACGCGGCGCGCGATGAACGGCCGCAGCTTCGCTTCGAGCTCGCGCCATGCACCACGCGCCGCCGGCTCGATCATGCCGAGGTCTCCGGCGCGCAGCAGGACGGGCCGCAGCACGACTTCCCACCGCCCGGCTTCACGGCTTCGATGGTGGCCGAAGCGACGTAGTTCTCGACGCCCGAGCCGGGCAGCCAGTCGCGGATGAACTCGCGGCTCTGCTCCTTCACATCGACGCGGATGCTCTCGAAGCCAGCCACGCGAAGCAGCGCGCGAATGGTCTCCACGCTCGCCGCGCCCGAGACGCATCCCGTCAGCGCAGCGACGTCGTTCTCGAGTGACTCCGGGAGCGCCTGGGTCTTCACGACGTCGGAGATGGCGAGGCGACCTCCGGGCTTCAGCACGCGGAAGGCCTCCTGGAACACGGCGCCCTTGTCCGGGCTCAGGTTGATCACGCAGTTCGACAGGATGACGTCGACCGTGCCGTCGGCGAGCGGCAGGTGCTCAATCTCGCCGAGCCGGAAGTCGACGTTCTTCGCCTCGAGCTTCTGCGCGTTTGCTCGCGCCTTCGACACCATGTCGGGCGTCATGTCGACGCCGATGACGCGCCCACTCGGCCCGACCTGCTTGGCCGCGAGGAAGCAGTCGAAGCCTCCTCCAGCGCCGAGATCGAGCACCGTCTCGCCGGTCTTCAGCGCTGCGATGGCCTGCGGGTTTCCGCAGCCGAGGCCCATGTTCGCGCCCTCGGGGACCGCGGCGAGGTCCTCGGCGGAATAGCCGAGTGCCAAGCTCGCGTTGGCCCCGGGCCCGCAGCTCCCCGGCGCACAGCAGCTCGCCCCGGTCGTGGAGCGGGCGATGCTGCCGTATTGTTCACGCACCGTGGTGCGAACCTCGTCCTTCGTCTGTTCGTTCATCTTCGTAGCCTCCTGTTCATCAAGACGGGGACCTCGCCGAAAGGACGCAGCTCACCCGAGCCTCATGACCATGCAGATGGCGGACGCTGGGCAGAGCGTGGCGAATTCGGAGGATCTCTGCAGCGAAGTGGGTGCGCTCTCGCGAGCGACGCGTTCGAACCCAAGGTGGCTGAAGAACTCCGACGCCGTCGTCGTGAGCAAGTAGACGCTGCTCAGCCCCCGTGCTCGCGCAGTTCGTAGCCGGTCTTCAGCGAGCTTCCGCCCCAGGCCCATTCCTCGATGCGAGGGCGCAATCGCCACGGACCGCAGGAGACCGGACTCAGCGTGAACCTCGAGCCCCGCAGTCCCGATGAGGGTCTCGCCTTCGTGGAACACGACGTAGCCGCCGGGGAAGTGGTCGGCGATGCCCGCGTCCGGGAGCCCCGCCGCCACGACGAGCTGGCGGACGGCGGCCAGGTCTTCCGCACGCGCAGGCCGAATGGTCACACCACCCACAAGGAGCTCCTCTGCAGCGAAGCGCTCGAGCATCTCGCGAATGGTGTCGCGCGCCGTTCGGAAGCGCGTGAGCATCTCCTCCCGCGGGGTCGATGGGTCCTTGCTCGCTGGGTCCGGGATCGGCCAGTGCAGTCGTCGAGCCTTGCCCAGGAACGCGGGGCAGACCTCCTCCGCGCACAAGGTGATCACCGTGCCGACGGTCGCCGGCTCGATCGTCTGCACGGACTTCGAGCGATGCGCGGCGAGATCCAAACCGAGCTCGCGCATGACCTCGACCGCGTAGGGATTCACCTTCGAGGGCTCGCTGCCGGCGCTCATGACGGGCACGCGGTCGCCGAAGATCATGCGGGCGAGTCCCTCGGCCATTTGGCTGCGCGCGGAGTTGGCCACGCAGAGAAACAGGATGCTCTGGGTTTCGTTGCTCATGGTTCAGGCTTTCGATGCGTCGGTCGCGCACGCGGGGGCCGCGACCTGAAGCTCTGCGTTGGGGAAGAACCGGCGCTGCGCCCAGAGGGCGACGTTCACGAGACCGATGAGGACGGGCACCTCGACGAGTGGCCCGATGACCGCCGCGAACGCTGCGCCGCTGTGAATGCCGAAGCTCGCGATGGCGACGGCGATCGCGAGCTCGAAGTTGTTGGAGGCGGCCGTGAACGAGAGCGTCGCCGTCTGCCTGTAGTCGGCGCCCACGCGCTTGCTCATGACGAACGAGACGGCGAACATCACCGCGAAGTAGATGAGCAGCGGCGTCGCGATGCGGAGCACATCGAGCGGGAGCTGCACGATCGCCTCACCCTTGAGCGAGAACATCACGACGATCGTGAAGAGCAGCGAGATGAGCGTCACCGGGCTGATGCGCGGCACGAAGTGCTTCTCGTACCAGTCGCGTCCCTTGGCCCTCACGAGCACGCGTCGGGTGAGGAAGCCCGCGGCGAACGGGACGCCGAGGTAGATCGCGACGCTCTTGGCGATCTCGCCGATCGTGATGTTCACGATCGCGCCCTCGAGGCCCAGCCACGTCGGCAGGAGCGTGGCGAAGAAGTACGCGTAGACCGAGAAGAACAGGACCTGGAAGATCGAGTTGAACGCGACCAGCCCCGCGCAGTATTCGGTGTCGCCCTTCGCGAGATCGTTCCAGACGATGACCATCGCGATGCAGCGCGCGAGGCCGATCAGGATGAGGCCGAGCATGTACTCGGGCTTGTCGCGCAGGAACACGACGGCGAGCCCGAACATGAGGAGCGGGCCGATGATCCAGTTCTGCACGAGCGACAGCGTCAGCACGCGCTTGTTGCGAAACACCTTCCCCAGCTCCTCGTAGCGGACCTTCGCGAGCGGCGGGTACATCATCAGCACGAGGCCGATCGCGATCGGGATGGAGGTCGTGCCCACGCTCAGGCTGTTGAGCGCCGTCGTGAAGGCGGGCGCGAGGAAGCCGAGAGCGATGCCGACCGCCATCGCGGCGAAGATCCACAGCGTCAGGTAGCGATCGAGGAACGAGAGCTTGCCGAGCAGTCCGGCGCTTCTGTGGGTCATGGAAGGTCAGTCCTTGTCGTCACGCGAGCAGTCCTCACGACGCGCTTTCGCTTATCGTCGATAGACGATGTTTAGGGGTAGAAGGGGCAGCATCAGAGCCCCCCGACGAGCGCTCGCAGCCGACGGAGCGCGTGCGGCTCGATGCAGTAGCAGACCCGTGGCCCGTCGACGTCGCCGCGGATGAGGCCGGCGTCCTTGAGCACCTTGAGATGCTGAGAGACCGTCGACTGAGCGAGCGGTAGCTCATCCACAATGTCGCCGCAGATGCAGGCATTCTTGCGGATCAGGATGCGGACGATCTTCACCCGCGCCGGATGGGCGAGCGCTTTCGCAAGCATCGCTAGCTCCTCGTCGGCCTCATCGCCCTCGACGGGACGAAGGTCGGCCTGCTCCTTCGCGGGCGGGCAACAGGGCTCGGATGCCTGGGCGGTCGACTTCATCGTTTAGCTACGATGAACCACCGAGCTCCCCCCGTCAAGCCGGGGGTGCACGGTCGCCTTGAGTAGCCGCTTTGGAAGTAAAGCGGCTATTCGGCCGCCGCGTCTCCGCGAACCGAGCGCAGGCGATGCTCGAACGTCTTGCGAGGGACGCCGAGCATGCGCGCCGCCTCGGACTTGTTGCCCGAGGCCTTCGCGAGCGCGGCCTCCAGCCACGCGCGCTCGTACGCAACCAACTGCGCTCGCACGTCGTCGAGCGGGAGCAGGTCTGAGAGGTCGGAGGCGTCGGGCACAGCATGGCGCCTCGACTCGCGAGGGCCGAGCGCGCCCACCGCTCCAGCGAGAATCTCGTTCTCGGCACGCCCCGCCATCAGCGCGGCCAGCAGGTGGTATGCGGCGCGCTGCAGGTCTCGGAAGTTGCCTGGCAGTGGATGGCTCGCGAACGCCGCCAGCAGCTTCGGGTGGTCCGCGAACGCCTCCCAGCCATCGGGGCAGACTCCCGCGCTGCGGATCGCGCCCGCGAGCACGCGGCGCCACGCATCGGGGAGGTCCTCGGGGCACTGCCGAAGGGGCGGAACCGAGAGCACGAACACGGCGATGCGGTCGAGGAAGTCCGAGTCGAGCAGCTCGCCGCGAAGGTCGACGACGGAACGGTTGGTCGCGCACACCAGTCGGAAGTTCGACTGCCGCACCTTCGCGTCGCCGAGTCGCTGAAAGCCACGGCCCTCGATCGCAGCCATGAGCAGTCGCTGCGTGTCGCGATCGATGTCTGCGATCTCGTCGAAGAAGACGGTGTCGTTGTCAGCCTGCTCGAGCAGCCCCTCGCGGGCGTTGATCGCGCGGGTGAACGCGCCGCGGACGTGCCCGAACAACTCCGAGCGGGCGAGCTGCGGGTTCACACGGAACTGCCCGCCCACGACCGTTGGCCACGCCGAGCGCTTCGCGCGCTGGAACGGGTTCATCGCTCGCAGGGAGTTCGCGAGGGTCGTCTTCCCCGTGCCCCGCTCTCCGACAAGGAGCACCGGCACGCGCAGGGGAGCCCACTCCTCGAGCTTCGAGAGCGCCTCGCGGAGTGCGGGGCTCTTCGCCCGCGCCGGATCCCAGACATGCCCGTCGTCCTCGGCACCGGTCTTCTGCGGTTGCGACGCCCGGTAGCGTCGAAGCCACGTGTCTACGGCGAAGCGAACCGACTGCACCGGCGCCTGCCCCGCCGCGCGCCCGCGCTCGTCGGCGGTCTGGATCAGCTCGACGGGGCCCTCGATCAACCCGGTGGTGCCGAGCGCCAGCCACACCGCGTGCATGGCGGGCGTACCGGGCGAGAGGTGGATGACGACCTCGGCCTCGGGGTTCTCGTCGCGCACGCGCCGCAGGGCGCCCTCCGCGAACGTGCGAATCGCTGGGTGGTCCGTGGGCGACGCGCTCGTCTTCCACGGGATCTTCACGATGTCGGGGCAGCCTGGGTCGAGCTCGCTGTGCAGCTGCTTGACGGTCTCACGCAGCGCTTCGCGCTCCCGATCGCCGTCCGGTTGAGAGGCCTCACGCCAGCAGAGGTACACGCGGCGAACTCGTGCCCTGAGAGGGCTCTTCGGGTCGCCGAGGGCTGTGACGATCGGCGCGGCGCCGTGGTTCACGCTCACCCACGTGACGAGGACCGCGTCGGTGCGACCACGGGCGGTCTCGGTCATCGCAGCACCACCGTCGCGCCGAAGGTCCCAGCAGCTTGTCGTGCCCGCTCGGCGTCGGTGCTGCTGTCGAGAACGACGTAGACCTTGCCTCCGTGGTCGAAGAGACGCGGCTCGTGCGGGATCCGGGTGGTCGTCTTCTTTGGCTTCCCGTGCTTGCCCGGCTCCTCGCGCTCGACCTCGCGCAGACGCTCGGTGGCCCCCTTGGGCAGGCTCGGCGGGACCACGTCCCATGCGAAGGTCACGCGCCGCGGTAGCTCTCCTCGGGGAGCGGCAGGTGTCAGTGCGGGAGCAGGCGCCGCGTCGAGTGCGAGCGCGTCCGGCGCGATGAGCGTGGTCATCTTCTGCGCGTGAGACTCGGTGACCTTCACGACGCCGTCTCGAAGTCCTGCCTCCGCGGGAAGGAAGTCCCCGAGGTGCTCGCCCCGCTTCGCGTCGGCCCTGTAGACCCAAGGGAACGAAGCGGCCCACTCTCGCAGGGTCTCCTCGACGCCGCGCGCGGCGCTGCCGGACACGACTGCGCCGACCTCGAAGCCCTGGTCGAGCCCCTGTGCTTCGAGATTTGCGGACATGACCAGGGCCTGGCCGTCCACGAAGAGAGCCTTCGCGTGGAGCTTGTCGTGGGCGACGATGGACACGCCTGCCGACGCGAGTTCTGCGACGCCGGCAGCCACCGCGCGCCGTGGACGGGTGAGCAACGTGACCCGCACGCCACGCTTCGCTGCTTCGACGAGCGCACGAACGGCGACGTGGTCGGCTGCGAGCCCGTAGCTGGCCACAAGGATCTCGCTGCGCGCGTCCTTGATCAGCGCGACGACGCGGTCGCGTAGACGAGTTCCGTCCCGAAGCGTGGCGACGACTGCTTCTCCGTTTGGCCGGGCAGGCGCAGCGGGATGGTTCGGGCGGATCTCGATCAGTCGGCGCGCTCCACGTAGCTCGCGCTCGGCCTCGCACCAGAAGGCCCACTGGAAGCAGGCCGCCAGCGCCCGAGCATCCTCGGCATCGAGCTTCACGCCGAGCTCGATGCTCTCCTCGAGGGCTTTGTTGAAGTTCGCCGTGGACAGCCACGCGCGCGCGCCGGTCGGCAGCTGCGGATCGACCACGAGAAACTTCGCGTGGATGTGCTCGGCGGACCGGAGCAGCACGTTGCCTGCGAGCGACTCCAGCAGCTTCTTGTGCTGGTCGGCCATGCGCTGCTCGAAGGACTCGTCGTCACGCACGACCTTGCCGATGCGCTGCTCGGAGGCGGTGAGCACGTACACCCGAACCCCGCGCTTCGCCGCGCGAAGCATCGCCTCGGCCAGGCGATCGTCCGCGAGTAGAAAGGACGACAGCAGAGCGACTTCCTCGGCGCCGTTGAGCGCCTCGACCAGTGCCTGGCGGAATCGAGCCTGCGGCCCGGTGCGCCAGACGCCGTCGATCACGACATCCCGGGTCTCTGCGCTGGTTGGGCGCCTTCGCAGCCAGCCCGCTCCGAGCGGCTCCGCGGTCAGGTCGACCGACTGTTCACGGTGAAGTGGAGAAATCATCGGTCAGCTCCAGAGCCCGAGGTCAGACGGGCCGAGTACGAACCAGGCGCGCTCGTCTCGATTGACGCGTGCTTTGGCGAGAAGCTCGGACGCACTCAGCACGCGTGGGCTGTGGTGCGGGAAGCGCGCACGCTGCTCACGGCCCTGGCGCTCGAGGAGCGCCGGCGTGACGTAGTCGGCGATGTCTTCCCACTGAAGCCACGCGAGCCACGCCTGCGCATCACCGTCCGCGGCGGGCACGAGGTCGACGTCCCTCAGGACGGTTGCCTCGAAGCGACCGAGCCCCACCAGCTCAGAGGCCGGCACGTCGAGGTCGCGCCGGAAGCTGTGGCGAGCGGCCGCGGGCAACGACGAGAACGGAACGGGAACGACGGGTTTGCCGGTGTTGGCCTGCCAACGCTCCAGCTCATGCCCCGACACCTGCGTCGCGCGTGTGACGAGGGACCGCCAGAGTCCTTCGCGGCTCAATCGTGCGACGACCTCGGGAACCGAAACCCCAGCGTCGATCGGCTTGGTGTTCGTGCCTTCGCCGTCCAGGGGCAGACGACCCGAGAGTCGGAGCGAGGGCTCGGCGTCCCAGGTGAACATCAGCCGGAGTTCGCCGGTCGGTCCGGCCGCGCCGCTCGGCGAGCTCGCCGAGCTGGAACAGGTGCCCGTTCTGAACCGACTCGCGTGGTCGTCCTCCCACGCATCCACGCAGGCTTGCGGGCGGGCGATCGACCTGCGGGCGCTCGCCTCGCGGGCGAGCCTTGGCGGCCTCGCGCTCCTTCCGCACCGCCTCGGCGTCCAGTCGCTGGGCGTGAGCGAGGGCGCAGGGAACGAGCGGATCGTCGATGACGAAGAAGCGCCAGATGCCCTCTTCGGGCACCAACACTTCGCCATGCTCCAGAGCGAGTCGTCCGGCCTCCGACAGCGCGGCCCCTCCGTCCTTGCCGGAGCGTTCGAGGAGGCCGAGGTCGACGCAGCGTTGACCCCCGGGCATTTCGCGCGCTGCGCGTGATGCGGCGGTGCTCTCGCGCGTGCTCGCAGAGAGCGCCGAGCGAGCTCGATGAGCGTCGCGTGGGACAGCTCTCCCGCTCTCTCTCCTGTCCCGTGGGGAGAGAACTCGGGAGAGCCGTTTAACAGCGTACCCGGCGTTTACCGTTCGGCCCCGTTGATCAACAGCTTCGGCATCCGCGATGGGGCCGAGCCTGTTCATCATCGGGGCGACGACTCGCGACGCGCGACGAACGGCGCCCGCCTTCATGCGTGGAGAGCTGGTCGCGCGAGGTTCGGGCGTCGGCGCGCTCCGCGGGCGTCGGGCGCCGTTGATCGCCGGGGCGCTGTTCCGGCGGGCGCGTTCACGTGCACCGCTTTGGCTCACTCCAGCGTGGCGCGAGTCGCCGTGGTGCTTTCAACCGATCCGTGCGCGGCGCCCTTCAGCGACGCGGTCATCAGACGAAAACGGTGGAAAGCATGCGTGACATAGTGTAAAGAGTGCGCGTCATGCCTGACCCCACCAAGAACCGCGTCCGAGAGCAGCGGGAAGCGCGTGGCCTTTCCCAGATCGCGCTCGCGGATCGCGCGGGTCTCACCCGGCAGAGCGTGGGAGCCATCGAAGCCGGCCGCGCCACCCCGGCCGTCGATGTAGCGCTGCGCCTTGCCCGCGCCCTCGACTGCAGCGTCGAGTTCCTGTTCGCGAGCGCCGACGGGGCGATGGTGGGAACCGAGGCCGGCGACGGTACTCGCGCTGGCCGGGTCGCGATGGCCCACATCGCTGGGCGATGGGTTTCCTACTCGCTCCACGGAGTCGGCACGCGCGTCTCGGCGGACGGTGTCGCGGAGCGCGGGCAAAAGGGACGCCTCGATGTGGAACCCCTGCGGCCACTCGCTGAAGCGCGCGAGAACATCGTCATCATGGGCTGCGCCCTGGGCCTGGGGCTCGTTGCCGACCGTCTGAACTCACGCCCTGGACCCGGCCGATTCCTCTGGCTCCCTCGGTCCAGCACCGCGGCTCTCGAGGCGCTCGCGAAGTCCCATGTACACGTCGCGGGGGTGCATCTCGTCAACAGGCGCACCGGCGACGCGAACGTCGAAGCCGTACGTCGGCACTCGAGCGGCACGGCGGTCGTGCTCATCACACTTGCCCGTTGGGAGGCCGGTCTCGTGACGGCGCCCGGCAATCCCAAGGGCGTGAAGCGCCCCGGCGATCTGGCGCGCCGTGGTCTGCGCCTCGTGACACGAGAGGAAGGCTCGGGAGCCCGGCGTCTCCTCGACCAGCATCTGCAAGAGGCCGGAGTCACGCGCGAAGGTCGTTCCACTTGCATCCAGGCGACAGGACATCTGGAGGTCGCGCAGATCGTCGCGATCGGCGCAGGGGATGTCGGCGTGGCGACGCGGGACGCGGCTATCGCGTGCGGCCTCGAGTTTATTCCGCTCGCCGAGGAGCGCTTCGATCTGGTGGTTCCCCATGCGTCGATGGAGGACGCGCGGATCTCGCGGCTCTTCGACGTCATGTCCTCGGGGGCAGCGCGTCGAGAGCTCGCATCTCTCGGCTACGACGTGCGGTGCTGCGGCGACCGCGTCGCACAACTTCCCGCCGCATGATTCTGAAGGAGTAGACCATGAGCTTCCACTTGCGCAGCCTTCTGGCCGTCATCACGGCCTCCGTCGTCCTGTTCGTCGGATGCGGAAACGACGCACAGCAGACGCCCGATGCGGGCATCGACCGCGGCCCAACGATCCTGAACATCGAGGGCGATCCGAACGGGCTGTGGTGGGACGACGCGAGCCAAACGCTCTACGTCGCGGACGACAGCGGGAACCGTCTCCTGCGCTGGACCGACGACGACGGATTCTCGTTGGTCGAGAACCTCACCGCGGCCCCCGAAGAGGGCGCCGGGCTCGGACAGTTGGTGCGCACCAACGATGGCACGCTCGTGGTGACGCGGTTCGGCCACGGCACCGCCGGTGCGGTTGTCTTCGTACCTCCAGCGGGAGGCGCCCAGGACGTACCGAGCCTCGCGGTCGAGCGTCGTCGTATCGGCCTCACCATCGCCAGCGATGGCCAGCTCTACGACTCCTGGTTCGTTCGTCAGGCGAGCGGCGAGCGCGTCGGGGCCGTCGGTTCTCTTGCTCTCACAGGGACCGAGAGCGAGGTCATCACCGGACTCAAGAAGCCTGTCGGCGTTCTCGCCGTCGGCGAGAACCTCTTCGTCTCAGACCAAGACCTGGGGCAGATCCTCCAGGCCCCCCTCAGCAATCCCTCGGCCTACACGGTCCTCGCCGCGGTGCCGTCCCCGGACCTACTTGCGGCTGGACCGAACGGCTCGCTCTTCACCGGTAGCGAGGGCGGCAACCTCTACCGCATCGAAGCGAACGGCACGGCCTCGGTGTTCCACGCGGGCTTCGACACCGTTCGCGGCGTCGCCTACGACCCCACGAACGGACGAGTCTTCGTGGTGAACCACGTCGGGCACGAAGCGGAGGGTGTCACGCACACGATTCACATCCTGCCCGTGGACTGAGCCATGCGCAGTTCGCTCGCCGCCGCGACGGTCACCCTGGTCGTCGCCTTCACACCGCCCGCAGCGGCCCAGGAACCAGGCGAAGAAGAGCCAGCTCGCAGCGCGCCCACACCAAGCCCCGAGCCGACGCCCACGCCGACATCTCCTGTGGACCCGGATGTGCTCGCCCGACTCGAGCGACTCGAGGCTGAGGTTGCGGAGTTGCGCTCGCGTCCCGCGCCCGCGAGAGCCGAGGCTCCGGTGTTGCAGCCGACGGTGTTGGGCGAGTTCGACTACCGGGTCTATCCATCAGAGGTCGAGGGCAACACCGGCTTCGCGCTCGCGCGTCTGCGGCCCGGGCTGGTCCTCACACCGACGCCGTGGCTACGCGCCGTCACGGTCCTTGAGTTCGCGGACGAGCACCCCATCATCCTCGACGCGTTCGCGAGGCTGCGGCCCGCCGAGTGGGTCGAGTTCACCGCGGGCTACTCGAAACCACCATTGTTCGCCTCCTTCGTCTACGAGCCTGTGCACACGATGCCGTTCCCGGATCGTGCGCCTGTCGTCAGCGCCTTCCGGGTTCGGCGTGACCTGGGCGTCGATGTGCACCTCGCTCCGCGCACCGTGCCTCTCGAGGGATGGCTTCGTGTCGGGAATGGAACCGGGAGCGCGCTCGGGAATGACAACGCGCTCCCTGCCGGCTACGCAGCGCTAGATCTCGTGCTGGGGAGAGCATGGGCGGGCGCCGCTCCCGAGGATCGTACCTACGGGCTCCGGCTCGGCGGAGCCGCTCTCGTCGAGAGCCCGCGCGATCGGAACGGGATCACAGGACAGACGCCCCTCGGCTTCGTCTACTTCCGACCGATAGTGGTGTCGGGCTTGCGCGTCGTCGGTGAAGGCCATGTCATCGGCTACGCGGGGCCGTTGCGTCTCACGGTGGAGGGCGCAGTCGCGCGCGAGGAAAGATCGCGCGACGACGACGGCAATCCCGAAACGCCGCGACTGCAGCTCCCCGTCGTGCAGTCGTACGGGATCACCGCGGAGCTCGCCTGGGTGCTGCTCGGGCGTCCTCGAGACGTTGGACGCGCTCCCGGAGCCGCTGTCGGTCAGGATGGCGGGTGGAACGGAGGAGCCCTCGAGATCGCGGCCCGCTACGATGGAATGTGGCTCGGAGAAGGCGCGAGCGACGTGCGATCGGGCGGCTCGCAGGGCGGCGCCCTGGCAGTGAAGTGGTGGCCCACCGACTTCCTCACGGCGAGCCTCGCCGGGTATGTCACGCGCTACGACACACCGCCGCTCGAAGAACCCAACGACCTCTGGTCGTGGGGCGCTCTCACACGACTGAGCTTCTTCTGGGGCTTGCCCGGCCAACCCTCACCGATGCGAGTCCAATAGGAGTGAAGCGATGTTGTCTCGTCGACAGGTACTCAGCGGACTTCTCCTTGCGCTCACCGTGGCGAGCGGCGCATGCGAGCGCCCGGACTCGTCGGCGGCGCGCGAGGACAAGCTCGTCATCTTCGCGGCCGCGTCACTGCGCGACGTGTTCACTTCGATGGGCAACGAGTTCAAGCGGTCCCATCCGGGCGTCGAGCTCACCTTCAACTTCGCAGGCACGCAGGAGCTGCGAACACAGCTCGAGCACGGCGCAGCCGTCGACGTCTTCGCCTCAGCCGACCAGCGCCATATGGACGAGCTGGTCGGCGCCTCGCGCGTGACGAACCCGGTCGTGTTCGCGCGCAATGAGCCCGTGATCGTCGTCTCCAGCGAAGGCGCCAGCGCGGTGCGGAGCCTCGCGGACCTAGCGAGCGCCGCGCGGATCGTGATCGGGACGCCCGAGGTCCCCATCGGGCGATACACGCTGCAGATCCTCGACCGAGCCCAGCCCACGCTCGGTGCGGATTTCCGCGCGCGCGTCGAGGCGAGGGTGGCTTCCCGTGAGCTGAACGTCCGCCAGGTGCTCACGAAGGTAAGCCTCGGCGAGGCGCAAGCCGGCATCGTCTACCGCACCGACGCGTCGTCCGCCCAAGGCCGTGTCACCGTCGTGCCGATCCCGCCCGAGATCAATGTGATCGCCGAGTACCCGATCGCCATCGTGAACGGGGCTGCGCATCCCGAGCTCGCGCGCGCCTGGATGGACTTCGTTCTGTCGCCCGAGGGTCGACGCACACTCGCGAGCGCCGGGTTCGCCGCTCCGGGAGGTGGCGCATCGCAGTGAGTGCGCCGCGTCTCACCACTGAGCGAAGGAGTCTGGCGGCTCTTGGCGGCGTTCTCGTCGCATTCCTCGTCGTGCCGCTGGCAGCGCTGTTCATCACGACCACGCTCGTCGACTTCCGCGCTGGCCTGTCGCACCCTCTCGTATGGCCGGCGCTGCGGCTCAGTCTCCTGACGACGTCATTGAGCTTGCTCATCGTCGTGGCGTTCGGGACGCCGCTCGCGTGGTCGCTTGCGAACGCCTCGGGACGTGGCGCGCGTGCCCTCGAGACCGTCGTTCAGATGCCGATCGTCATCCCGCCCGCTGTAGCCGGGGTGGCGATGCTCCTCGCGTTCGGGCGTCGAGGTCTGCTCGCCGGTTGGCTCTACCCTGAAGGTTGGTCGGTGACGTTCACGACGACGGCGGTCGTGATGGCCGAGGTCTTCGTCTCGGCGCCGTTCTTCGTGCAGGCCGCGACGAGCGCGTTTCGACGCATCGATCCCAAGCTGGTCGTCGTCGCGCGAACGTTCGGCGCTTCGCCGCTCCGGGTGTTCTTCCGCATCGCGATTCCTCTTGCTGCGCCGGGGCTCGTCGCGGGCGCGGCGATGAGCTGGGCTCGCTCACTCGGCGAGTTCGGCGCGACGCTGATGTTCGCCGGGAATCTCGAGGGCCAAACCCAGACGCTACCGCTCGCCATCTACACCGCCCTCGAGTCCGACATGCGCGCCGCGCAGGCGCTGTCGATCGTGCTGGTCGTCGTCGCCTTCGCGCTCCTCGTGTTCGTCCGGGCAACGTTGAAGCGCGCTACTGCCGAGGCGGACGCGCAATGACGGATGCGAGCCACCTGCAGGTCCGAGTGAAAGCGGCCGTGGGACGGTTGCTCCTCGACGTCGACCTCGACACCGGCCCCGCGACGCTCGTGCTCGTCGGCCCGAACGGCGCAGGGAAAAGCAGCCTGCTCTCACACGTGCTGGGAGTGCTGCCCGCTCCGCAGGGGCGAATCTCAGTGGCGAACGACGTGCTGCTCGACACGGCCGGACGTATCGATGTTCCGATCGAGCGACGGCGCCTCGGGTATCTTCCCCAGGACTACGCACTGTTTCCGCACCTGACCGTTCGAGAGAACATCGCGTTCGCGCTGGGCAGCGCCAGTCCCAACCAGCCTCGTGCAGAGCGCGCGCAACAAGTCGCAGCGCTCCTCACGGAGCTCGGGCTCGAGGCGTATGCGGATCGCAGGACTCGGACGCTGTCGGGCGGCGAGAAGCAGCGGGTCGCGCTCGCGCGGGCGCTCTCGGTGGCGCCTCGCGCTTTGCTCCTCGACGAGCCCTTGGCCGCCCTGGACGTGCACTCGCGTGGCGAAGTTCGCGCATTCCTCGCGGCCTACCTGGAGAAGCTCGCGCTTCCCACCATCGTCGTGACGCACGACGCCGCGGACGCGCGGCTGCTGGGCCAGCGGATCGCGGTGCTCGAGAGCGGGAAGATCACGCAACTGGGGACGTGGGACGAGCTGTTGACCGCACCGCGCTCTCGCTTCGTCGAGGAGTTCGTTGCGTCGGTCTGAGGGATGCCAGGCTCCGGGCGCACCGCGCTCACCCCACCAGCCTCGTGAGCATCGCCATCCCGCGCGCGGTCTCGGCGCGCGTCGCGCCGGCGAGCTCGAGGTACACCCGCCCGCTCTCGCTTTCGTCCTCGGTGTTCACGCACCAGCGCTCGCTCGCGGGCGTGGCCAGCTCCATCTCGGCGGCGAGCTTGTGCAGCGCGGCCTTCACGACGCGGTAGCTGGTGCCCTTGGGGAAGCGGAGCGCGATCTGCGGCTCGGGCGTTCCGTAGCGGCTCTCGCCCTGGCTCACCGTCAGGCGGGTCGGGGTGGAGGGCGTCCAAGGCCCCAAAGATCGTCGCGAGCGGGAGGGACACGAGGCCGAGCGGGCTCATGGGAGTGAGAAGCGCCCCGCGCGCGTGAAAGGGGACATGCCCCGCGACAACTTCTTCAGCGACGGGGGACCTGTGCGCCACCGAGCTCGGTGCCGACGCGGAGTCGATCGAGGTAGGCCCGGTACACGAAGGAGCGGTCGCGCTTCTTGCCGGTCGTCTCGGCGAGAACGCCCGCGGCCACGAGCAGCTCGATCGCCCGTCCTGCGGTGGGCTTGGTGGTCTCAACGAGCTTCATCACCGATGCGACGGTCACGACGGGGTGGCGCGGCAAGAGCTCGAAGAGTCGCAGCGCGACGACGGACATCCCCGCGTGCGCGAGCACGCGCGTGCGGTCCACCGCCACGAGCGCGAACAGCTCCCGTGCGGAGGCGACCGCTTCGTTTGCGATCGTCGCGACGCCGTCGAGGAAGAAGTCGAGCCAGCCCTCCCAGTCGCCAAGGGTGCGGACGGCGTTGAGCCGACGATAGTACTCCTCGCGATGCTGCTTGAAGAAGAGGCTCAGGTAGAGGAGCGGCTTGGTCAGCAGCTTCCAGTGCTCGAGCAGCAGCGCCACGAGCAAGCGTCCGATGCGGCCGTTGCCGTCGAGGTACGGGTGGATGGTCTCGAACTGCACGTGCAGCAGCCCCGCGCGCACGAGCGGCGGCAGAGAGTCCTCTGCGTGCAGGTACTTCTCGAACGCGCCGAGCACGTCGCCGAGCACGTGCGGAGGTGGCGGCACGTACGCAGCGTTGCCGGGCCGGCTTCCACCGATCCAGTTCTGGCTGCGACGCACCTCGCCGGGAAGCTTCTCGGCGCCGCGGACGCCGCGCATGAGGCGCGAGTGCGTCTCGTTCAGGAGGCGCATGGAGAGCGGCAGGCCCTTGGGGTCGGCGAGTTGCGCGCGCGTGTGAGCGAGCGCGTCGAGGTAGTTGCACACCTCCTCGACGTCGGCGTTGGGCGCGGCGCTCTGCTCGGCGCCGCCCTGGGCTTCGAACGTGAGCAGGTCGACAAGGGTCGCCTGCGTTCCCTCGATCTGCGACGAGAGCACGGCCTCCTTGCGGACGAACGCGTAGATGAACCAGTCGAGCGAGGGGACCATCTCCCCAGCCAGTTCGAGGCGAACGAGCGCCTGCTCGGCTGCGCGGAGGCGCTCGGCCAGGGCGGCGTCGACGAGGATCGGCGGATCCGCGGGCGGCAGCGCGTGCGGGACGAAGGCCGCGACCTCCTCCCCACCCACGGTGGTGCGCTCGTATTGTCCGGTGGTTCGTTTGGGCATGTCGGCTCCGCTGGGAACGCCCGCTTGACCAGGCGCGCAAGCTGGGAAAGCCGACGTTCCTAGCGCGGGCCGCTAGGAACGAATCCTTTACTAGCCGGTACGGTTAGTCAAGCCAGCGTTACTAGCGATACCGAAGCCAGCCGGACGCGGAGGGCGCGCTGCTGCCGCCGGTCCGATCGGGGCGCAGTTCCACCGGGATCGCCGGGACCCGGGTCTGAGCTGAGGGCAGGCTGAAAATTCGATCCCCGGCAGGGCTTGCTGCCACGATCCCACCGTTCAAATAAACGAAGACCCGGCTGCTTAGCTTGGTGGCGGCACCGGGTCTTCCAACGGGCGCGGTGATGGCCGCGACGTGATCGGCACTCTGCCCCGTTGCGTCCGCCGTGCCCAGTTTTCGGATCGGAGCCTGGTGCTGGACGGCTGGGAGCTGGGTTGCGAGTGGAAGACCTTGGGCCACTCCTTGATCCGCGATCGTTCTTTCCTTCTCTCCGGACCTCTCGCCACTCCGCATGAGGACGGACGCCGGCCGAAGCATCGACTCACGCGTCAATCTGCGCCGGTGGTCCAACGCCGGGGGGCGAACGCGCAGCGCGCCGCCGCTTGCGCCACAGCTTGTAGGGCACCACGGCAACCGCGCTCACGAGGAGCGCGACGAGCACCCCGATCGGCGCGAGCGGCTGCTCCGTGAGGGTCGCGACGGTTATGGCGACGCCGGGATGGCGCGTCACTGTCGCGAAGGCGAGCACGGTGCGGTCGTTTTCGTCGGGCCCTCCAAGGACATGGCCCGCTGCAAGGCCGACGAGCGTGATCACAACGACGGCGGTCAGTGTCCCTTCGCGATAGACGGACGCCATCAGCGGCCAAGCGCCGACGACGATGGGCACGGCACAGGCGAGGAGCACGAGCGAGCTCACCTTCTGGATCGCAGGGATCCACCGCCGCGCCGCAGGCCACCGGCGCACCATCGCGAGCCCAACACCGAGCGGCAGCAACACAGAACCAGCGACGACCTTGGCCACCGTTAGTGGGTCGACGTGCTCGTCGCCGCCGAACAGGGCGTTGATCACCTCGACTGCCAGCGGCGTGAGGACCACCGACAACACGGCGCTGGCGAAGTACACTCCCCGCGCGTAGGCGGCTCGTTCGGGCTGCACGAGAGGCAGCATGGCCTGCGAGAAAAGCGGGGCCACGGGCGCGATCGCGAGCGTCACGAGCGCGACGATCACCGCCGGGTGCAGAAGAAACGTCTTACACACCACGATCGCGACGGCGGGCGCCAGGACGTTCATGGCGAGCAGGGACCGGAGGAGCCGCCATGGGCTCCTCAAGAGATACAGCAAGTCCCCAGGCGCGACGCGCATGCCCACGCCCAGCACCGCGAGGAAGATGCTGACCGTGATCCCGGGAAGTATGAGCTCGTGGAGGCTCATGCCGCGCGTCTACACCACGGCGTTGTGGGTGGCTGCCTCGCGGAACCACTCGGCGCTCAGCTTCGGAATCCGACGCTGCGTCTCGAAATCGACGTAGATCAGGCCGAAGCGGTTACCGTAGCCCCACATCCACTCGAAATTGTCCTGCGCGCTCCAGTAGAAGTAGCCGTCGACCGGGACGCCCTCCGCCGTTGCACGCTGGAGCTGCTCCAGGTTGGAGCGCATGAACATGATGCGATCCGTGTCGTAGACCCGGCCATCATCGGCGACGACGTCCGCAGCAGCGCAGCCGTTCTCAGTGATGAAGATCGACTTTGCGTTCCAGATCGACTTCATGTGCCGCGGCCCCCAGTAGAGGATTTCGGGGTCGAGCACGTGCCACTCGGCGGCCATCTTCGGGTGCGATGCGCTGATCGGGATGTCCCGATAGCCGGGCGCTCGATCGATCGGCTCGACATACCATCCGGGCCGGTAAAGGTTGATGCCCACGAAATCGAGCGGCGAAGCGATGATCTTCAGCTCGTCGTCCGTGAACTTCGGTGTCGTGCCTCCGGCCGAAGCGAGGTAGGCGTCCGTATAGCGGCCTTCGAGCATGACGGTGATGAAGCCGGCGTTCCGTTCGCGCGTGGCCCGCTCGGCTGCCGCCACGTACTCTGGCGCGTCGATGATCGGTATCGCCACGCGGACGTTCTCCGCAAACCCGATCTTCGTACCCGCGGGCGCCGCAGCGCGGATAGCCTGAACCGCGAGCCCGTGACCGAGGACCGCGTAGTGCCGAACCTGCTTGAGCTCGGCGTCCGTGAGCGCAAGTCCCGGCGCGGGGCCGAGGTGCACGGTCTTGCCGCCGCCGACTTGTGTATCCACGCCCTGATAGCCGCCCTCGACGAACGAGGCGAACTCGTTGATGGTGAAGTAGTGTTTGACGCGATCGCCGAGCTTTCCTGCGACGTAGCCAGCGTACTCCGCAAACGCTTTGGATGTTTCCTTCGACTGCCAGCCGCCGTACTTGTCCTGGAGCGCCTGGGGCAGGTCCCAATGGTACAGCGTTGCGAACGGCTCGACGCCAGCTGCGAGTAGCTCGTCGACGAGTCGGCTGTAGAAGTCGAGCCCCTTGGCGTTGGGTTGCCCGGTGCCCGCGGGGAAGATGCGCGGCCAGGCGACGGAGAAGCGGTAGGCGTTGGCGCCGATTTGCCTCATCAGCGCCACGTCTTCCTTGTAGCGGTGATAGTGGTCGTTCGCGACGTCGCCGTTCTCATCGTTCTTGATCTTGCCCGGGCTGTGGGCGAATCGATCCCAGATGGATTCGCCCTTACCGTCCTCGTTCCACGCACCCTCGATCTGGTACGACGACGTGGCCACGCCCCAGTAGAATCCTCTCGGAAATTTCAGCGTAGACATGTTCGTTATCCCTCTCGTTTCTTGACACCGCATCCTCCGGCCTCGTGGCGCGCGTCGAGTTCGCTCTTGATGAGCCCTTCGGCCCCGAGCAGGCCCATCGGATAGAGACAGGACAGCTGCATCGCCTCCTCTTCGATGGAATTCCTGGTCAGCAGCTCGTCCGCGCGCCAGATGGCAGGCCCATCTCCCGGCACAAATCGATGGGGTCCTACTTCGGTCTGGCGGGTCGACATATTGGTCACCTCGCGATGCTGCCTCTCATCAAGGATGTTGGCGAGATTGTCCTAAGCAAGAGTCAGCAAGGACGGTGCCACCTAGCTCGGGCGACCTCTCCCGGCGATCCCGGTCGAGCTGATCCTGCGCACCCGCCCCGCCGTGTCAGCCTTGCACCACGAAGGCACTCCCGACCGCTCTGCGGCCGATGACTCCGGGTGGAACGGGCAGCGCGTACGTCGTTGATGTCGCTCGCGTTGTCGTCGTTGGGCGCGAGGGTTGGAGCGCGCGGAGGAAATGGCTGGGCGCTGCCATATGGAGGTTGCCAACGGAAAGGTATCTGGGGTTAGCAGCTGTGAACCTCAGATCCGCCGGGGCTCCGGGGCCGCGAAGAGATCACGGTGACCCAGCGGAGCCCGCTCGCATCGCGGCCACCAATCGCTTCAGTCCCGGGGCGGCGAAACCAGCCGTCTTCCGGGGGGCGAACGCACCCACGACGAGGGACCCGACAACGAACGCTAAGACAGCACCTGCCTCCTGCACCGAGAACGGGTCGCCAGATCGGCGCTGGATGGCGACGATCTCGGTGTCGATGAGGCGGCGCATTTGGGCGAAGAGCGAAGGATTCCGGATCGCCTCCGCTACGAGCGCTTCTTCGCGTATGTCCGCGGGGAAGGCATCGGTCTCCTCTACATCTTGGCCGGGGGGGATGCCGCAGTAGGGCCGTCACCTCGACGTCGACTGTCTATTGGTCAGGCGCCCGCGGCGAGCTGTTGGTCGCCCGGATCGTTGGGGAGGATGGGCTGCTCGAAGAGGCTTCGCAGCCGAACGCCCATCGCGTCCAGGATGCGGCTCGCGCGCTCGACGGTGACGCCGTGGTACTCGTTTCGCTCATCCCGAGAGACCTGCGACTCGTGGACACCGAGGCGGGCGGCGAGCTCCCTCTGCGTCAGGCCCCGCGCGATACGCAGGGCGACCAGGGCGTGACCGAGGCCGTGGAGGTTGAGCAGCTCTCCGATGTCGCCGCGCTTCAGGCGCTCGTAGCTCTGCACCTCCTCTTCGAGCTGGAGGTGGAACGAGCGGAGTGGATCCAGCGCGCGCTTCAGCTCCTGGTCGTCGAGCCCCATCCCCGCCAGGCGGGCGCGGTGCTCGTCGAGCCGCTGTCGCTCCTCCTCGAGACGAGAGAGGGCTTCCTGATACTCAGTTTCGTTGCGGATCATGGTGCTCCTCCGATCTTGATGATCCCTCGGGGGCGTCCGTCCCGCCTCGACATGCGGAAGGCCGACGGAAACTCGAGGTCGTCGCCGTACTTGTCCTTGATCCCGCAGAGCTGGCCGAAGTGCGGGTACAGCTCGACCCGATAGCGGTGCCACATGGGCAGCTGAGCCTTGGGCGACCCGGTACGGGCGGCGCGAGGCGGATCCCAGGTCTCACACCTTGAAGGGGTCTAGGCGGTTGAGCTCGCGCTCGAGGGTCCCCGACACGAGCGTCCGCATGTCGCAGACGAAGTAGCCGTCGATGTCGTTCGGGTGCTCCTTGTCTTCGGCGAAGGAGCCGTCGACGAAGATCTCGTGGACGCCGACCGCCCACAGCTGGTGGACCATCACCTCGAGGTTGTCGACGAGGCGGGCTCGCCACAGGGCGTCCCAGTGCGGAGCGCCGGCGCTGGGGCCAACGACGAGCACGCTCGCGCGGATCTGCTCGAATGTCAGCTCGTAGTCTCCGGCCGGGAGCAGGCCATGTTCGTCGAAGTCCGGGAGCATCGTCCTCTCGCACGAGCGCGGGGGTGGCCCCCAGCGGCACACTCACAAGCTAGGGCAACTTGACTAAACTGTCAAGCTAGACTAATAAGTCATGCGACCGGGGTGAGGCGGGCACGCGCCGATCTCGATGAGGTCGTCGCCACCAGCCCGAAGCAGCGTTTCGCCCTGTCCGACGATGGGCAGCGCATCCGTGCGAACCAGGGCCATTCGATCGCGGTGGACCTTGGGTACGAGCCTGCCGAGCCACCCGATGTTCTCTTCCACGGCACCGTCGCACGCCTCTTGCCGTCGATTCGAGACAAGGGCTTGCAGCGGATGGAGCGCCACCACGTCCACCTGTCTCCGGACGAAGCCACCGCCGGAGCTGTGGGCGGTCGGCGGGGCAAGCCGGTCATCTTGCGAATCGACGCTCGGGCGATGCGGGAGGCCGGGCACCTGTTCTTCGTGACGCCGAACGGTGTCTGGCTGACCGACGCGGCGCCGGCCTCGTTCATCTCGGGCTGGGGCGAGCGATGAGGGTGAGCGGCACTACTCCGCATGATCCTGGAGCGTGCCGCGTGAGCCGCCTTTGACCACGAGCTCGATGCCAGACTCGGCCAGATTCTGTGGCTAGACCCTAATCTAGCGAGACTTTCGGCATAGCTGCGGGAATTTTTGAAAAACTCCCGGTGTTTTGGCGGGTGTGACGCCAACCAAGTAACCCCGGGAGACCTTTTCAGGTGAAACCGAAGATACGTCGAC
>JAEZYZ010000498.1 GCA_023418705.1 Pseudomonadota bacterium | reverse complement strand
CGCAAACCACGCAACCGCCGCCCGCGCTGGCCGAGCTGCCCGTGAACCTTTCTCTCACGGAAAGCGCGGCATGGATCAAGGGACGCGGATTTCGGCAGCGGTGTTGGGGGGCTTGCTCGTCGTGGCGGGCTGCAGCGGCGAGGGCGATCGAGAGCGAGGGCAAACCCCCGAAGCTCCGGCGGGCACCGCGGCGGAGACGGCGTGCGGCGACGACGCCGACAATGACGACGACGGCCACGTCGACTGCGCCGATCTCGATTGCCGCGTGGCGGGTGGGCGCTGTGAGCTGGCGCCGGCGCTCGACCGATCGGTGGCGACGACGCTCGCCGAGAGCGCTGCCTTCCTCTATACGGGCCCGGATCCGATCCAGAAGGACGCGGACCGGCAGGCCTTCGACGCGCGCCGGATCGCGCTGGTCGGCGGGCGCGTGGTCGATCGGCAGGGCGCGCCGCTCGCGGGCGTGCGCGTGTCGGTCGCTGGACACCCCGAATACGGCTACACGCTCACGCGCCCCGATGGGGTGTTCGATCTCGCGGTGAACGGTGGCACACGCCTGGTGCTCGAATACGACAAAGACGGCTTTCTACCGGCCGAGCGCGCGACGGAGCCGGGGTGGCAGCGCTACGCAAGGCTAGGGAAGGTGGGCTTGGTCGAGGCGAGCCAGCGCGGCGGCAAGGTGCAGAGCGACGCCGACCGCGTGCAGGTGCTGCTCGGAGAGGAGCAGCAGGACGCGGCCGGAGCGCGGCAGCCGCTCGTCCTGTTCAAGCCGAGCACGCAGGCGACGGCCCAGCTCGCGGACGGCTCGACCGCGGAGCTCTCGAGCTTCACGGTGCGCATCACGGAGTACCCGTTCGAGCAGCCGTCGCTCGACGACTGGGCCGCGACCGCGCGCTTCGCGCCCGGCACCTTGCCGACTTCGGGCGGGCTGCACTACGGCCTCGAGCTGACCGTCGACGAAGCGAAGGCGCTCGGCGCGAGCGGAGTCCACTTCACCGAGCCGGTCTCGATCTACGTGGAAAACTTCCTCGGCTTGCCGGTGGGCGCGCCCGTACCGCTCGGCTACTACGACCGCGCGGCGGGGCAGTGGCAGGCGGCCGAGGGCGGTCGCGTCGTGCAGGTGCTGGAGATCATCGAGGGCACGGCGGTGCTCGACCTCGATGGAGATGGCAAGGCCGACGACAAAAGCGCCCTCCGGGATGCGGAGGTGACGCCAGCGGAGCTGCGCGAGCTCGGCCAGCGCTACGCCGCCGGGGCGACGCTGTGGCGCGCGCCGGTGCGGCACTTCTCGCCTTGGAATATGTTGTTCCCGGTTTCGGCGCCGCCCGGCGCCACCGTGCCCAGAGCTGGCGGCGTGCTCGCGCGGCCGCTCGAATCGCCGTCGCGCCGCGGCCCCGTGCTGGTCGAGCCCGGCGCCGTCAGCCAGTCGGTCCCGATCGCCGGCACGCCGTACGCGCTCCACTACCAGACCGATCGCACCCTGGCGTACGGCCCCGGGTTTTCGATCGAGATCCCGGTGCTGCCGGACAGCGTGCCCGAGGGGCTGCGCGCCGTGCTGTCGGTGGTGCAGATCGCGGGGCGGGAGTTTCGCGAGCTGCTCGAGCCGCACGCTGGCCTGAAGCACGTCGTCACCTGGGACGGTCGCGACGCCTTCGGGCGCCTCTTGCAGGGGCCGCAGACGGCCGAGGTGTCGCTCGGGTTCGTGTTCGACGGCGTGGTCCAGCTCGGAGAGGTGTTCGGGGCGGCTGGCTCGGAGGCGATCCCGGCGGACTTCGAGCTGCCCTCAGGACCGCCGCAGGCGCTTTTGAGTCACTCGTTCGAGGTCACGCTCGGTGTCTGGGACGCCCAGGGCTACGCGCTTGGCGGCCTCGGCATCGACGTGCTGCACGCCTACGATCCCGCCCATCAGATGCTGTTCTTCGGCTGGGGGGATCTGCGCAGCGCCGACAACGTCGCGCTGGTGGTCGAGCAGCCGGCGAAAGGCCAGGATCTCGGCACGCCGGACGGGGTGACCGTCGCCGCCGACGGGAGCGCGATCGTGACCGATGATCAGGAAGACGGCGCGGGCGGCGCGCGCATCCTGAAGATCACTCGCGAGGGCGACGTGTCGGTGCTCGCAGGCGCTGGCGCCGAAGGGGCGGTGGACGTCGCGTTCGACTCGCCGCAAGGCGTCGTGGTGCGCTCGGACGGCACGTTGATCGTGGCTGATTTCGGAGCCGACGCCGTGCTCGCCATCCGCCCCGACGGCGGCGTGCAGACGCTGGTCAGCAGCCGCTCCAGCGACGCGCCGGTCGTCAAAGCCGCCGTGAACGACCTCGACGGGCTCGCGCTCGGCCCGCGCGAGGAGCTCTACATCGTCAACGCCGATCAGGTGCTGAAGCTCGAAGGGGGTGAGGTCACCGTCTTCGCCGGCGGAGGAACCGGCGGCGACGGCGTGCCGGCGACCGAAGCCGAGCTTTTGGTGCCGAGCGGCGTCGCCGTCGCGCCGGACGGCACGCTGTTCGTGTCCGAGCGCAAGGCGCACCGCGTGCGCAAGATTTCTCCCGACGGGATCATCCGGACCGTCGCGGGCACCGGCGCGCCGGGCTTCTCCGGCGACGGGCACCGCGCCACGGCCGCCGAGCTCAACGAGCCGCGCGGCGTCGCGCTCGCCCCCGATGGCTCGCTGTACATCGCCGACCAGCTGAACCACCGCATCCGGCGCGTCACGCCCGACGGCACGATCCAGACCGTCGTCGGCGGCGGCGAGCTCGAGCTCGAAGACGGACAGCTCGCTCGGCAGGTGCGCATCGACTCGCCCGACGGCATCGCCGTCGGCAGCGACGGCGCGCTGCACATCGCCACCCAGGACGCGGTCTTCCGGGTCGCGCCCGGCCTGCCGGAGCTGTCCGCGCAAGACACCCTGATCCCTTCGGAGGACGGCCGCACGCTCTACCGCTTCGATCACCGCGGCAAACACCTGGCGACCCTCGACGCCATGACCGGCGTGACCGAGCTCGAGCTTTCGTACACCGAGCGCGGTCAGCTCGAGAGCCTGCGCGACAAGAACGGCCTGGTCACCCGGATCGAGCGCCGCGAGGACGGGGAGCCCACGGCCATCGTCGCGCCCTTCGGGCAGCGCACCGCGCTCAAGCTGAACGCGCAGGGTAGCGTCCGCGAGGTGCGCGACGAGCTCGGGCGCACCCGCGAATTTCTCTACGACGATCGCGGTCTGCTCACGACCTTCGTCGACCCCAAGGGCGGCGAGCACGGCTTCTCGTACGACGCCCTCGGCTTCGTCGAAAGCGCGAGCGACCCCAGCGGCTACCGCGAGCGCTTCGAGCGCGCGCCGTCATTCGAGGGCCTCACCGTCACCGCGTCCAGCCCCGAGGGCCGCGCGACCGCCTACACGCTCAGCACCCGCCCCGGCGGCGTCCAGGAGCGCACGCTTCTCCTGCCGGACCAAAGCCAACGCAGCGTGCTCGACGACCTGGTCTTTCGCGCGGCGACCGCGACCGACGGCACCGAGACCTCGACGTTCTTTCTGCCCGACATGGCCTTTGGCGCCCAAAGCCCCGTCCCGGCCGAGACGACCGTCACCACACCCGGTGGCCAGAGCCTCACGGCGTTCAGCTTCCGCGGCAAGCGCCTGACCGACCTCGACAACGCGCTCTCGCTCGAGGAGTGGACCGACCTGGTCGAGATCAACGCGCGCGTCTACGAGACCACCTACACCCGCGACGACCGCACGCTCCAGAGCATCAGCCCGATGGGGCGCAGCAGCACCACCGTCCTCGACGCGCTCGGGCGCGCCGTCGAGATCCATGCACCCGGCCGCGGCACCGAGCAGCGCCGCTACGACGACCTCGGGCGGCTGATCGAGATCGCGATCAGCGCAGACGGGCAGACGCGCACCCAGCGCTTCGGCTACCATCCAGAGACGGGGTTCATGCGGTCGACCACCAACGCGCAGAGCGAAACCACCGAGCTCGACCACGACGCCGCCGGTCGCCTGCTCGGCTTCACGCGCCCCGATCAGCAGGTGGTGAGCTGGGAGCTCGACGACGCCAATAACCTGCTCGCCCTCACGCCGCCCGGCCGCGACGCGCACCACTTCCTCTACCAGGGCCCGAGCGACCTGCTCGTCGCCACCATCCCGCCGCCCGTCTCTGGCACCACCCCCTCGGGCCTCCCCATCGGCGAGACGCACTACCACTACTCGCCGGGGGGCGATCTCGACCTCGAGCGCATCGAGCGCTCCGACGGACGCGATCTGCACTTCAGCCACAACCCCGAGGGACAGCTCTCGACCCTCCGCCTCGCCGACGCGACCCTCTCCTTCGGCTACGACGCCGCCGGCACGCTCACCACCGTCAACCGCACCGACAGCGTCCGCGTCGACCTCAGCCACGACGGCCCCCTCTGGGCCCGCTCCACCTGGCGCGGCGCCGTCGAAGGCTCCGTCGCCGCCAGCTACGACGACAACTTCTGGCTCGCCTCCGTCACCGTCAACGACGCCCACACCGTCTCCTTCACCCACGACGACGACGGCCTGGTCACCGCCGCCAGCGCCAGCGGCGGCGCCATCACCCTCGAGCGTGATTCCGAGGCCGGCTTCGTCACCAGCACCACCCTCGGCGCCGTCGTCACCACCCACGGCCACAACGGCTTCGGCGAGCTCGCCGAACTCACCGCCGACATCGACGACGCCCTCGCCTTCCGCCAGCTCATCGACCGCGACGCGCTCGGCCGCGTCGCGCACATCACCGAGACCATCGACGGCACCACGCACGAGCTCTTCTACGCCTACGACCCCGCCGGCCGCTTGATCGAAGCCGAGCGCGACGGCCTCATCACCGAATACCGCTACGACCCCAACGGCAACCGCACCGCGATCCTCGTCGACGGCATCGAGACCGTCACCGCCAGCTACGACGCCCAGGATCGCATCCTGCGCCACGGCACCCAGGAATACGCCGCCTCCGCCCACGGCGACCTCCTTCGCCGCACCGACGGCATGAGCGCGCTGGAGCTCTCGTACGACGAGCTCGGCAACCTCCTCCGCGCCTTCGTCTCCGACGGCTCCGACGGCTCCGACGCCACCACCATCGACTACGTGGTCGACGGCTTCGGCCGCCGCATCGCCAAGCGCGTGGGTGGCCAGTTCTCGCGCGCCTGGCTCTACCAGGATCAGCTCCGTCCCGCCTCCGAGCTCACCGCCGACGGCGTCCTGACCCACTTCGTCTACACCGACCCCGGCCCCGGCGGCGCCCCAGATCTGATGTACCGCGCCGGCGTCCCCCACCGCCTCGTCAAAGACCACCTCGGCTCCGTCCGCCTCGTCGTCAACGCCCAGACCGGCACCATCGCCCAGCGCCTCGACTACGATGAGTTCGGCAGGGTCTTGGTCGATACCAATCCGGGTTTTCAGCCCTTCGGGTTTGCGGGTGGGCTCTACGATCCGGACACGCAGCTCGTGCGCTTTGGGGCACGGGACTACGACCCCCAGACCGGAAGGTGGACCGCGAAGGACCCGATCGGGTTTGCGGGCGGGGATGCGAATGTGTACGTGTACGTTGGCAGCGACCCGGTCAACTACCTGGACCCAACTGGGCTCGATCGGTCAAAAGTTGTGGCAAAGGTGGTGGAACTCACCGAGCGCGGGATGAAGACAGTCAAGAAACTGTTCAGCCAGGATGACGTCATCGAAGCAGCCAAAAATGACAAAGATATTCTTGCACGGAACAGCTCCAGCGCTCGAGATATCGCTGAGCGAGCAAGTGGAGGGAAGCGCGCAACTCGTCACGACGCACATAAAACGACGGCTGGGCCAGATGCGCGTCCCCACTATCACCCGGCAGGCAAGAAGAACCATATATTCTATTCACTCGTGCCGATAGTCGACCTTGATCAAGACGGTGATCTAGACAAAGATGACTTGGTTGAGTTTTTGGACTTCTTCAGCCCGCTGGTCATCCTTCCACAGATGCAGGATGGAGCATGAACCCTGATCAAGCGATTATTAGCCTGTTTGTGCCGTTTTCAGCGGAAGTAGAGTTCATTCGGGCACGCAAACTCATCTGGGAGCACCAGCGGAATTGGCGACGGGCTTTTCTTCCCTCAGGGCAACAACTGCGAGGCCTAGAGGAGTGGGAGGCCGTGGCCTCGAAAATGGCGCCCGCCAGCGTTGGCGGAGCGGCGGTTCTCGACTTCGAGCACGCCCTATGCTCAGGCCTCCATGGCAAGCAAGACTTGCTAATCAGCGAGACCCTCGGAAGAACGGGTCTACTGCTCGCGAAACAGGTTGAACCATCCGCTTGTCTGCCTGTTGTCAATGGCTGGGAGAACAATTTGTATATTACTGCTGCTGACTATAGTTGGACATTTGTTCGAACTCATGAAGAGCCGCACATAGGCCCCTTCTTTTTAAGGGCATTGCCCAGTTTCGCGTTGACCGAGGCGGGGTGGGATTAAGTTGTCATGTTTGCCGAGGCCGAGGCACCCAATAGCCACAGACTGTCGCCCCTCGGGGAGCTCTTCTGCCGCACCGACACTCTCGAGCTCGCCCACGACGAGCTCGGCAACCTCCTCCGCGCCTTCGTCTCCGACGGCTCCGACGGCTCCGACGGCCAAGACGCCACCACCATCGACTACCTCGTCGACGGCTTCGGTCGCCGCATCGTCAAGCGCGTCGGCGGCCAGTTCTCGCGCGCCTGGCTCTAAACGATCACTTGTCAGAGCACATGTCGTCTGCCGAACCCCTCGGACTTCGCTGTGAGCTCATCTCCGGTGTGGAAGAAGCTTGTGTCGATTCCTTACTGGTTTTAGGTAAGACCTTGGGTAAATGGGCGGCCTGGAATCAGTGTCAAAGCTTCGCTGCGGGCGTACTACGTCAGTGTCGGTCCGACTTTGCTTGTCATTCCAGCTATCAGGGTGCTGAGGGAGCACCCGGAACCTGCAAGGTGAAGGCGTCGGCTTCCGGAGCGGGAGGGCACGCAAGTCGATGAAGCGGCGCACTGGGCGTTGGGCGGCATGGCCAATAGTGGGCCTTGTTGTCGGAATCATGAGTTATTACTATGGTTCCGCTTTAGCAGCATTGCTGATCATGGAATGTGACTCATTTTATCCGCCGTTCGAGTCTGCCCGCTGTGCGCAGCCTTTCGTCGCCGTGGTGCTGGGCGCCTTGATTTTCCTCGTTTCGACGATCGCTGGCCTGCTGGCGTTATGGGCGAAGATTTTACGGACCATACGCAACCACGACGGAAAAGGCAGGGAGGACCGGTGAATCCGTGACTGCCCGGTGCAGCACCACCCTCGGCGCCGTCGTCACCACCCACGGCCACAACGGCTTCGGCGAGCTCGCCCACCTGGAGGCCTCCGTCGACGGCGCCATCAGCTTCAGCCAGCTCATCGACCGCGACGCGCTCGGCCGCGTCGCGCACATCACCGAGACCATCGACGGCATCACGCACGAGCTCTTCTACGCCTACGATCCCGCCGGCCGCCTGATCGAAGCCGAGCGCGACGGCCTCATCACCGAATACCGCTACGACCCCAACGGCAACCGCACGGCGATCCTCGTCGACGGAATCGAGACCGTCACCGCCAGCTACGACGCCCAGGATCGCATCCTCCGCCACGGCACCCAGGAATACGCCGCCTCCGCCCACGGCGACCTCCTTCGCCGCACCGACGGCATGAGCGCGCTGGAGCTCTCGTACGACGAGCTCGGCAACCTCCTCCGCGCCTTCGTCTC
>JAEZYZ010000326.1 GCA_023418705.1 Pseudomonadota bacterium | reverse complement strand
CTGCTCCGCAGACCGTTTGTCGCTCTAGCTCAGCCAGAGGGCCCCCGGCCCGACGACGGCCTGGCCGCCGCTGCGTGGCAGGCTGCCCCGAGCCGTGGCGTTCTGGGCGCGGGCCCAGGTGGGGTCGGGCTGCCGCCGCCGGGGGGCGCCCCCTCAGATGCGCAGGTCGAGGTCGGCGATCAGGGGCAGGTGATCAGACGCTTGTCGGGCCAACTTGGTGCGGCACGGCACGCAGTGCCGCGATCGGAGATCGCCGCGCACGAAGAGGCCGTCCAGCGGACGCACCGGCAGCCAGGCGGGGAAGGTGTTGTAGAGCTGGCCCGCTCGGGTGAACCCCGCGGGTGTCAGGAAGCGGGGCCCGAGCGTCCCCCACAGGTCGTTCAAATCGCCGCCCAGCACGATCGGCGTCCGTTCGTGCAACCCCTTGAAAGGATGTGAGGACAAAAACCGCTCGAGCTGCATGCCGCGCTCCGAGCCCGCGAGCCCCAGGTGCAGGTTGTGCAGCACCACCGTGCGCGAGTGCCGCCCGTGGCGCACCCGCGAACGGGCCTGCAGCGCCCCTCGCTTCTTGCGCGTGCCGATGGTCAGATCCAGGTGGTGCACGTCGTACAGCGGCCAGCGGCTGAGGATGGCGTTGCCGTAGCCGCCCATGGAAAACCGGTGCTCTGGCCCATAGGCCACGTGGGGCATCTCGAGGGCCTCGCTGAGGAGCCCCACCTGGTCGTGGAACTTCGAGCGTGGCATGTCCTCCGACACCTCTTGCAGCAGGGCGACGTCGACGCCCTGATCGTGCAGGACGTCGACGATGCGTTCGATCGCGTAGCGCCGGTCGACGCCGCCGATCCCTTTGTGGATGTTCCAGGTCAGGACGCGCAGCCGCATGTCGTTCGAGGGGACGGAAAAGGGGGGATCCCCTGCCGTAGGCTATAAGCATCCACGAGGATCGTGCAGGCTCAAGCGCGTCCCGGGCGCTCGCTTCGATTTTCCGGTCGGGGGCGGCTGGTGTTAGACTGAAACTGCCGTGAGCCACGACCTTGACGGAACGACCATCGCGGGACGGTACCTGCTCGAGCGGCGCATCGGCCAAGGGGGGATGGGCAGCGTGTGGGCGGCGCGCGACGTGAGCCTCGGCCGGCGCGTGGCCGTGAAGTTGATCCACCCGGAGCACGCGAGCAGCGAGGCATCACGGGCGCGGTTCGAGCTGGAGGCCAAAGCCGCCGCGCGCATCCGCAGTCGCCACGCCGTGCAGGTCTTCGACCACGGGCTCAGCGAATCGGGTCAGCCGTACATCGTGATGGAGTACCTCGAGGGGCGCTCGCTCGAGCGCGCCATCGCAGAGCAGGGAGCCCTGCCGCTCGCAGAGGTCTGCCAGATCGTCCGTCAGGCGGCGACCGCGCTGTCGGCGGCGCACGCCGCGGGCGTCGTCCACCGCGATCTGAAGCCGGACAATGTTTTCTTGGCCGACGATCCCGAGGCGGCGGAGCTTGGGTACACCGTGAAGCTGGTTGATTTCGGGATCGCCAAGCTGGTGCAGGAGTCTGCGCACCAGGGCGCGGCCACCACCCAGGCCGGAACGGTCATGGGCACGCCCCACTACATGAGCCCGGAGTCGCTCACGGCCGCCATGCCGGTGGGGCCCCTGGCCGACGTCTGGTCGCTCGGGGCGTGCGCCTTCGTCGCCGCGTGCGGCAGCGTCCCGTTCGCGGGAGACGCCATCGGCGAGGTGGTGCTGAAGGTCTGTGCGGCGCCGCTGCCGCGGCCGAGCGCGCTCAAGCGGAGCTTGCCGAAGGCGTTCGATGAGTGGTTCGCGAGAGCCTGCTCGCGCAATCCCGAGCATCGCTTCGGCTCGCCCGAGGCCTTGGCGGCGGCGCTGTCCGAGGTGGTCGCCGGGAGCGCGGGCAGGGCTCCCTTCGAGAGCTACGCCCTCGTGCCGGTCACCAGCGCCGAGTCGGTCGCCGACCTGACCGTCCCTCCCCCGCGGCTCTCTGGTCGCGCGCTCCTGCTGGCCGGGGTCCTGGCCGGAGCGGCGGTGGCCATCGGGCTGGTGGGCTACCTGGCGCTGCAGCAGAAGCGGGAGGCCCAGGAGGTCATGGTGCGAACCGCCGCGAGCGCGGCGGCCGTCATCGAGGCCCACAATCGTCAGATCCTCGAGCAGCGCAAGCGCGAGGCCGGAGATCGATCCTCCCCGGTCCCCGCCGGCACGGACGCCGGTGCCCTTGACGCGCCGCGTTGATGTCGCCACGCTGTGGCTCAGGCTCGCAGTTCGTGGTGGAGGGTGTTATACCGTCCGCCCTCCAACCATAGGAAATTCGCCATGATCGACGATGTCTTGAGGGACCTGGGAGAGGCAGCGGAAAAGGCCAAGGACGCGCTGCGGCGGGACTTGTCGCGCCTGCGCACCGGCAGGGCACACCCGGGCATGCTGGACGCGGTTCGTGTCGACTACTATGGCCAGACCACGCCCATTTCGCAGATGGCCTCGGTTGGCGTCCCCGAGCCCCGCATGCTCACCGTCAAGCCGTGGGACAAGTCCCAGGTTTCGGTGATCGAGAAGGCCCTGCGCGAGAGCGATCTCGGGCTGAACCCGCAGGTCGATGGTGAGCTCATCCGCATTCCGATCCCGCCCCTCAGCGAGGAGCGCCGCCGCGACCTGGTCAAAGTCGCCAAAAAGAACGGCGAGGAGTGCAAGGTGGCGATCCGCAAGGCGCGGCATGAGGCCATGGACCTGCTCAACGAGCTGAAGCAGTCCTCCGGGGAGGACGAGGTCGAGCGCGCCAAAAAAAAGGTCGAGGAGGTGGTCGCCGAGGCCGGGCAGGGGGTGGACCAGATCATTCAGGCGAAAGAAAAGGAAATTCTCGCCGTTTAGAGGTCTCGGCGCTCGCGTGGTCGTGAGCCCCCAGAACCCCCGAAGAATTTCGCGGATGCGCCGAGCGGAGGTCGCCGATGCTGGTTTGCTTGACAACCTTCGTGCGGCCATGAAAGATTTTTTCTTCTGATGAGGCCGGACAGAAGCTGCACGCTCCGTTCCGCCGAGGAATCGACTGCGGGATGCGCGCGATAGCGGCCGGGATTAGCGACGTCGGTTTGCAGCGGGATCACAACGAGGACTCGTTCGCGATCCTGAATGAGCAAGAGCTGTTCGTCGTCGCCGACGGGATGGGCGGGCACCGCGCAGGGGACGTCGCCAGCAAGCTGGCGACCGAGGCCATCATCGACTTCTTCCGAGCGACGGCTTCGGACGACGTCACCTGGCCGTTCCACTTCGACGCGCGCCTCTCCGAAGAGGAAAATCGCCTGCTCACCGGCATCCGCATCGCCAACCGCCAGATCGTCGAGCAGAGCTCCCGCTCGCGGGAGCACCACGGCATGGGCACCACGGTGGTGGGGGCGCTGTTCAGCGCGCGCAAGCAGCGGATGTACATCGGGCACGTGGGCGACAGCCGCGCGTATCGCGTCCGGCACGGCCAGATCAGCCAGATGACGCGCGATCATTCCTTGGTGAACGACTACCTGCTGGCGATGCCCGAGCTCACCGAAGAGCAGCGCAGCGAGCTGCCGAAGAACGTCATCACGCGCGCGCTGGGCATGCAGGATCACGTCACGGTGGACTTGCAGAGCGACGAGGTCCTGCCGGGTGACGTCTACGTCCTGTGCTCCGACGGGCTCAGCGGGATGATCACCGACCAGGAAATCTTGCAGGTGGTCCTGTCGACGGACGACCTTACCGAGGCCTGCCGGAAGCTGGTTCGCCTCGCGAACGAGCACGGCGGCGAGGACAACATCACGGCCGTCCTGGTGCGCATCGAGGACCAGCAGCGGATCACGGCCCCGTTGCCGCCCGACGGCGCCCCCCAAGCGCCGCCCCCGGGCTCGTCGAGCGGCTGAGGCGCGCGCAGGCGCACGTCGCCGCGTGGCGACGACGGCGAGCCGGAAGCTCCCGGTTCGCGTTCGGAGAGCTCGCGCGGAAGGCGGCGGCTGCAACGCCCGCGTCGCGCGAGGAGCTGCTCCCGAAGGCGTGCACGGCGGCGCGAGCGTGGCCGCGATCGGTCAGGTCGAGCAGTTCTCGAAGACCAGGACGGCCGACGCGGTGCAGATCTGGTTGGCGGCGCCTTGGGGCCGGAAGTTGCCGCAGGTGACCTCGAGCCACATGCGCCCTTCGGCGATCTCGAGCGCCTCGACGTCGCAGCTTTGCTGAAAGAACGTCTCCCCGGTGTTCGGGTCGAAGTGGGAGACGACGGTCTGTCCCTTGCCGCTGGCGTCGATCGTGCCGGTGGGCACGGCAAGCGCCGCGCGGCCATGGCGGATCGAGCCGGAGAAGGCGAAACCCTCGCCGCTCCGGACGACCGTGCACGAGATTTCGGAGCCGTCCTGGCCGTCGGCGATGCGGCTGCCAGGACTGGTGCGCGTCGGCGCCCCGTCGATCGAGGGCACCAGCATGTTGTGCACCAACTGACCCGTACATCTGCCGGTCGGGTGTGTGGTGACGCTGAGCCGCGCCGAGGCCTGAGGCGGAGGCGTCTCCGGGTCGCTGCAGCCGAGCAGGCCGGCGGCGATGAAGGCGGTGGTGGCGGTCGAGGGGTAGGAAGGTCGGCGGAGCATCGAGCACGTCCTTCTGGGGAGCGGCTTCATCATTAGTACTAGACGAGCCGGAAAAAGTCCGCCCTTTTGTCGCATCGGCGCCGCCCCTTCCGAGCGAGGTTGCGGAGCCCCGGCAGTGTGAGCTAGATACGCCCTGTCCTCAGCGGGCGTTCGCCCGCGGGGGTCACCCACGGTGGGTGTAGCTCAGTGGTAGAGCACTGGATTGTGGCTCCAGGTGTCGCGGGTTCAATTCCCGTCACTCACCCCAACTAGCGACGGGCCTTCTGGCGCGACGAGCGGTTTGCGGCGCAGACCGTTTGTCGCGGAAAATGAGACGATCTAGAGCTCCGAGCCGCGAGCAAAGCTGCGGGTTTCCCGAGGAACCGGGGCCCACGGCTGGCAAACGGATCGGTGCTTTAGGGGCCGGGCCGAGGAGAGGAGGCGGGCGCCGTCGCTCGGTCAACCGAGCTTCCAGTAGTTGACCAAGCGCCGAGCGGTCGCCTCGAGCTGGGCGTCGTGATCGGGCGAGGGCCAGCGGTCGGCGCGGGCATCGGCGCGCCCGTCCGCCGCCAGGACGCCCAGGCAAGCCGTCAGCGATTCCGAGAGGGCCTGAAGGTCGTAGCCGCCCTCGAGCAGCAGCGCCAGGCGCCCCGCGGCGCCCCGCGGCAGCGCGTCCATCACGCACCCGAGCATGGACGCGTAGCCCGCTCCGTCGACCTGCATCTGACCCAGCGGATCGCGGGCGTGGGCGTCGAAGCCCGCACTGACGAGGACCAGGTCGGGGTCGAACTGCGTGACGATCGGCCGGACGATGTGCTCGAACGCGGTCAGGTAGGCGTCGTTTCCGGCACCCGCGGTGAGGGGCACGTTGACGGTGAAGCCGGCCCCGTCACCGGCGCCGATCTCGGAGGCCGCGCCCGTGCCCGGATAGAACGGTGACTGGTGGAGCGACAGGTACAGGACCTCGGGCCTCTCGTAGAACATCTCTTGAGTGCCGTTGCCGTGGTGCACGTCCCAGTCGAGCACCAACACGCGGCGGGCCCCGCGCTCGAGCGCGTGCGCCGCGGCGATCGCGGCGTTGTTCAGGAGACAGAACCCCATGGCGGCGCCGGGACGCGCGTGGTGGCCCGGCGGGCGCAACAGACCGAGGCCATAGCGCGACCCTCCGTCGAGCAGCGCGTCCACGAGTTGAACCGCGCCCCCCGCGGCGCGGCGGGCGGCGGCGACCGACTGCGGCGAGCAGTAGGTGTCGGCGTCGAGGCGGCCTCGTTTGCCGGCCATTTGGCCGAGCTGGACGATGTATTCCTCGGTGTGAACTCGTGCGAGCTCGACGTCGGTGG
>JAEZYZ010000317.1 GCA_023418705.1 Pseudomonadota bacterium | reverse complement strand
CCCCCCTCCCCCACCCGCACGAGCAAGCGAGCGCACCCCCACCCGCGCGAGCAACGCGAGCGCACCCTATACCCCCGCCCCGATCCGCGCGAGCAACGCGAGCGCACCTAGCGCAGCTCGTTCGATGACAACGTAGAGCACCGATCCGTCTGCCAGCCTGGAGTCCCGATGAATTCGGGGCCCCATCGAGGGAGGGCCCCTAGCTCACCGGGAAACCCTCTCGTTTGCTCACGGATCGGTGCCCTCGAGCTAGATGGTCTCATTTTCCGCGACCAACGCGCTGCGCTGCAAACCGTTTGTCGCTCTAGCCCGCCGACGTCCCCCGCTCGCCCCGCTCGCCCGCCGTCTCCCCTTCCCCGCTCAACTGATGAAAGCGCCGCCCAGCATGGCGCGCGGCGAGCACCCACAAGCTCGCGAACGCGATGGTGAAGATGGACAAATAGCGGATCCCCCCGAAGCTGGTGAACACGCTGCTCATCAACAGGCTGATGCCGACGGCGACGCTCTTGGCCAGCCGCTGCACGAACATGTCGATGAAGGCCTTGGCCTTGTACTTTTCTTCGCGACGGGCAGGTGTGTACAACGCCTCTCGGGCAGATTGGTTGATCGAATAAGCAAGGGCGTTGTCCGCGCTGCTCAAGAGGCTGCCGGGCCAGAGCAACGGCACGGCCAGGAACGTGCCCGAGGCGGCGATCACCGCGACCGGGGTCACCAGGAGCGACACCGTCAGCCGAAAGCGGCTCATCAGCGCGCTCGTCAGGCAGAGCTGAACGAGCAGGGCGGCGACGTTGGTGATGGTGTAGACGCGCGCGAACTGCTTGGAAATCTCAGGCCCGTCCAGGTAGTGAGCCACGGTGGCGGTGAACTGGAAATCGAGGATGGTGGAAATGATCTCGTAGACCCCGACGATCGAGACGATCGCCAAGAGGTAGGAGGAGCGCCGCACCAGCCGCGCGCCGGCCAGCGCCGGGTTCGAGTCCTGGGGCGCTTCTTCGGCGGGCGGCGCCGCGGCGCCGGCCGGCGCCGCCCCGGTCCTGCCCCACTCGACCAGGGGGCCGGCGAACAGCGCGAGCCCGGCGACCACGCCGGTGATGAGGAGCGAGATCCAGACCCAGCTCGACCGCCCCACCTCGCCGATGTGGCTGAGCACCACCATCGAGCCGAACGCGCCGCCGCCGACGCCGCCGAGGATGATCGGACCGTACAGCCTGCGCGCGGCGGCGGGCTCGACGCTGTCGTTCAAGAACGCGAAAAACGTCGCCACCATCAGCGTGCTGTACAGGTCACCGAACAGATAAAACGACCAAACCAGCAGATGTCCTGGCTGGTCGAGGGCGGCGGCGTACCCTAGGAAACACAAGCCGAAGAAGCCGCAGAAGATCAGCGTCAGCCGGTGGCGCGTGAAGCGATTGGACAGCGCGCTGAACGCCACCACGGCGACGGCGGCCACCAGCATGTTGAGCAGCTTGGCGAGCAGCTCCGCCTCGGCCGCTTTCAACGACCAACCGAGCAGGTCGAGCCCCTGCTGATCGTAGAAGCGGACGAACAGCTCCTTCTTGATCGTCTTGAGGATCCAGAAGGTCGTGATCACCAAGAAGAAGTAGCCGAACATCGCGGCGGCGAGCGGCAGCTCGTCCCGCCGAATGTCGAGGAACGCCTTCAGAGGATTTCGTGACGAAGCGGGTGCGGCCGACATTGCACGAGGCGACCGCGCGGCCGCCGCGGAGCGACCGTCTCCCGCGCCGCGGCGGCCGTCAAGGACTACCTGGCGACCACTCGATCCGGAGCTGCTTCAGCCGAGCGCGACCATCACGTGCGCGCTCGGTGAACACGACGCCACCGCCGCCGAGCGCCGGCAAGAGCGCTTGCCCGCCTGGACCCGAGACCGCGCCGAGCTGCCGAACCAACGGCGCGCCGCGGGCGCCCGCTTCGATCGCCCAGAGCGCGGCGCGCGCACCCGTCGTGGCCGCCACGATCCGGCACGTCGTGGCGCCGCACTCCATCGACAGCGAGGCCGGCGCTCCCTCGACGTCGATCTCGATCGGCCCGTTGCCCGCGCCGAGCTCGAGCAACCGCAGCCCGTGCCCGCGGCTCTGCAACCCAGCGTCGATCTCGCTTTCGCCCCAGGCGACGACCACGCCGTCGCCGCGCGCCGCCAGGACCGGCGAGTGAGCGTGGTGGCGCGACGCGAACAGCACGCGCTCGGCCGCAGGTGCGGCGTCGCTGGCGGCGAGCTTGGTCGTGTAGATGTCCGACCAGCCGGGTTTTTCACCCTCGCGAGCATCCGCCCAGACCAGCACCACGCCGTCGGCGACGGGCAGCAGCGCGGGGCCGCTGGCCGCGCCTGGCGCGCGCGTGACGCGCTGCTCGGGGCCGACACGCTGCAGGCGCGCGTCGATCTTCGCGGCATAGATCTCGGGATCTCCGTCGCGTTCATCCACCCACGCGACGATCCAGCCGTCGGCGACACGCGCTGCGGCCACGTCGCTGACTTCGCCGTCGCTGCGCGTCAACATGCGCTGCGAGACCTTCTTGCCGCGGCCGTCGAGTAGCGTCAGAAACACCTGCGGCTGGCCGTTGTCGAGCGCGGCCCAGGCGAGCAGCGCCCCTGGGCTCGACCCTCCCATCGGAGCCAGCGCCACCCCGCCGAGAGAACGTGCCCTGAGCGAGATCGTCTGAGGCGCGGCGTCGGGCTCGTCGGGGAGCCAGATCTGAAGCAGCGCGCGCAAGGGATCGAAGCGGCCATCGGGCGCCGGGCGGGACAAGCGCTCGTAGGGCGTCGAGGGATCGAAATAGGTGAGCGTGGCGGCGAGCGTCGCTCCGTTCTCGGACAGCACGTCGATGTCGGCGAGGAGATCGATCGACGCGAGCGCGCGCACGCCGGCGAGCCGCGGCGGATCGGGGCGCGGAGCGCTGTTTGCCGGCAGCCGCCAGCCATCGCTGACGGCGGTCACGTCGACGGTGAAGATCGGAGCGGGATCCTGGGCGGTCGCGGCGAGCACGGCGCACGCGTCGCCGCGGCACGACAGGCCCCAGGCGAGCGCTGCCCACCCGTCATTTGCGGGAATGGGTGCGCCGCCCACCACGGACAACGATCGATCGAGCCGCACGTAGAACGGGCGCGCCCGCGTGCTCGCGCACGGCGCGCCCTGCTCGCAGACCGGGGCACGGGTGAGCACGCCCACGCCGCCCGCGAACGGCACGACCTCGGGCAGCGTCCCGTCGGTCGCGAAGTGGTCGATGTGGGCGCGATCGCCGGTGAACCGCCCGAGCTCGTCGAGCCGGGCGACGGCGATGGTGCGCTGGCCCTGGGGCGCTCGCCCGACGGGCTCGAAGATCAGGTAGGCGCCCGCACCGGACGGATCTTTGGCGAGCTTGAGGAAGGCTTGCTCTCCGAGGCTCGGCACGACGGCTGAAGGCGCCTGGGCGACCTTCCCGGCCCCGTCCACGCGCGCCACATGCACCCGCGATTCTCCGCCCGTGTTGTCGGTCCACCCGAGCAAGAGGCCATCGGTCAGCGCGATCAGGTCGACATCCTGTGCCGCGGAGGCGGCGGCGTTGACGGTGAGCGGACCGCCGATCAGCGATCCACCTTCGTCGACCCGAAAGAGCTTCACGCGGCCCATCGCGCTGTCTGCGCTGTCCATCACGGCTGCGACGGCAGCCCCCCCACCGTGTGCAACGCCCTGCCAGGCCAGCGCCCCCTGCACCAGCGTCCGCGGCTCACTTTCGCCGGCACCCAGCGTCCGGGCGAGCAAGGCCGCGCTCTCGCCGCGCCGCACCGCCCAGAGCACCAAGGCTCCCCGGCTCAGCGGCATCGCTTCGATCCACAAGATCTCTTCGCGACCTTCGGCGACGGTCGCGACCGACGGACGCGATCGCGAGCGGTCGTCGACGACGAACGCCTCGATGCGGTGCGTGGCGCCGTCGTGAAGGGCGCTCACCACGATCGCACGCTCGCCGCCCGGCGCCGAACGAACGGCGGCGAGCCGCAGCTCCCCCGTCGAGCTCACGAGCTTTTGCGGCTTCGGATCGTTGCTGTCGAGCGAGTACCAGGCGCGCCCGCCCGCCGTCGGTTCGGCCCATATCAAGGAGGGCGCCGCGGCCATCTCGACGACGTAGGGACCGAAGGTGCCGCCGGGCACCTTCGCCAGGCGCCGGGCGTCGAGCGTCGGGGGGCCAGCCGCGGGCGAGGCTCCGGGCGAGCGCCGGGGCGCCGACAGCCCGGTCGTCGGCTCCGCCTCGCGCGCCGGCGAACAGCCAAGCAAGACGAGCAGGCCCACGAGCACGCAGCGCAGGACGGGGGTCACGGCGGGAACGTGCCAGTCGAGCTCAGCCCATGCAAGCCGTGTGGGAGGGCGATGCCGCGGGCGAACGTCCCGGTGCTACCCTGGCGGCGTGACACTGGCGCAGCGATTGCTAGTGGCGATCGGCATCGTGACCGTCGCCTCGACGCTGGCGCTGGGCGCTGGCGTGCGCGAAGCCTGGCGACAAGCCGAAGAAGAGCGCTTTCGCTGGCAGCTCGAGCAGGCCTTCAGCCGACTGGAGCACGAGCTTCGGACCTCCTCGAAGGCGCTGACCGAGCTCGTGGGTCCGCTCTGCCGTCACGATCCGATCGTCGACAGCACCTTGGTCGACCTGCGCACTGGCCGCCTCGACGCGGAGCGGCGCCTGTCGCTCAGCCTGCGCGTGCCGAAGCTGAAAGAGGCGTTCCGGCTCGACGAGCTGGTGCTCTTCACGGAAAAGGGAGAAATCCTGGGTATGGGCGCGGGCGCCGGCGGCGTCGGCAGGGTGGACGCCCGGCTCTCGGCGCTGCTCGCGACGCCCGCCGAGACGCCTTCGCTCCGCACCGATCGACCCCCGCTGGCGCTGCAGATCTACTGCGCGCGCCGCGAAGGGGGCGTCACGGTCGGCCTCTACGCCGCGCGCCACCTCTCGCAGCTGCTCGCCGACGTCGGCCGCAGCCACGGCGTCGAGCTGTCGCTCACACCTCCGCCCAACGCCGCCGATCGGATGCTGCAGCGCTGGCAGCTCCCGGAGCTCGGCGGCGTGACCATCGTGGCCAGCCAGTCGCGGCTGCCGCTGGTGCGGGCCTTGCGCCGCCTGGACGTCACCATCGTCGCGCTCGGGTTGGCGACGTTCGCGGCGGCGCTGGTGCTGTCGGTGTTGCTCAGCCGCGGGCTGGCGCGGCCGATCGTGGATCTGTCCCGGCAGGCGCGGGCGGTGGTCGGCGGTGAGCCGACGCCGGTGCGCGCACGCGGCGGGCGCGAGCTCGAGGAGCTGGCGGACAGCTTCAACCGCGCCATCGGCGATCTGGCCGCGTTGCGGCGGCGCCTCGCCGCCACCGAGCGCATCGCAGCTCGGCGCGAGATCGCCCGGCGGGTCGCCCACGAGATCAAGAACCCGCTCTCACCGATCCGAGCGGCGGTGGAGACGTTGCGTCGGCTGCGGGCGCGCCAAGATCCCGCCTTCGACGACTATTTCGACGAGGCGACCCGCACGGTGCTGGACGAGGTCGCGCGCATCAGCAACATCGTCACGGAGTTCACGCGCTTCGCGCGGCTGCCTCCCCCGCGGCCGGAGCCGATGGATCTGGCCGAGACGACCCGCCGGGTGGTCGCGCTGCACGCCTCGAGCGGGGCCACGCTCACGCTCGAGGCGGGAGAGCTGCCCGAGATCAACGCCGATCGTGACCAGATGGTCCAGGTGCTGACCAATCTCATCCAGAACGCCGTGGAGGCGGCGCGGCAGGCCCCCACACCCAAGGTCCAGGTCGAGCTGTCGCGCCACCAGGACCGGGTGATCGTGCAGGTCCAGGACAACGGCCCGGGGGTGCCCGCCGATCTGAAGCCGCACCTCTTCGAGCCCTACGTCACCGGCAAACCCGAAGGCACCGGGCTCGGCCTCTCGATCACCCACCGGATTGTGGTCGAGCACGGCGGCGAGATCCGCTACGAGGATGCGCCAGGCGGCGGCGCGTTGTTCGTGGTGGAGCTGCCAATTGCGGGCCCCAGCCTGCTGGCGGATCCGCCGAGCGTCACTGCCACTGGCGTCTGACGTGGCGGCGCAAGTGGGTTCGCAGAGCCAGAATGCCCACATGCTCTCCCGCGCCGACGCCTTCACTTACTGAACTTCACCCTCGGCCTGGTGGCTGACAGTGGCCTCAATTGCTGGAATCTACCGAAGAAAGTTTGTGGGCGAGCGGCGCTGGCGCGGCATAATGCGTGGCCGTTGGGGGTGAAGCCAACGGCTTTGCCTGAGAAGCAAAACGATGAATCGAGTATCGCAGCGACAATTGCTCAGCATCGGGATCCTCGCCGTTGCTGCCGTGTTGATGGCGTTCGGACGGCAAGATTTGATGCCGCTGTATGCGGGCTTGCTCTTCCTCGTGGGGGCGTCGGCGGTTTGGTTCGGAGCTTCCGCGGCGGGCGATACGAAGACTTTGTCTTCACTGCACGGCGCCATGCGCCGGGTGCGTGATGGCCGCCGTCCGGAGCCGCCCGACGAGGCTTCGCCGGACCTCTTGCGCTTGTACTCGGAGCTCGAGGAGGTCTACGAGGAGCTGGCCGCCACCCGGCAACGAAACAAGGATCGCCTCGCCGAGATCGAACAGGCCAATCGCGCCCTCAGTGAATCGGCACGGCACCTGACCGAAGGGGTGGCCCAACAGCTGGACGGCTCGGTTCAAACGACCCGGCACATCCGCGAAATGACCGCCTCCTTGCGCGAAATCGCGCAGCACGTCGAGGTGCTGGCCGCCAGCGCGGAGGAGAGCAGCTCTTCCATCCTGGAGATGTCGGCGACCAACGAGGAAGTGGCCGATCACATCGTGGAGCTTGGATCGAGCGTGCGGGAGACGGTCGCCTCGATCGAGGAGATGGCCTACTCGATCAAGGAGGTGGCCAAGAACGTGGACGCGCTCTCGCTGACTGCCGAGGAGACCAGCTCCAGCATGAACGAGATGGACGTCTCGATCGACCAAGTGCAGTCCAATGCCAACGAGACGGCGCGCCTGAGCGAGGAGGTCGCGGTCGACGCCGAGCGCGGCGCAGAATCGATCTTGAAGACGATCGGCGAGATTTATCGCATCAAAGAGAGCAGCCAAGAGGCCGTCGCGGTGATCTCGAACCTCGGCTCACGCATCGAAGCCATCGGCCAAATCTTGAACGTGATCGACGAGGTCGCCGAACAGACCAACTTGCTCGCGTTGAACGCCGCCATCATCGCGGCGCAGGCCGGCGAGCACGGCAAGGGTTTCGCCGTCGTCGCGGACGAGATCAAGGATCTGGCCGAGCGCGCGGGCGCGAGCACCAAGGAAATCGCCGACTTGATCAAGACCATCCAGTCGGAGAGCAAGAACGCCATCTCGGCCGTGGAGCGCGGCGCACAGAACGTCGATCGAGGGGTCGAGGTGTCGAACGAGGCCGAGCGGGCCCTGAAGAAAATCCTCGAGAGCTCCCAGAAGAGCACCAGCATGGTGCGGGCGATCGCGCGCGCCACGGTCGAGCAGGCCAAGGGCAGCAAGCAGGTCACCGACGCCATCGGACGCATCGCGGAGACGGTCCAGCAGATCGCGGCGGCGACCGCTCAACAGGCGCGCGGGTCGGAGCTCATCATGTCGAGCGGCGAGAAAATGCGCACCATCTCCCAGCAGGTGGAGCGCTCGAGCCAGGAGCAGGCGCGCGGCGGGCGTCAGATCACCCAGGCGATCGAGAACATCAGCAGCATGGTCAACCAGCTGAACAGCGCCCACCGCCAACAGTCGCGCGGCTCGGAGCAAGCGCTCGCGTCTGCCGGGCAGATCGAAGAAGCCGCGCGGCGCCAGGACGCCACGCTGCGGGACATGGTCACCCACATCGAGAAGCTCCGGCGCAGCTTGAGCTGATTCACTCCTGGCGCCCGGGACCACAGCGGGCGGTGCCGGGCGTCGAGACGAACAGCTGGTAGTCGCCGACGTCGACCTCGGACAGCGGGATCACGACATCGCCGGAGAAGCGGCCGTCCTCGCCGGCCGGCAACGGAGCGAGCGGCACGCTCGAACCGCTGCCGTCGCGCAGCCCGACGTCCACCCGCGACAGCGCGCACGGCGCACCGCCGGCTTCCACGCGCCCGCTGATGCGCACCGATTCGCCCCGGCGCACCACGGCCCGATCGACGCGGAAGCTGAGCTCGGAGGGCGGTCGATCGTCGCTCGTCGAGCTGGGCGCCGGCGGCAACGCGGGCGAGCTTGCTGGCGTCGCGTCACCGCCGGACGACACCCCAGACGCCCCGTCCCCCGGCGCCTGGCCGCTGCTCGCCGCGTTCTCCAACCCGAGCCCGAGCCCGGAGTTGCTCCCCTCGGGCCATTCGAAAGGGTCCTGAGGGGGCTGGTGCAGCGGTTTGGGCTGGTCTTGCCGCATTTCGAGCCGTCCAGCGGCGCCGCCCAGATCGATGCGGTGCCACAGCACCCCGTCGTAGGCCTCCACCCAAGCGTGCGCTTCGTTGCGCACCATGCGCGCTGGCAGCCCTGCGCGGATGGCCGAAATCACGAAGGCGTAGGCCCGGTGCCGGCACACGCCTTTGCGCGACAGCGCGAGCTCCAAATAGAGGGCCGCGCCCTGCTCGGCCTCCGGCAGCTCCTCCGAAGGAGAGAATGCCCGAAAATACCGGACCAAGAGCGCCAGCGCCGCCCGGGGCGCGGTCGTCGCGGAGATGCCAATTTCGGACAAGACACGATCGGCTTCGTCCTCAACCGAGCTGGGCAGGCTCGGCAGGTGCGCGGCCAGGTCCGAGCGGCGGACCTCGGCAAATTCGCTGCCGAACACTGCTCGATCGATGCCAAGCTCCATCACGAGCCGCGCGCGCCGCTGCGCCGGGCTCTTCACGAACCAGTTGTCTGCCCCATCCCGCAACAGGACGAACGGCGCCTTCGGCTCGATCACCGCCGAGATGACGCGGGCGCCGGGGCCGACGCTCGGAATGCGCACCGGCGTGTCGGCGGCGAGATCGACCACCATGTCGGCGTAGAAGCCGTCTTCGGTCGGGCCGAGACCGGGTCCGGAGCTCGGCATCTCGGTGAGCGATTTGTCGGCGACGCCGAGCTCGAGCGACTCGGTCACGCTGTCATAGGCGTAGAGGCGCTTGAAGGGCGTCACCGCCGGGATGAACGGATCGTCGTAGGCGACCAGATCGGGGCGGGTGGTGTTGCGATCGATGAGGTAGCGCGCGTCCGGGCTCTCTGGAGTGGAGCGGCCGCCGTAGGCCTGCTCGGATCCGAGGGGGCGGCGGCTGGGGTCGGGCGCCGCAACGACGCCGGAAGAGGTGTCGATGGCGGCCGACAACTGACCGTGCGCCGTGGTGGCGCCGAGCGCCAGATCTTCCTCCGGGCTCGGGTCGAAGTATTCGTGCAAGACGGGCCCCGCCGCCAGGGCCGGCAAGGCGAGCAACCAAGGCCCCAGCAGCCAAGCTCGGCGAATTGGGCCGCGGCGCATCGCCCGCGAGTGTAGCAAGCTCGGGGGCCTTTGGCTCACCTCGAGCCGTACCAGCTGTACCCCACGCGCCGCGGCTGCCAGCGACCCGGGACCCAAACGTAATCGATGCCGTCGTAGTGCCAATACCCCGGCGCCCAGACGCGGTCGGCGGTCTGCGCCGGCGCGGCGGCTTCGGGGGCTTCTCGGGCGCCAACCAAGAGCGATGCCGCGCTCGGCCGCCCCCCTGACGGCGGCGGCCCGGCGGCGGCCTCTGCTTGCGTCGGTCGATGCTCGACGGCGCCCACGCAGCCGGCGATCGGCACGAGCAAAAAGACCAGGGTTATCAAGCTCGGGCAGGATCGCGGCTCGCAAAAACGAGGCTGGCAGTTGCGTGGAAGCATCGTTACCCTCGCGGGCATGTCTTCGGACCTGGAACGTCAGCTCGCTGATCTGCCGGAAGAAATCCAACGCTCGCTGTCGAACCGCCGCTTCGACAGGCGCCGGTTCCTGGCGCTCGCCGAACGCCTTCGCAACGGTGAGCGCATCGACAATCGCGCACACGGCATCGTAACGCCACCGGAGCCCGAAGACATACAAAAACTCCCCGAGCCGAGCAGCCCGGAGTGGAGCCGCATCGAAGGCATCGGACTCGAAGCCTTGGCCCAGGGACAGTGCGCGCTGATCGTGATGGCCGGCGGGATGGCGACCCGCATGGGGGGCGTGGTCAAGGCGCTGGTGGACGCCATCGGGGGCAAGACGTTCCTCGATGTGCGGCTGGCGGAGATGGACGCGCTCGAACGGCGGATGGGCCGGCGCCCCCGCCTGTGGCTGATGACGAGCGAGGCGACCGACGCTTCGATCCGCGAGGCGCTGGGCGACAGGATCGACGGCGAGCACCTCGGCGTCTTCTGCCAATCCCTCAGCCTGCGGCTGAACCCGGACGGCAGCTTGTTCGTCGACGCAGACAGCAAGCCGAGCGCCTACGCCCCCGGCCACGGCGACCTGCCGGACGCGCTGCGACAAAGCGGCCTGCTGCACCGATTCGTCGAGCAAGGGGGCCGGAGCGTGATGGTGGCCAACGTCGACAACCTCGGCGCAACGCTCGACCCGGCGGTGATCGGCTGGCACCTGGATCAGAGGAGCCCGGTCACGGCCGAGGTGGTCGACAAGGTGGGCTCCGACCGCGGCGGGATCCCGGTCCGCCTCGACGGCAAGCCGGTGATCTTGGAGGAGTTCCGCCTGCCGGAGGGCTTCGACGCGGCGCAGGTGCGGGTCTTCAACACGAACACCTTTCACTTCGACGCCCGCGCGCTCTTGGAGCTCAGCATGGATTGGACGTATTTCGCCGTGAACAAGCAGGTGGACGACAAGCCCGTCGTGCAGTTCGAGCGGCTGATCGGCGAGGTGACGAGCAACGTCCCGACCGCCTTCCTCCACGTCTCGCGCGTGGGTGGGGCCGCGCGCTTCGTTCCGGTCAAGGATCCGGCGGAGCTCGAGCAACGGCGCGAACAAATCGCCGAAATCCTACGCGCGCGTGGGATCGACACATGAAGCCGCGGACCGTGACCCGCCGCCCGTCGCCGGGCCCAGCATCGAAGGCGCCCGTTGCCCGGCGGCGGGGGCGCCCGCTCGCCCTCGCTGGCAGCGCGGCGGCCGCCGTCTGCCTCGCCGCCGTGCAGCTCTCGGCGCAGGTCCCGCTCGAACAGCCGAGCCGGCTGCCGCCGCTCGGGCGCTCGGTGGCCGCGAGCGACGACACCAGCGCGCTGGTGCTCAATCCCGCCAATCTGGCGTTTTTGCCCGCCGCGGAGCTGCGCTGGTCCAGCATCTACCTCGACGAGGACGCGCTCACGCCGTGGCAAGGGCACGCGGTCGGTTTCGGCGTGCCCATCCCCATCATCCGCCTGGCCACCGGCTTGCGTCTCGACGTCGTCGACCCGCCGGCGGCCACCGGCTTGCGCAACTATCAATGGCTGACCTGGGGGCTCGCGGTCCGCACCACGGACACGGCCAGCATCGGCTTCTCGCTGGAGCGCAGCTACTCCGAGCTCGAACCCCTCGATGGGCTGTTCTCCTGGTCGGCAGGGCTCTCCACGCGCCCCGCCGATGGCCTCGCCATCTCGTTGGTGGCTCGCCACATCAACGCGCCGAGGAGCGGCCTGGTCCGCATCGACCCGACCTACACGGCCGCCCTGGCGCTGCGTCCCTTCGGCAGCCGCTGGGTGGAGCTCGGGCTCGAAGCGCAGTACGTGGATGGGTCGTTCGAGTGCGATGCCTTCGCGGGCCCGGTCGCCTCGTGCGCCTACTGGGCGCCCCGCGGCGTGCTCGGCATCGACGTCCCGTACGTCGGCCGGCTGCGCGGTGACTTCACCGTGGCGGAACCGGCGGACAACGATCGGCGCGCCTGGATGGGATCGCTGGCGCTCGCCGTCTACGCCAACTCCCCGAGCGGTTCGGTCGAGCTCGCCGGCGGCAGCATCATCGGCAACGGCTTGGGTCGCGACGCCCGCTACGAGGCGCACCGCAACCTCCAAACCGACATCGCCATGCGCGGTTGGCGGGAACCCGCCGGGCTCCCGAGCCAGGACTACGCCGTGCGCGTGCGCATCGAAGACACGCCGGGGGCCCGCGGGCACGTGGCGCTCCTGCGCACGTTGTGGAAGCTCAGCGAGGAGCCCGATCTGCGAGCGGTGGTGTTCGAGCCCCGCACCACCCCGGGGCAGACGCTGGCGCGCGTTCAGGAGCTGCGGGACGCGATCGCGCTGCTCCGCGCCCGCGGCAAAAAGGTGCTCTGCCACCTCGAGGACGCCAGCGGTTCGGCCCTCTACCTGTGCGCGGCGGCCAACAAGATCTTGATGAACCCGGCGGGTGGGCTGCGCTTCGCAGGTCTGAGCACGCGGCACCTGTTCTTCGGCGAGCTGCTCGACAAGCTCGGCATCCGCGCGGAGTTCGTGAGGATTGGGGATTTCAAGAGCGCGCCAGAGGCGTTCGTGCGCCGGGGGTCCACCGACCCAGCACGCCAAATGAAGATCGATCTGCTCGAGCAGCACGAGCGGCGCTTCGTCGCCGACGTGGGCGCGGGCAGAGGCATCCCCCCCGAGGTGTTGCGCCAACGCATCGCCAACGGCCCCTTCGTCTCCTCCGAGGCCAAGCTCGCTGGGCTGATCGACGGCTACGCGCACGACGACGGGATCCAGCAGTACGTCTCGGAGCTGGTGGGCGACGACATCCCCGTCCTGGACGATCCCCCGGCGCCGGTCGCCGCCGAGCACTTCGGCCGCGTGCCCTCGATCGCCCTCATCTACGTCGAAGGCGACATGGTCGACGGCCGCAGCAACACGATCCCGCTGCTCGGGACCAAGCTCGCCGGGTCGTACACCATCGCAGAGGCCATCCGGCAAGCGCGCGAGAACCCGATGGTGGGCGCGGTCGTGCTGCGCGTGGAGACGCCCGGGGGGTCGTCGATGGCGGCCGAGGTGATCTGGCGCGAGGTGCAGCTCACCGCCAGGGTCAAGCCGACGATCGTGAGCATGGGCAGCTACGCCGCCAGCGGAGGGTATTACATCTCGGCGCCGGCGAACCGGATCTTCGCCAATCCCCTGAGCATCACCGGCAGCATCGGGATCTTCTACGGCAAGGCAGACGTTGGCCAGCTCTTGAACAAGATCGGCGTCAACGTCGAGGTCTACAAGACCGCGCCACGCGCCGACGCCGAGTCGATCTTCCGCCCTTTCACGGCGGACGAACGCAAGGAGCTGCAGAAGAAGGTCGGCCAGTTCTACGACGTCTTCTTGTCGCGGGTGGCGCTCGGACGGCCGCTGACCAAGACGCAGGTGGACGCGGTCGGCCGCGGTCGGGTGTGGACGGGGGAGCAAGCGCTCGAGCGGCGACTGATCGACGAGCTCGGCGGCCTGCGCCAGGCGCTCGAGCACGCGAGGCAGCAGGCGGGGTTGCCCGATCATTCGCCGATCCTGGAGCTGCCACCGCCGGACACGACTCTGCTCGGCAGGCTGCTCGGCATCGAGGGCCTGCGTTCCGATGCGGCGCTGCGGTTGCCGCCGCAAATGCTCGATCTCGTGCGGGCGATGGCGCCGTTCGTCGTCTATTCGGGCGACAAACCGCTGGCTCGCATGGAAATGACGCCCGTCGAGGATTGAGATGGCGGAGCTGTTGCGCTGCCAAGATGCCCGCATCGACGTCGGCGGCAGCGTCGCCCTCGAAGGCCTGAGCTTCGTCATCGACGCCGAGCGGGCCGCTCTGATCGGCCAGGTGTCGCCGCTGTTGCGGCTGTTCTCGGGAGGTGCCGAAATCACGGCGGGGCAGGTCTCGGTGTGCGGCCAGGCGCCGTCGGCGGCGCTGCGCTCCGGGGAAGCCGGGTTTGCGCCGTTGGATCTGGAGCTGCCCCCGAAGTTCACCGTGCTCGACTACCTGGTCGAGAGCGCACGCCTGCTCGGCGTCTCGCAGCGACAGGCAGAGGCCCTGGCGCGGGCGGCGATCGACGGGCTCGGGCTCGGGCAGATCGCGGCGCGGCCGCTCGAGCGTTCGAGCTTGCCGGAACGCCGCGCGCTCTCGATCGCCCACGCGCGCCTCGGCGAGCCGAAGGTCCTGGTCGTCGAATCGCCGCTGCTCGGCTTGGAGCCCCCCGCCCAAACCTTCGTGACGGAGGTGCTCGACCGCGCGGCGTTCGGGCGCCGGCTGTTGATCTCGGCGCCAACCCTCGACGGGGACGCCGCCGAGGTCGACCTGCTGCGCCGCATGGATGACCTCGTCGTGCTCGAACACGGGCAACCGGTCGCGCAGGGCTCCCCTGGCGACATCCTGTCGGGGAGCCGCCGCTACCAGCTGCGGGTCTTCACCGGCGGCGGACGGCTCAAGGATCGTCTCACCGAGCGAGGCTGCGAGGTGACCCTGCGGACCGGCGCGCCCCTGCCGGGCGGCGACGCGGGGGCGGATGAGCGCGACGCGCTCCTGGTCGTCACGCTGGCCCCCGGGCTCGGCACCCGCGACCTCGTCGCGGCGGCAGACGCCGCCGACGCGAGCCTGTACGAGCTCGTCCCGCTCCGCCCCGAGGCGCCGGGTTGAGTCGGCGCGTCCCGTGCCCGTCACAGGCTCTGGCGCCCCGGCGAGAGCCGCGATACGCCGGGACCCTTCGACTGCCATGACACAGGATCGCTCGCACCTTCAGAAGGCACGCCGCCTCGTGGTCAAGGTCGGCTCCCGCTCGCTCGCGGCGGAGGACACGTCGCAGCGACGGGTCGCCGAGGCGATCGCTCGGCTGCTGGCCGCCGGCCGCAGCTCGGTGCTGGTGTCGAGCGGCGCGATCGCGATCGGCTGCCGGCGGCTCGGGTATCGGGCGCGCCCCAAAGAAATGTCGCGCCTGCAGGCGGCCGCCGCGGCCGGACAGAGCGTGTTGATGCGCCGCTATGACGAGGCGTTCGGCGAGCTGGGCATCACCACCGCGCAGGTGCTCTTGACCCACGCCGACCTGGCTGATCGCGAACGCCTGAACAACGCGCGCGACGCCTTGGCCGCGCTGCTGGAAGCGGGGGCGCTGCCGATCGTCAACGAGAACGACACCGTCGCCACCGACGAGATCCGCTTCGGCGACAACGATCAGCTCGCCGCCATGATAACGCCGCTGGTCGGCGCCGATCTCTTGGTGCTGCTCACCGACGTCGACGGCGTGCTCGACGATCAAGGGCGTCGCATCTCGGTGATGCGCGACGACGTCACCATCGGCCGCGTCGCCGCCGCCGGCGCGCCCGTCGGCAGCGGCGGCATGCAGAGCAAGCTCGACGCCGCTCGCAAGGCCTCGCGATCGGGAGCGAACGTCGTGATCGCGCCCGCAGGGCTGCCGTCGGTGCTCGACGCCGTCGTCGCGGGCGAGGACGTCGGCACGCTGTTCCCCGCCGCGGGCGGCGTGATGAAGGCACGCAAACACTGGATCGCCTACACGTTGCGTCCGCGCGGCGCGGTGCTCATCGACGCCGGCGCGGAGCGCGCCATTTTGGGGGGCAAGAGCAGCTTGCTGCCCGTGGGCGTGCTCGGGGTTCGCGGGCAGTTCAACCCCGGCGACTCCGTGCGCGTGATCACGGCGGAGGGCACGGAGGTCGCGCGCGGTCTCACGCGGCTCGGAGCGCTCGACGTGGCGCGCGCCGCTGGCAAGAAGGGCGCCGAGCTCGATCTCCTCTTCGGCGCTGGCGGCCACGACCTGGTGGTCGTGCACAAGGACGACTTGGTCACGACCTGAAGTGCGGCAGCTCGCTTGGAGCGCCGAGCGTGCTCGACGGAAAGTTGCCGCCCGACTGAAGCAAGCAAGAGCGGGCACCGGCGTGGGTACAGGTGCGACCGAAGTTGCGCGCCGTGCTGCATCGAGTGCTAAAAGAATTCGCGAACGCGAGCCACGACCCGCACCTCGAAGTCGTTTAGACTACGGGTCTTAATCGGTACACGACCGGTAGGTGAAGGTGGCTCATCGGCAGCAAGCCGACCCTTCGCCAGCAGCGGGATTGGACCAGCGGGACGATGGCGGCACCTCAGCGGAACACGATGTCGGAGACGGAAGCCCAACCCCCACCGCCCCCGCGCGCCCGGCGGTCGTCGATCCCCGCCGCTGCGGCGGCGATGACGGTCGTCACGTTGGCCGCGAGCGGTTGCGCGAGCTTGCCTTTCCCGGGCAAGCCCAAGGCAGAACCCACGCCACGCCCGGCCGCGTTGCCCGAAGACACGCGCCTCGACGTGCCGGAGCTGCCGCTCGCGCTGACGCAGGACGAAGACTACGTCGTGCGCGTGGTGGCGGGCAGCGTGACCTGCTCGGGGACCCTGATCGAAGAGGACCGCGTGCTGACCGCGCACCACTGCGTGACGGAGCGCAACCAATACGGTGATCCGGTGGCGCGCGACTTCGACGCCAGCGAGGTGCGGGTGGAGCTGGGCGGCGACTACCTGCCCTGGGGCGAAGTCGGCGTGCGCGCGATCGTGGCGCCGAGCTGCGGGTACGCCGCCGGCGAAGGCGACATCGCCATCCTGGTCTTGGAGCGCCGGCTGATCGGGGTGGCCACGCTCACGCCGCGCCTGGACCGAGGCGTCGCAAAAGGCGAGCACGTCCAGCCGATCGGCTTCGGCCGCTGCGCTCTGTCCTCGGACGGCGTGCGGCGCAAGCGACGCATCGGAGGTGACATCGACGCCGTGGGCACGGGACGGTTTCAGCTGCAAGCCGGCATCTGCCCGGGCGACTCCGGCGGCCCGGGGCTGGTCCGAGAGACCGGAGAGCTCGTGGGCGTGATCTCGGCCGCGGTGATGGACAGCAACGAGAAGACGGTGGGCCGCTCCGAGTTCACTCGGCTCGATCGCTGGCGCTCGGTGTTCTCCAACGCCAAGCTGATCGCCGAAGGCGCGAGCCCCAACGAGCTGCCGCCGCTCGATTGCACCGAGCCGTGACGTCGCGGACGGTGGCGCTAACCTTCTCCGGCAGGCGCGCGTAGGATCCGAGGTGAGCGGTCCACCGCGGACCGCCCCCGGCTCGTCGAATGCACAGGATCGTTCGTTTCGTCGTGTGGTGCGCGCTGATCATCGGCGTGGTGGTTGGGATCGCGCGGCTCGGGTTCTTGCGCTGGTGGCGCGTGCCCGAGGACGACCCTTGGCTCGAGGCATCGGTGGCGCCCACGTTGCGTCCGGGCGATCTGGTGCTCCTCTGGCGTTTCACGCCGCCGTCCTTCGGCGATCTGGTGCTGTGCCCGGAGCCCGACGCCCCCGAACGCGTGGTGGTCGGGCGCCTCTTGGGCGAAGAGGGGGACGCGCTGCGCGTCAAAGGTGAGCGGGTGCGGGTCAACGACGACCAGGCAGAGACCGAGCGGAGCTGCGGCGAGTTCGAGGTCGACGATCCGACCTCTCGCAAGACCGTCACCCAGCGGTGCCAGGTCGAGGTGGTCGCCGGGCACGCACACCAGCGCGGGTCGGTCCTGCGCGGAAAGCCCGAGCCCCGCGAGGTCGACGTCGAGGTGCCCGAGGGCAAGCTGTTCTTGATCAGCGACAATCGCCTCTATCCGTACGATTCGAGGGACTACGGACCGGTGGACCGCAGCGCGTGCACAGAGACGGTGTTCTTCCGGTTGGTCAGCCGAAATGGCTTCGGGGACGTCGAAAACCGGCTGACGTTCGTCCGCTGATCGCGCCCGTTCCGGGCGGAGCACTTGGCCAATTTCAAAAGAATTTCGTAAGTTTCTCGTCCTGTGAGTGATCCCGCGTTCGAAATCGGCCTAAGCTGCGGGCGCTGTCATTTCTACAGCCCCATGGCGGCGCAGTGGTGCAGCGACTGCGGCCACCGCCTCGACCTCGGCACGAGGGCGACCCGCACCCAGCCGTCGCCCGGCGCCTCGGACCAGGAGCCCAAATCCGTTGCCAACTCTGCGGAAGTTGGGCCAAGCTCGGGCGGGCCCGCCGCTTTGGACGCAGCGGAGAAGGAACGCATGGAACAAGCCAAGTACTACGTTTGCGAGTCGTGCCAGACCCCCGTTCCGAGCGGGCACAAGTTCTGCGGGCGCTGCGGCGCCGGGGTCCCGGAGACGGTGCTGAACCTGCGCGCGCACTTCTTCAGCGACATGCAGGACCCGAGCAAGGCGCGGCTGATCCTCATCCGCGGCGAGGGGATGGAGGGCCTCAGCTATCATTTGAAGGCCGACCAACACGTGCTCGGTCGCAATGGCCAGCTCGAGTTCCCCGATGACCCGTTCATCTCCCCGCGGCACGCCAACTTTTTCTATCGCGACGGCAAGCTCGTGGTTCGCGACGAAGGCTCTCTGAACGGCGTCTACATCCGCGTGCGCGGGACGGTGGAGATCGCGCCGGGGGACACGCTGCTGGCGGGCGAGCAGCTCTTCCGGCTGGAGCCCACGCCCCGCGCCTCGGACGGGCCGGAGGCGGACGGGACGTTCTTCTACTCCTCGCCCAAGTACCCGAGCCCGTTCCGCATCAGCCAGATCCTGGAAGGCGGCGCCGTCGGGATGACGGTGTGCGCGCGGGGCACCACCTTGCGCGTCGGACGCGAGGACGGCGACCTGAACTTCCCCGGCGATGTCTACATGTCCGCCAAGCACTGCACGATCGAAGAGAAAGACGGCAAGTACCTGCTGACCGATCACGACAGCCGCAACGGCACGTACATTCGCATCAAGGCCGAGCAGTGGCTCACCCACGGCGACTACTTGTTCATCGGTCGCAAGCTGCTGCGGGTGGAGCTCAACAGCAACTGACTCGATCGCCCGCGCGGAGCGTCGGGCCGTCCCCGTGGCGGCTCGACGCGAGCGCGAGCGCGATCCGCCCGCCCGGCGGGACCCTGGAACCGGGTCAGTCCGCGGGCTTGCTGCGGCGGCGCGCAGCCTTCTTCTTCGGGGCGGGCGCTTGCGGCAGCTCGGGCGCGACCACCGCGGGAGCGGGTCGTTGCTGAGCGAGCTGAAACAACAGCAAGACCTGCTCGGCCAGATCGTAGAGGGGAGTGCGCGCGAAGCGACCGGCGCGCCCCGACTCAAGCCGAGGCATCATCGCCACGATGCGCCGGACGGCGTCGGCGATGCGCCGCGGGACATTGAGGCGATCGACGACCGGCTCCAAAAAGTCGAACGCTGCCGCGATGCGATCCCGAGTGCCCCCGCACGCCTCGCGCATCGGCTCGATGAGCAGCGCCGTGCAGAGCACGACGTCATCGAAGGCGGCGCCGCGCTCGCGCGTCTGATCGTCGATCGCCGTGAGCAGGCGCCAGAACGGCCCGTCGCCATCTTGAGCGTCGGATAGGTAGGCTGCCAGCTCCGGCAGCAGGACGTCGAGCACCCCGGTCTCCCAGGCCAGCCACATCGACCGGTGGCTCGCGCCGCCGCGCATCAAACGCAGCACCTCTTCGAACAGGCGTGGGCGCGCGGCCATGGCGAGCGCCCCGCGGCAATGCACCATCGCGTCGTACACCACGGGCTCGATGCCGAAGTCGAGGCGTGCGCTGAACTTGATGGCGCGCAGGATACGCACCGGGTCCTCCAGGAAGCGCTTGACCGGATCGCCGATGGTGTGGACCGTGCGCCGCTCGATGTCGGGCATCCCGCCGACCCAGTCGAGCACCTCGCCGTGGCTGAGGTCGTAAAACAAGCCGTTGATCGTAAAATCGCGCCGAACGGCGTCTTCGTGCGCCTCGCCGAAGACGTTGTCGTTGCGGATGAGCAGATCGTCGCCCTCTTTGAGGTCGGCCTGCTCTGGCGTGCGGCGAAAGGTCGCCGTCTCGATCACCTTGCCGCCCCCGAACAGCACGTGCACCAGCCGAAAGCGCCGGCCGATGATGCGGCTGTTGCGGAACAAGCGCCGCACGTCGTCCGGCCGAGCGCTGGTCGCGACGTCGAAATCCTTGGGAGACCGCCCCACCAGCAAGTCGCGGACGCAGCCGCCGACCAGGTAGGCCTCGTAGCCGTGCCGGGTCAGCCGCCGCACCACCTTCGCGGCGTCCGGATCGATCGAATCTTCGGAAAGCTCCACGCGATAGCTCTTCGGCGCCGGGCGCTCCTTGGGAGCGGCGGAGCGGCGACCGCGACCGAGCTCACGCTCGGAGGGGGTCGCCGCGGCGTCGGCGTCCGGCTTCGCCTTCGACGAGCGCGCCGACGCGGCTGGGCCGCGGCGCGCAGGCTTCGGATCGGTGCCGCTCGGCCGCTGGGATCGCGTAGGGGCTTGCCCATCAGGTGCGTCGGAGCGCGGTGGGCGTGCCATGAACTCCATGTTGTGTCAGTCGCCCCGGTGACGGAGCTTCGAGAGCGAAGTGGATGGGAAAATGCGGGCTTCCGGCGCACGCCGGAGCTCAGTGCAGGAGCGCGAATGACTCGAAGGACCCCAAACTGGCGCGGTCGACGTCATCCGATTTCGTGGGGAGCACCTGCCGTTTAGCACCAAAACCCCCCGCTTGGCAGCCGCCAGCTGGCGCGGACCGGGAGCGGTACGGCCGATGCTTCTCTCGAACAATGTAGCAGTTTTCCAGCCACCTCGCTACGCCCCGTCTGTGGAAAACGCGGGTCGCGGCCCCGGCGGGGATCAGCGCAGCTCCAGCTCGGGAGCCGCGGGCTTTCTCGCTGGCTCGACCGTGGAACGCGCCGCCAGCCGCGGCTTGCGACGGCGCGCACCCGCCGCCTCCGGGCCGAGCCTGCGGAGCGCCTCGCACACGCGTCGATCCCCGCAGGGGCCAACCCGGCCGTGGTGGGCCGGCCAGGGGGCGCCCCCGACGGCGGCCGGGTCGCGCACGTCGGGACCGGACCAGGGCGGCATGGAAGCGGCGAGGCTCGCCTCGCGTTCGGCGGCCGCAGGCCAGGGCAGCGCGATGGTCGGCTCGAGCCCCACCTGCTGCAAGGGACTGCCGTCCGGCTGCGCGAAGAGCATCGTCGTCAGGCGGAGCACGCCCGCGCCGCTGCGGTCGTCGAAGTACTCCTGGATGCAGCCTTTGCCGAAGGTCCGCGTCCCGAGCACCGGACCGCGCCGGTAGCTGGCCAGCGCCGCGGCGATCATTTCGGCGGCGCTCGCCGTGTAGCCGTCCACGAGCGCCGCGACCGGCCCGTGCCACTGGCCCCCGAGGGGCGGCGCCATGGCCCGCTCGACCTCCACCTTGCCGCTGCGCCGGCGGAGCGGGAAGCTCGGCGCTCCCGGGATGAAGGCCCCGATGAGGGCCGACGCGCCGTCGGGGGAGCCTCCCCCGTTGCCCCGCAGATCGAGCACGATGCCGGCGGGCCGCGGCGCCTCGAGGTTGGCTTCGGCGAGCAGCTCCACGACCTGCTCGCCGAGGCCGTCCGGCACGTCGAGCAGCGTGAGCACGAGCAGGGATCCCCCGCCGTAGCGCACCCGTTCCACCTCGAGCGCGCCCGGTGCCGTGTCCTCCCAGACCGCGTCGGGGATCTCGACCTCCAGGTCGACGATGGCGGGCGAGTCGCCGCGGATGAGCGAAACCCGGCGCGCGCTTTCACCCCCGATGCTCTCGAGGCGCGACAGCTGTTCGAGCTGCTCGATGCTCAGACCACCGGTTTGGATCCCGCCAATCGAAAGCACCAGATCGCCAACCTCTAGCGGCGGCGCGGGGTCGTCCACGATCAGCACCCCCGCTGAGGTGCGCGTCACCTGCCCCCACAGGGCCGGTCCCGGATCGACGCTGGTCTCGCCGGCGTACAGCGACCACTCCTCTTCGAGCGGGGCCCACTGCCCATGCGCGTCGATGAGCGGGACATAGGCGCGCACCGCGGCGGCGAGCACGATCTTTTGCCATTCGGATTCGGCAAGCGTCGGCAGCAGCCGCGAGCCCACCTCGTCGGAGATGGCGCGGCCGGCGTCGCCGAGCGCCCGCTCGAACGCGGACGCGCGCCGGCCGAGCTCCGTCGCCAAGAGCCGCGCCGGGCGGGTCACGGGATCGTCTTCGAAGATGCTCTGGGACGCCAGCGTCAAGGCGCGCCGCACACTCAAGCGGGAACGGCGCTGGCGCTCGGGGGCGTACAAGCCGCGCAGCTCCTCCACCCAAGCTTGCGTCGCCTTCCCGATCGACAGCGCCGCGTCGCAGCTCGCGTCGTCACGCGGGGATCGCTCGAGCTCTTCGAGCAGCTGCCGCACGCGCTGCCGATCTCTGAGCAGGCCGGCGACGGGCGCGTCCGGCGCCGCCGACCACAAACCGTGAGGATCGAGCCATGCGATCAAGGCATCCGCGAACGCGGCCGCGTCGCTCAGCCTGGCCGGGCTCGGCAGGCGCGCGCGCACCTGAGCGATCACCCGCCGGGCGTCCCGGCACGACAACATCGGCGGCGCGCCGCTCGGCAGCCGAGGGGGGCGCGCGAAACACCGAGGCGGTGCTTGCAGGCTCGGATCGACCGCAGGCCCTGCCGAAGACACCGGCAAGGGCGGCGACTCGGCGACGCTGACGGCGCGCCGCCACGAGAGCGCGGCGGCAGCCAGCAGGGCCGCGCCCATCAGCAACACTACCGGCCGCGCCCACCTCGCCATTGGCTCCGGGGCGCATCCTGCGCTCGCGCTGGCGCACGGGCAAGCGATCCGCTGAGGCCCCCGAGCACGCTCGGCCGGATTCCACGCGGCCGAAGCCCCGATCGTCTGCTAACGCCTGTCATCGTGGACGCGATCGCCGTGCTGGGGTGCCGGGTCTGGCCTGTTGGCCGACTCAGCGAGGCGGCTGCCCGGCGGGTGGCTCGTGCGGCGCGTGCGTTTCGCGAGCAGCCGTGTGTGCTGGTCGTCAGCGGTGGCCGGCGTTGGCAGGGCGAGTGCGAGGCGGACGCCATGGCGGACGCGCTGGTCGAGCTCGGCGTGCCCGCCGGCGGGATCCTGCGGGAGCGGTGCTCGCTGTCGACCTGCGAGAACGCCTACTATGTGGCGGAGCTGCTCGGGCGCGGGAGGCGGGTAGGTGTCGTGAGCTGCGACTGGCATCTTCCCCGCGCCCTTCTAAGCTTTCGACGAGCCGGCCTCGAGCCGAGCCCTTTGCCTGCCCCCTCTCCGGCGCTTCCCCCGCTGCGGCGCCTGAGGCGGTCCGCGCGCGAGAGAGCAAGCTTTTGGTTGGACGAGGTCGCTACGTTCGGGTGCTGCTGATCCTTGCCGCGGCGACAGGTGGCGCCGTTGGCTGCGACCGGGATCGAGGCCACGCAGCCCCCGCTCCTGCTTCGTCGGCGGGCAAGGCCGTCCAGGACGAAGCCGCGCGACGCGCCGCCGAGCTGCTGGCGATCGAGCTGTCGCGCCAGGCGACCGAGATCACCGAGGCGGACCTCACCGATCGCGACGTGCGCGTGCGGCGGGCGGCGGCCAGGGCCCTCTCCCGCATCAGCGACGCGCGCGGGCGAGCGCTGCTCGAAGCAGCGCTGAGCGACGAGGACACCGCGGTCGTGACCTGGGCCGCCTTCGGCCTCGGGCGGCTCTGCAAAGGACACGAACCGGAGCTGGTCCGGCGGCTGTCGCTGCGAGCTGCGGCGTTGGTGGACCAACGGCGCGCCGCGGGGAGCGCGCCTCCCGATGGATCGGAGCTCGATCCCACGCGGGCGATCGCCGACGCGCTCGGGCGCTGCGCCAGCAAGGACGCCGAGCGGGTATTGCGCGGCTGGCTTCGCGGGGAGCTCGCCGACGCGGCGGCTCAAGGCCTCGGCCGCCTGGCGATCCTGCACCAGCCGCTCGACGACGCGACCCTGGTGGCCCTGCTCGAGGCGGCCGAGCGCGGCGTGCCGAGCGCGCTCTTCCCATTTTCGCGCCTCTCGGCGCTGCCCGAGGCGATGCGCAAGCCCCTGCTCCGCGCCGCCGAGAAGGCCCTGGCAGCAAAGGACGCGCGCGCGGGGTTTGCGGTGCGTGCGCTCGGGCGGGCCGGCGCTGAGGCGGCGCCGCTGCTCGGCAGCGTGGCCGCCGATCGCGCAGCGCCCGTCGGGCTCGCCGCCTCCGCGGCCCGGGAGCTCGGCAGGCTCGCGGAGACGGGGCAAGCGGAGATCGGCCGCGCGCTTCAGCAGCGCGCGGGCGGCGACTCGTTCGACGAAGCCGCCGCCAGCGAGCAGTTTCAGGTGCTGCTCGCGCTGATCGAGACGGCGAAGGCCGCTCCCTCGAGCGGCCGCGCGGCCCTCGAAGCGCTGGCAGCGCTCACGCCGCCCGAGCCTTCGGAGCCGGCGGGTCGCCAGCGGATCGTGAAGCTGCGTTGCGCAGCCGCCGCGCTGCTCGCCGGCAGCGCCAGCTTGTCCGCCCGCCTCGCCACTTGCGACCCCGATCAGGGTCGCACGGCCACGCTCGCCCTGCTCCGCGTCCTCGATCAAGGCAAGCTGACCGGCGCGCGGGCGCGCCGCTACGCGCCGCTCGCCGAAAGCGACGACCCCGTGGTGCGGCAGGCCGCCCTGCGCCTGCTCGAGACCCACCCGGAGGTCGCCGGGGCCCCGGCGCTGCTCACCTCCGCGCTCGGCGCCGAAGCGCCGGGCACCGTCGCCACCGCCGCGCACGTGCTGGCCGCGCATCCCGCCAGGGGTGGCGCGGCGCCGGACAGCGCATCGCCTCGCCCCGATCCCAAGCTCGTCGAGGCGCTCACGGCGGCCTTCGATCGCGCCTTGCCCGCCGACGCGATCGAGACCCGCACGGCGCTGATCGACGCGGCCGGCTCGTTGCAGCTCCTGAGCCTCAAGCCTCGGATCGAGACCCTGTGTCGGGACGCCCACCGCAGCGTGCGGGAGCACGCCGCCCGTGCCCTGAAAAAGCTCGGCAACCGGCAACCCCAGTGCGATCGCGGCGAGGCGCCGATGCCGGAGGTGCCGGTGCTCGAGACCGGCGGCCGTGTGTCGCTCACCCTCGACACCGACGCGGGGCGGATCGCGCTGTCGCTGGACGCGGATTTGGCCCCCGCGGCGACCCGCCGTGTGGTCGACCTGGCGCGGGCTGGGTTCTACGACGCCATGGTCGTCCACCGGGTCGTGCCCGGCTTCGTCCTGCAGTTCGGCGACCGGGTCGGAGATGGTTACGGTGGAGCGGGTCAGGCGCCGCTGCCGTGTGAGCTGTCCCCCGTGCCCTTTCGCCGGGGTAGCGTCGGGGTCGCGATCTCGGGTCGCGACACCGGTTCGAGCCAGCTGTTCATCAGCCTCGACGACGCTCCGCATTTGAATGGGGACTACGCGCTGATCGGGCACGCCGAAGGGCCGCTGGATGCGATCGTCGAAGGCGCCCGGATAGAGCGCGCCACCGTCACGACGGATCACGAGTAGGGCGCTGCCGTCGGCGAGAGAACCGATCTCGCTGGGGGATGCACCCCCCGGAAATTGGCCCGCGTTGGGTTAGACGGCTCGGGCGGGGTTTGGCACCATCGCCCCGCCATGGCCATGCCGCCCCAAGGCCCTCCCGGAGGGCATCCGCCACCAGGAGCCCCTCCGCCGCCGGGAGGCTACCCGCCGCCGGGAGGCTACCCGCCGCCGGGGGGCCCTCCGCCGCCGGGCTTCTCATCGGATCGTGGGTGGTCTCCAACCGAGGCGCTCAAGTTCGCGTGGGAGGCCGTGCAGAAGGATTTCGCCGGCATCTGGCTGCCGTTGATGCTCGCCTGGCTGGTGCTGGTGATCCCAGGGGCGGTGGCCAGCGGCATCCAGACGGTGGTCGTTGGGGGGATGGAAGGTTCGGAGGCCAGCAAGCTCAGCATCGATCTGGTGAGCGCGAGCATCTCTGCGGGTTCGGCCGCGCTCGGCGTCGTGCTGCAGGCGCTCATCCTGCCCGGCATGATGTTGTTCTCCTTGAAGGTCGCGCGGGGTCAGCCGGCGAGCTTCGACGACCTGCTCGCGGGGGTGCGGTGGTTTTGGCCGATGCTCGGCGCGACGCTGCTGAGCACGCTGGGGATCTACGCCGGTGCGCTGCTGTGCCTGGTACCGGGCGTGGTGCTGAGCCTCGGCTGGTGGCTGTATCCGTTCTTCATCGTCGACCGCGGCAGCGGCCCGGTGGAGGCGCTGAGGTCGAGCTGGCAGCTGACCCTCGGGCACAAGGGCAACCTCTTGGCCTATGGCCTCTTGGTGTTGGGGTTGTCCCTGGCCGGGCTGCTCGCGTGTTGTGTGGGCGTTTTCGCGGTGGTCCCGCTGATCCCGCTGAGCAGCGCCTTCATCTACGCAAGATTGTCCGGCGAGCCTCGCCACCGCGAGCCCTGACGGTGAGCCTCACGATGAGCCGTGGCGGGGCCGTGACGGCGCCGCAACGACCCAGTGCCGCCGCGCCCCCTCCGATTCTCCATCCACAATCCTGCTCGGTCATCTAGGCTTCGAGCCGTGCTGCTGGTCGTCGACGTCGGGAACACCAACATCGTGTTCGGGCTCTACCGCGAGCGCGAGCTCTATCAGACCTTCCGGGTCGAAACCGTGCGCGCGCGCACGGCGGACGAGTACGGGGTGCTCTTGCGGCAAATGTTCGCGCTGCGCGAGCTTCAACCGAGCAGCGTGGACGCCGCCATCCTCGCCAGCGTGGTCCCGCCGCTGACGGACGTGATGGTGGCAGCGCTGCGGCACGCCGTAGCGCGCGAGCCGCTGGTGGTGGGCCCCGGTTTGAAGACGGGCATCCCCGTGCTGTACGAGAACCCGCGGGAGGTCGGCGCCGACCGGGTCTGCAACGCCGTCGCGGCCTACGAGCGCGTGCGCGGAGGCGTGATCGTGGTCGATTTCGGGACGGCCACGACCTTCGACTGCGTCTCGCCCAAGTCGGAGTACTTGGGGGGTGTGATCGTGCCCGGGATTCAAGTGAGCCTCGACGGCTTGTTGGCTCGCGCGGCCAAGCTCACGAAGGTCGAGATCGGCGAGCCGCCGCGCGTCTTGGGGCGCAACACCACCCACGCCGTGCAGTCCGGCGTGGTGCACGGCTACGCCTCGCTCGCCGACGGCTTGATCGACAAGCTGGTGAGTGAGCTCGGCTTTCCCTGCCATGTCCTGGCGACCGGCGGCCTGGCGCCGTTGATCGCGAAGCACACCCGGCGCGTCGACGAGGTCGACGAACACCTCACGCTGGAGGGGCTGCGGCTGCTGCATGCGCGCAACGCGCAGGAGCCCGCCGCGGGCGCGCCGAGCGCGCGGCGAGCGCGCCGCCGATCCACGTGAGCCGACGATGGCGGCGCTCGAGCTACGCTTCGATGACGTGCGCGTGCGCGCCGGTGGTCGCCGTCTGCTCGACGGCGTCAGCTTCGGCATGCAAGCGGGAGATTTCGTCGCCTTGGTGGGGCCCAATGGGGCTGGCAAATCCACGCTGCTCAAGCTGGCCGTCGGGCTGCTCCGCCCGAGCGACGGCCGCGCGACGCTCGGCGGACGTGACGTCGCGGCGGCACCGGCGCGCTGGCGGGCCTCCCAGCTCGCCTGGCTGCCGCAGGCGCCGCGCATGGACGAGCCGCTCTGCGCGCGCGAGCTGGTGGCCGCGGCGCGGTACCGCTTCTCGGAGCCGCACGCCACCTCGATCCGGCAGGCCGACCACGCGCTCGATCGCGTCGGCGCGCAGGCGCTCGCCCACCGCAACGTCGTCGAGCTGTCCGGCGGCGAGCGCCAGCGGGTCGCGCTCGCCGCGCTGCTCGCGCAGCAGACGCCGCTCATCTTGTTGGACGAGCCGGCCAACCACCTCGACCCCGCGCAGCAGATCCAAATCTACGAGCTGCTCGGTGAGCTTTGGGCCGATGGCCTCGGGGTGTTGTGTGTGATCCACGACGTGAACCTGCTCGGGCACCTGCGCGGCCCCGAGGCACCGCGCGTGCTCGGGCTCTCGCAGGGTCGCCTCGCCTTCGACCTGCCCTACTCGGACGATCGTTTGGAGGCGGCGCTCGGGGCGCTGTTCGGGCTCGAGCTCCTCAGCGTGCAGGCCGGGGGCCGGCGCGTCTACGTCCCGACCCGCGCGGCTGCGCCGGAGCCCGGATGAGGGGGCTCGCGTTGGTCGTCGTGGCGGCGCTGGTGCTGGTCGGTGCGCCGTTCGTGGGCCCGGAGCTCGAGCCGCAGCACGAGTCGTTCGTGTTCTGGTCGCTGCGGGTGCCCCGCGCGCTCGTCGGCGCCCTGGTGGGGGCGACCCTTTCGCTCGTCGGCGGCGTCTTTCAAGCGCTGTTCGCCAACCCGCTGGCCACGCCCAGCACGGTCGGCACCACCGCGGGAGCGACGCTCGGTGCTTTGGTCGGGCTGGTGCTGCTCGGGACGCCATCCATCGGCGGGCTGCCGACGGTGGCGCTCAGCGCGTTCGCGGGCGCGCTCGCCACGAGCTTGCTGGTGGCGAGCCTGGCCGCCACGGGGCGCGCGCGCATCGCGGACGTGCTGCTCGCGGGCATCGCGGTGACGCTGGCGGCCAGCGCCCTGTCGAGCGGCCTGCAGTACGCGGCCGACATGCAGGCGGTGTTTGCGTCGGCGCAGTGGTCGCTCGGGCACCTGCCGCAGGTGGGCTACCGCGGCGTGCTCTTGCTGCTGCCGTTCGTGCTCGCCAGCAGCGTCGTGCTGCTCAGGCACACGCGCGCGCTGCAGTCGATGGCCATCTCGGACGAGCTGGCGCACGCTCAGGGTGTGCCGCTCGGGCGGGTGCGGGCGGTGGCTCTCGGCGTCGGCTCGCTGGCGGTGGCCGCGTGCGTGGCGTGGTGCGGCCCCATCGCCTTCGTTGGCTTGATCGTGCCGCACCTGGTGCGCCGCGTAGTGGGCCACGCCCAGCGCCAGCTCTTGCCGATGTGCCTGGTCGGCGGCGCGGCGTTTTTGGTGGCGTGCGACACGCTGGCGCGCTGGCTCATCCCCGGACGCGAGCTGCCGGTGGGGGTCGTGACGGCGGCCATCGGCGCGCCGCTGCTCGTGCTGCTGGGCGCGCGCTCGAGCCGCGGGTGAAGGT
>JAEZYZ010000278.1 GCA_023418705.1 Pseudomonadota bacterium | reverse complement strand
CGGGGGCGCGGGCGGGGGGGGGCCCCCCCGCGGGGGGGGGGGGGGGGGGGGGGGGGGGGGGGGGGGGGGGGGGGGGGGGGGGGGGGGGGGGGGGGGGGCGTGGGGGGGTGGCGGTTCCTGGCGTGCTCCCCGCGAGGTCGGGGGTCTAGGCCGACTCCGCGCTGCGAGCGTTCAGGCGGCGCTGGATGTAGGTCTGGATGGCCTTGACCGTCTTGGCCGGGGGCGACACGAACTCGATGCCGACGACGTAGCCATCCTTGGGCGATATGCGGCGAATGACGCCCTTCGCATAAACCGGGAACAAACCGGGCAGCGTGATGACGAGCTCGACGTCGGCGCCGACTTCGTTCTCGTCGATCCGCGTCTCGAGGCGAACCCCGATCCCCTTCTCACTGATGTCGAACGCCTGGACGATTTCCAGCAAGCCGGCAGCGACGAACTGCACCTCGATGGGTTCTCGGGGGACGGGCCTCACCCGCAAGGTATGACGTCGCTCGAAGAACAAACTCGCTCCTCACTCCTCCTTGGGAGTCATGCGCCCGCTTCCGTCCGGGCTGGCGACGCTTTCAGCGCGCGTTCCCGGCGCACCAGATCCTGCAGCACGGGCAGGGTCAGGGGTTTGTGGATGGCAGCGACCGCGCCGCTCTGCTCACACTGCCTGCATACCTCGGGATCATCGGCGCGCGAAGAGACGACCACGATGCGCGTTCCCGGCATTCCCTTCGCGATCAGCCGCAGCGCGACGAAGCCGTCGATGTCCGGCATGCTGAGGTCCATCAAGACGAGATCGGGATTCTCCAGGCGCACCAGGCGGATCGCCTCCGCGCCGTTTCGCGCGACACCGACGATGCACAGCCCGGGGACGTCTGCAGACAGCCGCTGATACTCGGCGACGAGCGCGGCGCTGTCGTCAACGACCACCATCGAAAGTATCTCGCCCTGCGGCATGTTCTCCTCGGCTGCCTCCCGTGAAAACGGGAGCTCATCTTGAAGGGTAGCCGAGTCTTCGATCGATTTCGCTGTGGTTATTTGCGCACCTCACGCGAGAGGTGCCGCGCGGATCGCGCTCGGGCCGCGCCGACGAGCAGCGATCAGGCCGCCCGCCGCTGGGCTGCGGCGCCCCGCCGCGACGTCGCCTCGCGCATGGCCGCTCCACGAGCAGCGATCAGGCCGCCCGCCGCTGGCCTGCGGCGCCCCGCCGCGGCTTCGCCTCGCGCAAGGTCGCCTCGCGCAAGGCCGCGCTGACGGCCGCCTCGAGATCCATCAGCTCGCCGGCCATGGCCCAGTCATCGCTCTCGTCGAGCGTGAGCGCCGCGGCGGGTCGAAACAGGACGGTGGCCAGCCGATCGTCTCGCGCCAGCTGCGCGGCCACCGCGGCGCCGGGCCCGTCCGATAGCTGATCGGCGAACACCCCGCAGTCGAAGCGCCCGGGCTGACGGCCGGCTTCGGCGGCCGAAAAGACGACAGTGACGTCGTGTCCCGCGCCCGAGAGCCACCCGCCCACGGCACCTGCCTTGGCCTCGTCGCTCATTGCGACCAACACCCGTGCGGTGGCTCGTCGCAATCCGCCCTTCACCGCGTGTCCCCTCGTCGACGCCTCCTGCTCTAGAGCCCGAGCCACGGAGCGCGTCAGAAAGTCGTCGTTGCCCATCGAACGACCGTAAAGCAGGATTCGTACCAGCCGGTGGGACGGCCTCGCTTGGTCGACAAAACCGCGCTTTTCGCGGGTTCCAGGGGCAGCGCGGGGCGCTCACGGCCTCCCACTGTGTGAGGCAAAATGTCTCTGTGTGGCGGGCGCGCGCACCATCCGTGGTGTTCGTTGAGTTGGGTGTTTTTCTCCGGGGTAATCTGCATCTCCGCAGCGGGAGCCGCAATCCTACCTGCACGTTTGCGAAGCCCTCGGGGGCCCCGTCGTCCTCGATCTCGGCGTGCGCATAGCGGGTGGTGCGCTCAGCGACCTGGCGAGACGTGCGCCCCGCGAACGCCGTGGGTGTGGACGAGGAGCGGCGAACCTGTGGAAAAGTCGTGGGGCAATCCGAGGAACACCGAATAACCTGTGGATTCGCCTGGGGTAATCTGTGGGATCGTGCAAACGGGGCGCCCCCGCGTCGACAAGCGCTGTTTTTTGTGGCGATGAGCAGTGGATCTCGCGGGCTCGCAGACTTAGTAATGCCGCGCACCGCGGGGTGCTCTCGGAGGACTGCATGGCGACGCGGAACGAGCGGGCTCGGCGTTGGGGGACGGCGATGGATCTTCGGCGGCGCGCCGAGCGGATCGGCGTGGCGCTGCGCGGCGTGCTCGCGCGCGGCGATGGCCGAAAGCACCCGATGATCGTCCTCGACGTCGGCCGGGGGGGCATGCACGTGCAAGCAGACGTGGTGCCGGAATACGGAGAGACGGTGCAGCTCGTCGTGCAGCTCGACGAAGAGACGGACTGGCTGCTCTTTCGAGGCCAGGTGCGCTGGTTTGCCTCCCGCGGGTTCGGCGTCGAGTTTCAAGAGCTCGCCCCGACGCAAGTGTCGAGCCTCGAGCGCTTCCTCGATCCTTCGGCCGCCTGAACAACTCGGCAGCAACCTTCCCACACACCTCCGCCCGCGCCGGTTGAACCTGGGCGTCCGCGGCCACACCTACGAGGAGTGGCGTCCAGCGCTCCTCTGGTCCTCGCAGGCTTGCTCGTGGTCGCGCTCCCCGGTTGCGGCGCCCAGCCGCGTGCTGCCCCGGCCGTCTCGGCCGCGCCGCCGGCGGCGAGTCGAGGGGAGCCGCTTCATCAGAGCGAGTCGTTCGAGGGGCACCCTCCGGTCGATCTGGGACTGCCGGCGGATTTGGAGCTACCGGTGGCGAGTGGTGGGAGCGCTCCCCCTGCGGACGCCGTCGCGGTGTACGTGTCGAGCACGGCCGTTTCGTTGGGCAGCGAGCGGCAGCAGCTCGGGGAGGTGCCGGAGCGGACCGAGCTGGCCAAACACGGCTTCGATCCGTCCGCGCCCGAGGCGCCGATGCCCTCGCTGGCCGCGGCGCTGCCGGCGTCGCCAGCGGTGGCGGTCTACCTGGAGCGGTCTCTGCCCTATCGGGCGCTGGTGGACATCGCCGAGACGCTGCGGGCACGCGGCGCGGGCACGATGTTCTTGATGACGCACCAGCGGCACGCCGGCGGCGACCGAACGCGAGCGTTTCGAGTCGGGCTTGCTGCCGAAGGACCTCCGGAGGCGCTCACCATCGAGCTCGACCCGAACGGCTACGCGATCCGGCGGGGGCCGGTCGTGCTGGGCTGCCGTGGGGTGCCGCCGGCCGAGGCCATTTCGCTGCCCCTCAAGGACAAAACCTACGACTACGCGGGGTTGAGACAGTGTGTGCTCTCGACGGCCGACCGGGGACGGCGATTGCGTCTGTCCGCGGACCCGAGGACCTCTTATCATAACCTGATCTCCACGCTGGACATGCTCGAGCGGGACGAGCGCGGCGCGCCTTTGTTCGACACCATCTCCCTCTGCAAGCCAAACTCCCTACCATGACGACGAAACCGCGGCGCAAGACGGCGCCCTATGTGGTCCGGCCGCCCACCGCTGTTCTCACTCGAGGCTATGATCCGCAGCTCTCCGTCGGGTCGGCGCGGCCGGCGGTGTTTCGCTCGTCGACCTATGTGTTCTCGAGCCCCGAAGCCGCCGAGCGCGCGTTCGCCGTCGCGCTCGGCAAATCGCGACCGGTGGAGGGGGAGAACATCGAGCTCATCTACTCGCGGCTGTCGCACCCCAACGCGGAGATCTTGGAGGACCATTTGGTGCCGCTCGAGCGGGGGGCCGAGGCGGCAGCGGTCTTCAACTCCGGGATGGCCGCGATCTCGACCCTGTTTCTCACGTTTTGTCCGCCGGGATCGAGCTTCGTGCACACGGCCCCGCTGTACGGCGGCAGTCAGCACCTGGTCCACCAGCTGCTCGAACCGCTCGGGATGAAGGCCGTGCCGGTGGCCGTGGGTGACACCGCGGCGATGCAGGCGGCCATCGTCAATACCCCGAATTTGCGGCTCGTCTTCATCGAGACCCCTTGCAACCCCACGCTGGAGATGTGCGACATCGCGGCGGCGGTGGCCGCCGCGCGCGGGCGGCCGGAGCCGCCGATGATCGCGGTGGACAACACCTTCCTGGGGCCGGCGTTTCAGCACCCGCTGACGCAGGGCGCCGACGTGGTGGTGTACTCGGCGACCAAGTACCTCGCCGGCCACAGCGACATGCTCGGGGGGGTGGTGCTCGCCGCCGACCAGGAGCTCATCACCGAGCTGCGCGGCACGCGAGCGATCCTCGGCAACATCCTGCAGCCGGACGAGTGTTGGATGCTCGACTCTCGACTGCCGACCGTGGAGCTCAGGATGAACCGGCAGAGCAAGAACGCGCAGCGGATCGCCGAGGCGATCGCCGGCCACTCGGCGATCCGTCGCATGTACTATCCAACCCTGTTCGATGATCCGGAGCAGGTGCGCATTCGCGACGCGCAGGTGCGGTTCCCCGGGGCCGTCTTTGCGTTCGAGTTGGTCGGGGGCAAGCGGGCCGCCTTCGACTTTCTGCGGCGCCTGAGGATCGCTCGCAACGCGGTGAGCCTCGGCGGCGTGGAGAGCTTGGCCTGTCACCCCGCCAGCACGACGCACTCGGAGATGTCGGACGAGGAACGGGAGCGCTTCAACGTGAGCGATGCGCTGGTGCGGGTCTCGATCGGCGTCGAAGACTTTCGCGACCTGCTCTCCGACCTGACCGCCGCGCTCGACGCCCTTTGAACGCGCAGCGAGGCGCGCCGGCAAACGCCAACGGGATGTCCGAACGCTCGGCTTGGCAGAACTTTGTCGCGCCGGTGAAACACAGTAGCGGGAAATCGCGAACCCGGCTAACGTTGGCCCCCGATATGTTCAGACGCGGGTTCATCACGTTGGTTTTTGGTATCTCTTGCGCGGCGGCGGCTGGCTGCGGCAGCGACGACTCCGAGCCTTCGAACACCGGCGGTAGCTCCGCGACCGGCGGCAGCGGCGGCTCGACGGGCGGCAGCTCGGGTAGCGGCGGCGGCGCGACCGGCGGCGCGTCAGGCAGTGGCGGCGACGCGAGCGGCGGGACGGGTGGAGGGCTCGTCGACGGGCCCGCGGACGGTTCCCAGCAGAGCATCGCGGCCTACCTGACCGCGGAGCAGTACAAAACCGGGCCCTGGACGCCGGAGACCGCCGCGCCGCGCGACGCATCGGATGCGACCTCCCCCCATGGGCGGGTGCGCGTGTACTTGAATGATACGGTCGTGCAATCGATCGCCGCTGGCAACGGAGAGCTCACGGAGCGGATCCCCCACACCACGGGCAGCATGGCGGTGAAGGAGTTCTATGACGACGCCGATACCCTGGTGGGTATCGCTGCCATGTACAAGCAGGACGGTGGCTTCACGGACTGGGCCTACTACTGCTGGGGGCCCCAGGGCCGCTGCGGCACCGAAACCGGCACGGTCGAGGAGGACGAGCCGGTCTACGGCATCGCCAGCGCCGTAGGGTGCGGATTCTGCCATGGCGGTGTGGTCTTCACGCCGCCGCCGAACTGACCCGGGCGGTTGTCCCCGGCCGTGTGACGGAGGCTCATACGGTCGGGTGATCGCGATCGATACTGAACAAGCGTTTCAAATTCGTCGACGGCGACGGCGCTTGATGCTCATCAGGGGCTCCACGCAAGTTTCGCTTGCCCGAAACCCTGCCGCCATCAGACTGGGCTACCCTCAAGGTCGAAGGTAGCCCGCAGCCCTGCTGGTAGCATCGATGCAAGATCCCACGTTCTCCGATCCAGAGCCCGAAGAAGGCTTCGCATCTGCGGTCGTTCCGGTCGCCAAGTGTGTCGCCGGCCCGTACGTGCGAAGCTCGCGCGAGCGACACCTGCGGATCGCTGGCGCGACCGCCACCGCCGCCTATCGCGGCCTGGTGCTCGGCACCGTCTTCCAGCCCATCATCAGCCTGGCCCATCAGCGAACGGTTGGGCACGAGGCGCTGCTCAGGGCTCACGATGATCAAGGGCGACCGGTGGCGCCCCTTGGCGCTCTGCAACGTGCGGAGGGGCACAACGAGCTGGCAGAGCTCGACGGCATCTGCCGGGCGCTGCACTTGAAGAACTTCGAGCTCCGCGCGCCTGCCACGGGCTGGCTGTTTTGCAACATGAGCCCGGCGCTCGCGCTCGAGCTCACCGAGCACCCCGATGCCTTGCTCGGCTTCAAGCGAGATCAGGGCGCCTTGCCCCCCGAGCGCGTCGTCGTGGAGATCGTCGAAGCCGAGGCGCAGGAAGAAGGGCGGTTGACCGACGCCGTCGCCAAGCTGCGCGAGCTCGGCTGCCTGGTGGCGATCGACGACTTCGGTGCGGGGCATTCGAACTTCGAACGCATCTGGCGCATCGCTCCCGACATCGTGAAGCTCGACCGCGCCATGATCGCGCGCGCGATGGAGAGCCGCAAGGTGCGCCGAATGCTCGCGAGCATCATCGCGTTGATCCACGAAGCCGAGTGTCTGGCCGTGCTCGAAGGGATCGAGAGCGAGGAACAGGCGATGCTCGCCATGGACGGGGACGCGGACTTCGTTCAAGGGTTCTACTTCGCGGAGCCCTGCGCGCGCATCGACGCCGATCCGCCCGAGCGGGTGGAGCGCGTTCAGCGGCTCTTCGATCGTTTTCGTGGTCAGTCGGCGCGCCGCACCTTCCAGGAGCGTGCCCTTTTGTCTCGCTACTCCTCCAAGCTCGAGCAGGTCGCGCTCGCGCTGCAGCAAGGGGCCCCGGTCGAGCGCGCCTGCGCCGACCTGTTGTCCTCCCCTGGCGTGGCGCGTTGCTACTTGCTCGACGCGAACGGCGTGCAGGTGGGAAACTGTGCGATGGCCAGCGGGCCGTCCGCTCGGGACGTTCGGTACGCGCCGTGCGCGGAAACGGCTGGAGCGAGCTGGCTCCGCCGCTGCCATTTCCGCGACGCGCTGATGCAGCCGATGACCTTGCAGCTGTCGCGCCCGTACCTGTCGGTGTTCGACGGGCGCTCGTGCGTCACGCTGTCGTTCGCCGTGCCGCTCAAACACGGCATCCGCGTCATCTGCGTCGACCTGTCGCGCGGCAGTGAGGCCTTCGAGCTGTGCGGCCATCGATCGAGCTGGTCGCAGACGCCGTGAGCGGGTCGAGCGGGCATCCGGCCTGCGCCTGAAGGAATCCTCGCCGCGAGGGGCCGGGAAATCGTCCGGGAGCGCCGCGCTTCTCGGGAATCGCCGTAAGCGCGCGGGGGTTTGCCGCTCAATCGAAGAGCTCGAGCCACGCCAGCTCCTTCCTAGAGCACCGATCCGTTTGCCAGCGCGGAGATCCCGAAGCATCGGGGCCCCCATCCGGGTGAGGGCCCCGATGCTTCGGGAAACCCTCGCGTCTGCTCACGGCTCGGTGCTCTAGAGGGCCTCATTTTCCGCGACAAACGGCTTGTTCCGCAAACCGTTCGTCGCTCTAGCGAGAATTCCCGTGCCCGACCCCGCGACTTCGGCGGCGCCCTTGCGGCGAGCCCTTCGCTACCTCCGCCCCCACCGGCGGTCGGTGGCGTTCATCCTGGTGATGACCCTGGCGGCCGCTGTCGCCAGCGCGCTCGAGCCGCTCGTGATGAAGCGGATCGTCGATGGTCTGGGCAACGGAGGTGGCGGCCGCCGGCTGTTGGTCGGCATCGGGCTCTTGATCGGACTCACCCTCGTCCGTGAAGCGCTCACCGGCCTGACCAACTGGCTCACCTGGCGCGCACGCCTCGCCGTCCACACGGATTTGCTCGACGCGACCGTCGAGCGCGTGCACACGCTGCCGGTCGGCTTTCATCGACAGCAAGGAGTCGGCGCGTTGATGACGCGCCTCGATCGCGGGATCCAAGGATTCTTGGGCGCCATCACCGAGCTCGCGTTCAACGTGCTGCCCGCCCTCGTCTATCTGGCGATCGCGCTGGTCATCATGATCGACCTGGAGTGGCGGCTCGCGCTCTTGGTGCTGGCGTTCGCGCCGCTGCCGGGTGTGATCGCCGCCCTGGTGGCCAAGGAACAAACCGATCGTGAACGGACGCTGCTGGACCGGTGGGCCAAGATCTACGGGCGCTTCAACGAGGTGCTGTCCGGGATCGTCACCGTCCGCAGCTTCTCGATGGAGGACGAGGAGAAGCGGCGCTTCATGGTGGACGTGAAGCGGACCAACTCGATCGTCGTGCGCGGGGTGGGTCGGGACTCGCGCGTCTTGGCCGTGCAAGGGCTGGTGGTCGCCGCCGCTCGCATCAGCGCCATCGCCGTGGGGGGAGGGCTGGTGCTCGCGGGGCAAGCCACGCTCGGAACGCTGGTGGCATTCCTGGGATACCTGACCAGCCTGTTCGGACCGGTTCAGGGACTGACGAGCATCTACAGCACGCTCCGGAAGGGGTCGGTGGCGCTGCAGGAGGTGTTCTCGATCCTCGACGCCCATGACAACCTGGGAGACGCGCCCGACGCACATGAGCCCGGAGCGTTGCGCGGTGAAGTGGAGTTTTCGAACGTCAGCTTCGACTACCAGACCGGTGGTCGGCCGGTGATCGACGCCGTGAACCTGCGGGTGCAGCCGGGGCAGCGGATCGCGCTCGTGGGTCCGAGCGGCGCTGGCAAGAGCACGTTGATGGCACTGTTGCAGCGGTTCTACGACCCCTCGAGCGGCAGCATCCGCTTCGATGGCTGGGATCTGCGGGAGCTGAAGCAGCGCTCGGTGCGCCGACAGATCGGCGTGGTGCTGCAGGATGCCGTGCTCTTCGACGACACCGTCGCCGCCAACATTTGCTACGGGCGCCCGCGCGCGACGCGAGCCGACATGATCGCCGCAGCGAAGGCGGCCAACGCTCACGACTTCATCGAGCGGCTCCCGCTCGGCTACGACACGCCGGTCGGAGAAAAAGGCAGCCGGCTGTCCGGGGGGGAGCGCCAGCGCATCGCGATCGCGCGCGCTCTGTTGAAGAACCCGCCGATCTTGATCTTGGACGAGGCCACGAGCGCGCTCGACGCCGAATCCGAAGATCTCGTCCAGCAGGCCCTCGAGCACTTGGTGCGAGGTCGGACCACCTTCGTGATCGCGCATCGGCTGTCGACGGTGGTCCACGCAGACCGCATCCTGGTGCTGCGAAATGGACGCATCGAGGAGGCTGGACGGCACGAGGAGCTGATGCGGGCAGGGGGCTACTACGCTTCCCTGGTCCGGCGGCAAACCCAGGGGCTTTTGGCGCCCTTGGCGGCGTGAGCGCCTCGATGTAGGCGTCGCATCGCCAGACGGCGCCGTCCCGGGGCGTCGAGTTGTCGGTGAGCTCGGCGGAAACCGGGCATACAATTCGGCCCCATGAGTCCGGTGAGCGAAGAGCGTGACGAGCGAAGGCTGCTGGGCAGCGTCGTCGCCGAGCGTTATCGCCTGGTCGATCTGCTCGAGGTGAGCAGTACCGGCTGCTTGTTCCTGGCCGAGCACGTGGCGATGAAGAACAAGCTGCTGCTCAAGTACCTGCAAGGTGGCTCGCGCCACCTGCCAGAGGTCGAGGCGCGGTTCGAACGCGAGGCGATGGCCACCGCCAAGATCGAGCACCCCAACGTCGCTCGGGCGACGGACTACGGCAGGACCGAGCAGGGAGCCGCTTACCTGGCCCTCGAACACGTCGAAGGGACGTCGCTGCGTGAGGAGATCGGGCAGGGACCGGTGGCGCTCCAGCGGGTCGTGCACATCGCCCACCAGATCGCTTCGGCGCTGGTCAGCGTGCACGCCTGCGGCATCGTGCACCGCAATTTGAAGCCGGAGAACCTGCTGGTGGTGCAGCGGCATGGCCACCCGGACTTCGTCAAGCTGCTGGACTTCGGCATCGCGAAGATCCCGGCGCTCGACAGCGAGCCGGTGGGCGGCGGATCGGCGGCGCCGGCGACGCGCATCGGGACGGTCCTGGGGACCCCGGGATACATGGCGCCGGAGCAGTCCCTTGGGCAGCAGGTGAGCGACAGGACCGACCTGTACGCCCTCGGCGTCGTCATCTACGAGCTCGTCACGGCGAAGCGTCCGTTTGCGTCCACGTCGGACATCGAGCTGCTGTCCAAGCAATTGACGTCCAAGCCCCCGCCGCTCTCGAGCCACCCTGGCGTCGGGTCGGTGCCGGAGGCGCTCGAACAGCTCGTGTTGGGCCTGCTGGCGGCCGAGCCCAGCGGGCGCTTGGGACCCGCTTCGGAGGTGGCGGACGCGCTCACGCAGCTATCGCTCGAGGTTGGGCAGCCGTCGCGCGCCTCGCGCCCGCCGTTGGCGCAAGGCTCGACCGGATCGAGCAGCGCCGCGGTCCCGCCGCCGAGCGCCGTGCCTCCGCCTCGGAGCGC
>JAEZYZ010000238.1 GCA_023418705.1 Pseudomonadota bacterium | reverse complement strand
CCGCTCCGCCCGAGCCGCCGCTGCCGCCCCCGGTTCCCGGGTTCGATCCCCCGGTCGCCCCGGTGCCGGTGGTCGCGCCGCCCGAGCCCGGGCTTGCCCCCGTGCCGTCCTGCGACGGCTCTTCGCGGCTGCAGGCGAGCGCCAGCGCGCTCGCCACCAAAGGAGCGATCAGGCTGCCAGCCCGAGAGCCGGACCAGCGGCGCCGCCGACCGCGCTCGATGTTGGGCCCGTGCGCGATGGGCGCGCGGCGTTGGGTTCGTCTCGTGTCACGGCTTGGCCGGGAGAGGGTATCCACTGTCGCCATAACGTCCTGAGCGGGAAGCAGCATGCAAACATCCCGGTCGCCAACGGCAGATTGCAGCCAGCCGCGACGAATTCAGCGAGACTGAGGGATTTGCCGACGGCCCCCACGAACGCCCGCCACCGTTGGCAGCGAGCTCGCGCGATCCCACAATGACTGGCCCGAGCGGGAAAGGGCCTCCTTACCATGACGCAAGTGCTGGTGAACATCGACGTCCCGGATCTCGAGCAGGGGGAGCGGTTTTACACCGAAGCCCTGGGCCTGCGCGTCGGCCGCCGCATGGGGCCTGACTTCCTCGAGCTCTTGGGCGCGGGCACGCCGATCTACCTGCTGCTGAAGCAACCGGGCACGCCGCCGTTCAGCGACGCCACGGTCCGGCGCGACTACGGCAAACACTGGACGCCGGTCCACATGGACTTCGTCGTCGACGACATCGACGGCGCCGTCGCGCGGGCCGAAGCCGCCGGCGCCACCAGGGAGGGTCCCGTGAGCGATCACGCCTACGGCCGGCTCGCGCTGCTCCGCGATCCGTTCGGCAACGGCTGGTGCCTGCTCCAGTTCAACGAGCGGGGCTACGACGCGATCGAGACCGGCTGAGCCGTGCTTCGGCTCGAGCGCGCTCGGGCATCCGGAGCCCTTGCGCCGTGGGCGCAACCCGTGGCGGGCGAGCCGATCGGACGCAGCGCGGCCGACCAACACGCCCACCACTCACGACGCGCCCGGGCGCGCTACGGACAAGCCACGATCGTCTCGCAGTTCACGGCGCTGCTCGCCGTCGGGTTGAACTGACACAGGTCTTGCCCCGGCCCCGCGTCGAGCCGGTTGTGCGAGATGCAGTCGACGACGTTGTCGTTGCCCTCACCGCCGAGCAACACGTCGTCGCCGAGCTCACCAAAGCCCGACTGCGTCGCGCCGCTCAGGTCATCGTTGCCCGCATCACCGGCCACGACGTCGTTGCCTGCCTGGCCGTTGACCGCGTCGTCGCCGTCGCCGCCGGAGACCTGGTCGTCCCCGTCGCCTCCCAGCACCACGTCGTCGCCGCCTTCGCCGAACAGTCGGTCTTGCCCGGCGCCGCCAACCACCAGGTCGGCGTCGTCGCCGCCGAACAGGCGATCGTCGCCGTTGCCGCCGTCGATGCTGTCCTCACCGGCGCCCCCTCGGATCGTGTCCTGGCCGCCGTCGCCGTCGAGCCGATCGTTGCCGGCGCCACCGTCGATGGTGTCGTCCCCGTCGCCGCCGAAGACCACGTCGTCACCGCCGAGCGCGTCGATCCTGTCCTGGCCGCCGAGACCGACGATGCAGTCGGCCGCTTCCGTACCGGTCAACACGTCGCTGTTCGGTGTCCCGACGATCACGTTGACGCCGAGATTTTCACAGAACGCCACCGGGTCGAGCACCTGCGCCTGGGTCTGCCCGTAGACGTCCTCGCCGGCGCCGTCCACGCCCGAGCAGCCCACCACCCCCGCGGCGGCACCGAGCGCCGCCAACGCCAACCATCCGCTCAACTTGATCATTTGTTTCATGCGCTTTCCCTCTCTACTTTCTGTTTCTGTTTCCCCGCCGCCCATGGGCGAACGGACGACCGCGTCGACCAAAACGGCCGACACGTCACCTTCGGTCGAGCAGCCCGGAACCCGAAAGAAGATCCCGAGCGGCGGATCCTTCGTTCGACAGCGACGCGGACGCCGCCATTCATGAACACGGCACGCCGCGCCGGCAAGCCGCCGATCCCGACAAATCCGCCGGACCTCGCAAGTGCCTCGGACATTTCGACCCTCGAACGTCCTTTAGAGCCTGGCGCCCCCCGAACCTTCACACCTATAGATGAACTTCGCGCTCGGTGGCCGGCCTGATCGACGATCCGCGCGTCTTTGTCTGATGGGTTTGCACACTGTGCCCCGCCAAGCGGGCAGAGGACGGCCCCGAGCCCGCTTAGCGCCTGCGCCAGCTTGCAAACCCCCGTCAGGTTTTGATTCGCCGTGGGGCAATGCCGATCCAACGACAGCGCTGCGCGCTTGCGCCACCGCACGACCGCCACCCGAGCGCCCGAACGAGTCCAGCGACAGCGCTGCACGCTTGCGCCACCGCACGACCGCCACCCGAGCGCCCGAACGAGTCCGGCGACAGCGCTGCACGCTTGCGCCACCGCACGACCGCCACCCGAGCGCCCGAACGAGCCGGCTCGCGTCGCGCTCAGCGCGCGCGCTCAGTCCTGGGAAGGTGGCGTCAGCGGGCGCACCAGCTCCAGCGGCAGCGGCCGGCTCAGCACCTCGAGCTGGCGATCGGGCGGCAGCCCGGCCGCCTCCTCGATCTCCGCTTGCCGCTGATCGACCTGAGTGCTGAGCTGCCGGGTCGCGGCGATCGACGGCGCTCCCTTGGCGTCCAGCTGACGCAGCTGCCGCCTCGCGGCCGCGATCTCCTCGGAGCGCATCCCCTTGAGCGCCGGAACCGCGCGCTGCCGCGTCAGGGTCGTCAAGCCTCGATCGGCCGCTTCCCAGCGCTCCGCGCGCACCGCCCGACCGACGGCGTCCACCTGCTCTTCGGATTCGCGCAGCCACGCTTCGACCTCGCGCTCGGTCGTCGGAGAATACGGCAGCTCCTCGGTGCGGCGCCTGGCGTCGATCGCTTGCTCGAGCAAGGACTGCGCGCGCGCCCAAGGCTCGTGACACGCCACCGGGTCGAGGCCGTGCTCGTGCGGTTTGCACGCGAGCTCCGTGCTGCAGACCCGCTCGAGCCTGCGGACGGTCTCGGTCAGCTCGGCCGACGCCGGGCGAAGTCCCGGAGCGCCGCAATAGAAGGCCAGACAGGCCGCCTCGGCCGCCTGCACCGCGTGCGCGCAAGCGCCTTCGCCGAGCTCGAAATCCGCGGCGTGCAGCTCGACCGGCGTCAACAGAATGCTCACCGCGTCGCCGTACGGCGTGCTCGCCGGCTGCCAAAGCGTGGACGCATGCTTCGCGAGCCGGATCACCTGCGGCGCCAGGCCCCGGCTCCACTCGGCGTTCAGCGAGCCCGCGAGCGACGCCAGCGTGACGTTGGTCAGCAAACACCCGAGGTCGCGGCCGTAGCCAGCGAGCTCGTGATCGTCTCCGATCGAACACGGGAACGTCCCCGGCACCGAGCCCGGCGGTGGCTTTCCGACGGTCATCGGAAGAGCCGACGCCGTGCCGCCGCTCAGCCCAATGGCGGCCGCGCCGCCGACCGCGACCGCGACCGCGACCGCGACCGCGACCGCGCCCCCCATCGCGACACCGCCCGCGACACCGCCCGCGACACCGCCCGCGACACCGCC
>JAEZYZ010000224.1 GCA_023418705.1 Pseudomonadota bacterium | reverse complement strand
GCGCTCCGGCGCTTGGGGGCGCGCGCTGAGCGGCCCGCTCGCAGGCCGTGGCCCGTCGGCGCGCTCGTCGCGGTGTTCCTCGATGCCGCGGGTGAGGTCGTCGCGCCGCAACACCAGCGTGGCGTCTTCCTCGCCCGAGCCGTCCGCCGCGCGGGTCAGGGCGCGCACGTCGATCCCAGCCGCCAGCAGCGCCTCGCTGGCCCGGTCGCGCAGCACCATCGTCGCGTCCTCGTCGTCCTCTTCGGCGGCGGCAGCGGCGGCGGCGGCGACGGCATCGCCGGAGAACTTCGAGACCACGTCCTCACGCCGCAGCAGCATCGTCGCCTCTTCGTCGGCTTCCGGTTGCTCGCGCGGGGACGGGCGTGGTGGGGAGGTGACCTGCGCCTTCGAGCGCAAGCTGGTCGCCTTGCCAAAACCAAAGTTGGGGCGGCTGGTCTTGGCGCTGGCCGCGCGAAACTTCAACCAGTCTTCCAGCGCGCGCACCAGGTCGCCGATGTCCGTTTGTCGCTCCGCCAGGTTTCCGGACAGGCCGATCGTGACCAGCTCCGCCAAGGACGCGTCCCGCACGCCCAGCTCCGCCAAGGGCTTGAAGCGCCCCGCGCTGACCTCTTCGAGCAGCTGCTCGGGATCTTCGGCAGTGAACGGCGCCACGCCGCCCAAGGCCGTGTACAGGCACGCGTAGAGCTGCCAGACGTCGCCGCTCGCGCTGGGGGGCCGCCCCTGCAGGCGATCGGGAGGATAGAAGGCTCGTGGCGCTGGCGTCGCGAGCTGGGTCAGGACCGAGCCCTGCCGTCCATCTCTGGCTTCCAGGATGATCGCGGCCGGAGAGATCTCGCCGTGCACGCCGCCGAGCGCGTGCACCGAACGCAGCGCCTTCGCGATCGAAAGGAAACAGCCCACCGCCTGGTACGGCATGAGGGGCCCCGACTTCAGGCTCTGCTCGAGCGTCGTGCCGGAGATGTGCTCGGCCACGCCGATCCCGGCGACGTTCGCGGGCCCCTCCGGCGGTAGAACGTCGGGATCGAACTCGGTGACCAGGTCCAGCAGCGCCGCGAGGCTCGGATCTTTCAAGCCGATGATCCCCACCAGTCCGGCCACCTGATCGGCAGACAGCGTCGACACCACGACCGTCCGGGGTGCGACATCATCCTGCGCCAGCCAGCTGCTGGTGCTTCCATCGGCTTGGATCGGCGCCTCGAAACGATACCGCCCGGCGAGGGGTGAACGAGGAGGGATCATGGACCTTCCATGGTCGCGCCGATTTCCGCGCCTGAGAAGGCCCAATCGCGGAAGCGGCGGTACGATGGTGGGAGCATGCCACAGCTTCGGCGCGTGTGCTCACATATGTAGGTGATGGTGCTCAACTCGGGATTTTTGGGGTCGCCTCGGGGTGGGGCATTATCGGTGGCGGTTTTTCCAAGCGTCGTTGAACTCTTGGATGGTCGTCTCCGTGCGTGGGTTCCAGAGCATTTTGCGCAGGATGGGAGGCGGCACGGTGACGATGTGCGCGCCGTCCTGCAGCGCCTCGTTCACGTCCATCAGGTGCCGGATCGATCCGATGATGATGCGGCTCGAGAGCCCTTCGCGGTCGAGGATTTGGCGCGTCTCGCGCACGATCGGCCGCACGTCATAGCCCATGTCCCGCACGCGGCCGCTGAAGATGCTGATGTAGGTGGCGCCGCAAAGGGCCGCCAAATAGGCCTGGTTGAAGCTCATCATGCAGGTGACGTTCGTCGCCACGCCGCGCCCGACGAGCTGATGGCAGACCCGAAGCCCGGTCTCGCTGAAGGGCACCTTGATGCAGATCCGCTCCGCGTTCCAGGCGTGGTACTCGAGCGCCTCGGCGAGCATCGCCGACTCGGTCTCCGTGGTCAGCTCGACCGAGACGTGACCGCGGGAAGCCTCCAGCACCTGTAAAATCCGCTGCTTGAGGTCCACGTCGGGCGCCTCGCGCGCCATGATCAGGGGGTTCGTGGTCACGCCGGAGACCACGCCCCAGGCGAAGATGTCTTTGGCCTCTTTGGGATCCGAGCTATCGAGAAACAGCACCGACGACGCTCCTCGTCGGCCGTCTTTTCGAGCCGCCCGACAGCAAAAACTTTAGCTCAGAACGGCGGCGGGTGCCGCTTTCAGGATCGCGTCGACCAGCTCGTCGAAGCGTGCTGCGGCGGCGTCCGGGCGCACGCTCGGCCCGGCCCGGAGCGGGCACAGCTCACAGCGCTGCATCGGGAATACGAGCCCGGCACGGATCCCGGCAGCGCGGGCCGCGGTGACGTCCCCGGGGGAATCGCCGATCATCCAGCTTCGGAGGGGATCGAGCCCGTGCCGCGCGAGCGCCCGCAAGAGCAGCCCCGGAGCGGGCTTGCGGCAGTCGCACGGTCCGACCAGCGACGCGTCCCCACCGGGACCCCCCTCCGGGTGGTGCAGGCAGACCTCCACCGACGCGATGGTGATGTCGTGAGCCGCGAGTTCTTCGACCAGCGCCTGGTTGGTGCGGTGGACGGCGTCGGCAGAGAACTGCCCCTTCGCCGGTCCCGGCTGGTTCGACGCGATGCACAGCGTGTAGCCGCTCGCCGACAGCCGACGCAGACCGGCCAATACGCCGGGCAACAGCCGCAAATGGCTCGGGTGAAAGGCCACCGAGATGGCGCCCGTCTCTTCGTCGCGCACCACGTCGATGAGCGTGCCGTCGCGATCGAGCAGGACACCGGGTGCTTTGGGCATGAGACGCGGGCGCGGACGGCGCGGACCTGCGCCGGAGCCGCAGATCGGTTCTCTACGCCGCCGCCCCGGCCAGCGCAACCGCAGCGTCGGCGCACGCGGCCTCAGAATCGATCGCTGAAGTTGGGCTCACCTCCAGAGGTGAGGGATTCACCGTGGCGTCCCAGGCGGCAGTGGCCCGAACGCGAGCCGGCGGCGCGCCGCCGAACCGACCGGCAAGCTCACTTGGCGTACGATCTCGGCGTGCAACATCGTCCGGAGCGCGTGGAAGTGTCCGGGGTCTGCTTCCACCAGATTGCGGCGTTCGCCAGGGTCCGCGACGAGATCATAAAGCTCGTAAGTGTTGTTCTTCACGTCGTAGATGAGCTTGTTCCCGCCATCGACCAGCATCCAAAGCCATGGCTTGAAGGGTGGGCGTTTCGTCCACGGTTGCATCTCGCCGACGAAGGGTCCCCGCCGACAGGGCTTGCCCAAGATCAACGGCTCCAAGCTTTTTCCCTGAATTGGCGCCTTGGGATCGATGCCAAGCAGATCGAACAGGGTGGGATAGAAATCGAACAGGACCACGGGCTCGGTGATCTTGCGAGGGGCGAGACCAGCGCCGAAGAGCAGGCAGGGGATTCGGACGACCTCTTCGTAGAGTGTTCGCCCGTGGAACTCTCCTCCGTGCTCTCCGAACTCCTCACCGTGGTCGGCGGTCACCAAAACCAACGTGCTCTCGAGCAAGCCTCGGCTGCGTAGGCCGTCGATCAGCTCGCCGATCGCGTGATCGACCAGGTGCACCTCGGCGTCGTACAGGTCGACCCGCTCCCGCCCCCAGCGTGCGTGCTCGGGGCCATGCTGCTCGTAGTTCCAGTGTGGATCGTAGTAGTGCGCGTACAAAAAGAAGGGCGAGTCGTGCTCGACGAACGTGTCCACGTAGCGCAGGGCTTGGTGAGTGACGGCTGGTGAGTTGATGCGTCGATCGATTTCGCGCTCCCAATCGACGGCGCGCGTGACCGCGTGCCGGTAGCCGGCCAGCTGGTGGCCGTAGACGGCGCCGGATACGTAGCCGTGCTCGCGAAGGACCTCCTGGTACAGGCGCCGCTCCGGCGGAATGTTCGCGTACTGCGACTCCATCAAGTCGCGCGCCCAGCGCGTCTGCAGGCCAGTGAACAACGCGGGAATGGCGTAGGCCGTGGAAGGGTGCGGCGTGTAGCAGCGCTCGAACAGCACGCCCGCCTCTGCGAACCGCTTGAGGTTGGGTGCCGTGTCACGCGGATAATCGAGCACGCGATCCGCCCGGAGCGCATCGACGACGATCAACACCAAGTTGGTGCGCTGTGGCAGGGCGAACTCCGTGGCACAGCCGTCGCCCGTAAGCTCTCCCGCCAGTCGCCCCAACGTCGGATCGGTGGCCAACGCGCGCCCGTCGCAGTCCTCGTCCACCGCGTTGCCGAGGATCTCGAGAGCGCCAGGGTAGATGCTGGCGTCGCGATCGTCGCAGTCACCGCCGTAGCCGGCCGCGAAGCCGTCGCCATCCCGGTCGCCGGTTTGGGTGAGCAGCCGCAGCCCCAAAGAGGCCACGGAGTGGCTGGTGGCGAGCAGGGATCGCGTGACCTGCGCGTACTCCAGGCGCTTCACAGCCAGCGGCAGGCTGCCGGCGATCGCCAGCACTGGCGGCACCAGCACCGCCCAGCGGAAGCGCTGCGCTCCGAGCCAGGTGTCGGTGAAGCTCGCCGTGAGCACCAACCCAAAGAGGCCGGCGGCGCCGAGTAGACCTCGCAGGGGCAACGCCGACGCGACCGGAGCGATGACCCGATACGCGGCCCCCAGCAAGACCGCGCCCGACGTCGCGATCAGCGCGTACGACACAGAGCGCCCTACCCGCGGAGACGCTCCATCCACCCAGTCGAGCACGCGGTAGACCGCCCGATACCCGCCCACGCCGCAAACGGCGATGGCCAGGAGGGCGACGACCAGCGCCCAGGCCGCCAGCTCCGCGTTGCGATACCCCGCGGAGAACATGTGAGCGGCCAGCTCGATCGACAGGATCAAGGCCACGCCAAGAACGACGGCAGCCGCCGCCAGCATGCGACCGCGATCCGGACGGCGCCACCTCGCCTTGAAGGTGGTCAGGGCCGACCGCACGAGCAGCGCCGGCGGCACCAGCAGCAAGGCCGCGGTCCCGCAAAACCCGAGCGCCGCAAACAGCAACGTGCTGGCGTCGACTCCCTCCGGCAACTGGCCGCGGAGCAGCTGAAACTCCGCGGCCCCCACCAGAACACCCGGCCACGTGGCGGCCAGACAAACGGTCAGCGCGCGCGCAGCAACGCGGAGGAACCGCTTTCGACTAGCCGGATCGCCGCGCCCCGAGTGCCCTTGGCCGGAAGCCATCTACCCGCGCTGCCTGCCGGAGGGCTCAACCCTCTGTGTCCGACCAGATTTCGTACGTGTCAGCGCGGCGACGTCCGACGCGCAAGGTCTTGCCCAGGCGGATGAAGGTCCAGACGGTTCCGGCGACTTTGCGCAGCTTGGAGACGCCCACCCTTTCTTGGTACTCGATGGGGATCTCCACCACGCGATAGCCGCAGCGCGCGGGCCAGAGCAGGGTGTCGATCGGAATGGCGTCGCCAGTTCCGTCGAAGTCGAACGCACGGACGACGCTCGATCGATAGCCTCGCATTCCGCTGTGCAGATCGGAGATCGGAACGCCGTCGAGCGCCCGTGCGCACCAGACGAAAGCCTTGTTCGCCGCGTAGTTGGCGAGCGGCATGGCCGCCGGGCGGCGGCGTGTGCGGGCCGCGTTCACGACGTCGGCCCCCGATTCGAGGATGCGGCGAATCTCCGGGATCAACTCGGGCGGGTAGGTGAAATCGCAGTCCAGATAAATCAGGGCGTCCCCTTGTTTGGCCGCCTCGTACATCAGAAGCTCCATCGCCGGGCCGTGGCCGCGGGGAGGTAGCTGCCTCAGCACCCTGGCGCCGAGGCTCTCGGCGATGAGGGGCGTGCGGTCCTTGACCGAGCTGTCGACGCACAGGATCTTGGCGTCCGGTGCGTGACGCCGGATTTCCTCGATCATCTTGGCGATGCTCGGCTCTTCGTCCATCGTAAGCATGCCGACGGTCAAGCTCAGCGCGCGCGGGGCGGGCCGCCTGCGCGCGATGACGACGGTTTGGTAGGTCAAAAGTCTCGGAGAGAGCTCCGCGAGCTTGGCTTCGAAGGGGCGCACGGACTTCAGGTAGGCCTGGTAGATGCCGAACTCGCGAAATCCCGTCCCGGTGCTCTCCCCGTGCTTGAGGCTCAGGTAGACGTCCTCGTCCAGCACCCGTCGCACGGCCTTGAGCAACATGGGATTGTTGTCGACTTGCAGGACCTGAAGCCCTGCCGCGCGCGCGAAGGCGACCGCCTGCGCCCGCGTGTACATCCGCTCGCCAGGCCGCGCAGGCTGCTCGTAGCCGATGTCTGGGCCCTCCAGCTTGAAGCGCAGCGGCCAGGCGTCGGGGTTGCGCAGCGACAAGATCAGCCGCCCCTCGGGCGCGACGTGCTCGGCGTAGAAACGAACCAACGCCTCTGGGTCCGCTGCCCGCTCGAGCACCGCCGCGAGTGTCACCACGTCGAAGTGCCGGCCGGCGAGGGCGCCCCGCATCGCCTCCAGGTCGGCGGGATCGGCTCGAATCACTTCGTCGAGCAGTAAACCGGCCCGGTCGGCGAGCTTCGGATCGTGCTCGATCCCGGTCACCCGAGCGCCCCGCTCGCGCGCCGCCATGCCGTTGACCCCGGCACGACACCCCACGTCGAGGACGGTCGCTGGCCGCCCCAGGGCGGCGCACAGGGCCGGATTGACTTCCTCGGTGAGTGGCTGCCGTGTCCCGCTCTGCATGGGCGCGGGGACCGTAGCGCGGAAGATCCAGCGCGTCGACAGGGGTGCGGGGGGGTGAGCGCGGCCGCGCGACGGGGCTTCACGAGGGGGCGAGATGCGGGGCGAAAGTCGCGCTAAGCTCGGGCGGCCATGCCGCGAAACGGTCCGCTGCCGCTCGACTACGGCGTGAGCGACTACGCCTACATCGAGCGACCGAACACCGCGCTCTTGGCGCTGCTGCTGCGGCACCTCGGCTCGAAGCGCGAGCCCCGTGTTCTGGACGTCGGCTGCGGCGCGGGCGCCCACCCCCCCGCCCGTCCCGCCGCCCGTCCCCGCGCGCCCCACGTT
>JAEZYZ010000479.1 GCA_023418705.1 Pseudomonadota bacterium | reverse complement strand
CCCGACCGGGCCCCAAATAGCAAAGAACCCAGAGGTTTTGGCCTCTGGGTCTTTGGGTTGCGCGGGTAGGATTTGAACCTACGACCTTCGGGTTATGAGCCCGACGAGCTACCAGGCTGCTCCACCGCGCGTCAGAGGGGCGTAAGATACTTGCGGCGCTTGCGCTGTCAAGCGACGCGTTGCGCCGAGGCTGATTTGGTCGATGGGCCGAATTTCTTCGGATAAGCTGCCAAAATCCGACGGGAAATCGGAGGCCCGGCGGGGCGGGGCGGCCGGGGGAGGCGCGCCGCGCCGGGTGTGGTTGACAGATCGCAGGCCGCCCACTAAAAAATGTGCCGTTACGGAACCCTCACGCATACGTAAGGGTTAGACTACAGCGACAGCTTCCCCACATGGCCTCGCCCAATCGATCCCACCGGCACCTGCGCATCCTCGGCGCGCCGCGCTTGCGCGCGGAGCGAGCGGGGCAGTTGCCGGGTGCTGCCGCCGATGCGGCGGCGAGCGCTGACGCGGCGGCGAACGCTGACGCGGCGGCGAACGCTGACGCGGCGGCGGGCGCTGACGCGGCGGCGAGCCGGGAGGCGCGCGAGGACGAGGATCTCTTGCTGGTGGGGGAGCTCGCCAAGGCGACGGGCAAGACGGTCCGCGCCATCCACCTCTATGAGGACATGGGGCTCTTGAAGCCGCACGACCGCTCCAAGGGCCGGTACCGGCTGTTCGCGAGCGACGCGCTGCTCAGGGTGCGCTGGATCACGAAGCTGCAGAGCTTGGGGCTGTCGCTCGGGGAGATCCAGGAGCTGGTGCGGCAGCAGGAGGGGTCGGACTCGGCGATGTTCGCGGCGGCGACGCTGCGGCGCGTCTACGGCGAGAAGCTCGAGCAGACGCGGCAGAAGATCCGGGAGCTCTCGGAGCTCGAGGCGGAGCTCGAGGCGAGCCTCGCGTTTTTGAACACCTGTGACTCGAAGTGCGAGCCCCAGGTGCCCGCCGACTCGTGCACGAGCTGCGAGCGGCATGCGGAGCCGGCGGACGCGCCGGAGTTGATCGCGGGGGCGCACGCCCACGGCTGATGGCCCTACGGATACACGTCTGCCATTTGATACACGCCTGATAGAAGAAGCGAGAACGAACACGATATGTCCCTGAAGCTGCCCATCTACATGGACAACCACGCCACGACGCCGCTCGACCCGCGGGTGCTGGAGGCGATGCTGCCCTATTTCACCGAGCGGTTCGGCAACGCCGCCAGCCGCACGCACGCCTTCGGCTGGACGGCGGAGGCGGCGGTGGACGCCGCCAGGGATACCTTGGCCCAGCTCATCGGCGCCGACTCCGGCAAGGAGATCGCGTTCACCTCGGGCGCGACGGAGAGCGACAACCTCGCCATCAAGGGCGTGGCCGAGTACTACCAGAGCCGTGGCAATCACATCGTGACCACGACCATCGAGCACAAGGCAGTGCTCGACTCCTGCAAGCGCCTCGAGAAGCAGGGCTACCAGGTCAGCTACGTCGACGTCGGCAAGGACGGGATCGTGGACCCTGCGGCGATCGAGGCCGCCATCACCGACAAGACGATCTTGGTCAGCGTGATGCTTGCCAACAACGAGGTCGGCACGGTGCAGCCGATCGAGCAGATCGGCCGGATCACCCGCAGCAAGGGCGTGCTCCTGCACTGCGACGCCGTGCAGGGCGTCGGCAAGGTGCCGTTCGACGTGAAGAAGATGAACGTGGATCTGGCGTCGATCACGGCGCACAAGATCTACGGTCCCAAAGGCGTTGGCGCGCTCTACGTCCGGCGCTCGAAGCCGCGGGTGCGCCTGGCGGCGCAGATGGACGGCGGCGGGCACGAGCGCGGCAATCGCTCCGGCACCCTGAACGTGCCCGGCATCGTTGGGTTCGCGAAGGCGGCGGAGATCCTGATAAAGGAAGGCAAGCAGGAGAACGAGCGGCTGCGGGCGCTGCGCGACCGCCTGCACCAGTCGATCGCCGCGCGGCTGGACGCGGTGCAGCTGAACGGTCATCCGGAGCAGCGGCTGCCGGGCAACTTGAACATCTCCTTCGCGTTCGTCGAAGGGGAGGGGCTCATGATGGCGATCAAGGACGTGGCGGTGTCGAGCGGCTCGGCGTGCACCAGCGCGAGCCTGGAGCCAAGCTACGTGCTGCGGTCGATGGGCCTCGACGAGGACCTGGCCCACTCGTCGATCCGGTTCGGCCTCGGCCGCTTCAACACCGAGGCAGAGGTCGACTACGTGGCCGATCTGGTGGTGGACAAGGTCAAGCGTTTGCGCGACATGTCGCCGCTCTACGAAATGTACCAGCAGGGCGTGGATCTGAAGAGCATTCAGTGGGCGGCCCACTGAGGGAGCCGTTCACAGGGTTTAGGAAGCGAGAGGACAGCGATTCATGGCGTACAGCGAGAAAGTCATCGAACACTACGAGAACCCCCGCAACGTCGGCACGCTCGACAACAGCGATGAGTCGGTGGGCACCGGCCTCGTCGGTGCCCCCGCGTGCGGCGACGTGATGCGGCTGCAGATCAAGGTGAACGACGCCGGCGTGATCGAAGACGCCAAGTTCAAGACGTTCGGCTGCGGTTCGGCCATCGCGTCGTCGTCGCTCGCCACCGAGTGGATCAAGGGCAAGAGCGTCGACGAGGCGGCCGAGATCAAAAACAGCCAGATCGCCGAGGAGCTGAACCTGCCGCCGGTGAAGATCCATTGCTCGGTGTTGGCCGAGGACGCCATCAAGAGCGCGATCGAAGACTACAAGAAGAAGCGTGCGGCCCGTCGCGCCCTCGACGGGGCGGCAGAGCCTGCGAAAGAAGCCCACGGATAACCCCCAGTTGCCGGCCCGCCGGCGCGAAGCACCCCCATGAATCAACCGGAAACCAGCAGCCAGACCGAGCGCAAGGAGCCCCCCGCCGAGGAGCGGGCGCCCGAGCGCGGCCTGACCATCACCGAGAAGGCCGTCGAGCACGCGCGCAAGAAGCTCGCGGCTCGCGGCACTCCCGACGCGGCGATCCGGCTCGGGATCAAGGGCGGTAGCTGCGCCGGCTACAGCTACGTGATCCAGTTCGAGGACAGTCCCCCACGGGAGCGCGACCGCGTGTACGAGGTGGAGGGGGTGCGCTTCGTGGTCGACAAGAAGAGCTTCGTGTTCTTGGCCGGCACGGTGCTCGACTACGAGCAGACGCTGATGTTCCAGGGCTTCAAGTTCAGAAACCCTCAAGAGGCCTCTCGTTGTGGCTGCGGCCACTCATTCACCGTCAAGTCGTAGTGGTGTGCCTGCCGATCCGTTCATCACTCTGGGGGTGGAACCCGGCTTCGAGATCGATCTGGCCGCGCTCGAGCGACGGCATCGGGACTTGAGCCGCGCCCTGCATCCGGATCGGCATCAGGACAAGTCCGCGGGCGCGCGCCGGCAGGCGCTGAGCCGCGCCATCGAGGTCAACGAGGCGTTTCGACACCTTCGCGATCCGGTCCTGCGGGCCGAGGCGCTGCTGCGGCATCTGGGGATCGACGCGGCGGAGGGGCAAGAGCCGAAGGCGAGCCCGGAGCTCTTGATGGCGGTGATGGAGGGGCGCGAGCGGCTCGCGCAAGCGCGGGCCGCGAAGGACGGCGCCGCGCTCTCGACGCTCGCCGCCGAGGTCGCCGGCGAGGAGCGAAAGACTTTGGCGGCGCTCGGCGAGGCTTTCGCCGACGCGCGGCAGCACCCGTCCGAGCACCGCGACAGGTTGCTCGACTTGCTCGGCCGGCTGCGCTACCAGCGCCGCTTCCTGGAGGAGGCAGCGCTCATCGAAGAAGAGTTGTTCTAGTAGCGGTCGGTTCGACCCGTTTGCTCGTTGAACCGGCCCGAAGGCGAGAGAGATCGCCCAAGGAAACACGGTGGTACTGCTCGATATTTTCGATCCCAAGGCGCCCCCCAAGCCGATCGGCATCGACTTGGGGACAACGCATTCGCTGGTGGCGTACGTCCGCGACGGCCGTCCCGTCACGCTGACCACGTGCGACGGCACGGCGCTGCTCCCGTCGGTCGTCCACTACGGCGAGCACGGCAGCATTTTGGTCGGCGCGGCGGCGACGAGCTACGCCACCCGGCAGCCGGAGCGCACGCTGCAGAGCGTGAAGCGCTTCATGGGGCGCGGGGCGAAGGACGTCGACCCCGAGGAGCTCGGCGCCTACCGCTTCAAGCGGCCGGAGAGCGAGGCGGAGGCGGCGGTGGTCCGCTTCGATCTGGGGCAAGGGCGCAGCGTGACGCCGGTCGAGGTGAGCGCGGAGATCCTGCGCAGCTTGAAGCAGAGCGCGGTCGACCAGCTGACGCACGTCGGCGGCGTGGTCCTGACGGTGCCGGCGTATTTCGACGACGCCCAGCGCCAGGCCACGCGCGACGCCGGGCGGCTCGCGGGGCTCGAGGTACTGCGGCTTTTGAACGAGCCGACGGCCGCCGCGCTCGCTTACGGCCTGGACCAGAAGAAGAACGGCACCTTCGCCGTCTACGATCTTGGCGGCGGGACCTTCGATGTCACGATCCTGCTGCTCGATGACGGCGTCTTCCAGGTGAAGAGCACCGGCGGCGACAGCGCGCTCGGCGGCGACGACATGGACCGGCTGATCGCCGAGCAAATGCTCGTGGCGATGGGCTGCACGGAGCCGAGCACCCGTACGAGCGAGGTCGTCAGTATCGCGCTGGACGCGGCGCGGCAGGCCAAACACGTGCTCACCGATGAGGACCGGGTCGTCGTGCAGCTCCCCAAGCGAGGGGGCGGTGAGGCGAGCTACGAGCTGTCGCGGGCGACGTTCGACAGCATGATCCAGCCGCTGCTCGAACGCACCGGTCGAGTCTGCCGCCGCGCCCTGCGCGACGCCGGCTCGAGCGCGAGCGCGATCGACGGGGTGATCTTGGTGGGCGGCGCCACGCGCGTGCCGAGGGTCCACAGCTATGTCGAGGAGCTGTTCGGGCAAAAGCCGCTCGGCGACATCGATCCGGACCGGGTGGTCGCCTACGGCGCCGCGATCCAAGCCGAGCTGTTGGCGCAGGCGAGCGACGAGGTGCTGCTGCTCGACGTCCTGCCGCTGTCGCTCGGGATCGAGACCATGGGCGGCGGCGTCGACAAGATCCTGCCGCGCAATCTCACCATCCCCGCCGGTGCCAAGAGCGTGTTCACGACCTACGCCGACAACCAGACCGGCTTCGAGATCCACGTCGTCCAGGGGGAGCGTGAGCTCGCCAAGGACTGCCGATCGCTGGCGCGCTTCACCCTCAAGGGCATCCCACCCATGCCGGCGGGGATGGCTCGGCTCGAGGTGGCCTTCGACGTGGACGAAAACAATCTGCTGAAGGTCAGCGCGCGCGAGCTCACCACCGGCATCGAGCAGCACGTCGAGGTCAAACCGAGCTACGGCTTGAGCGACGACGAGGTGGAGCAGATGCTGATCGACGCGCTCGACCACGGTGAAGAAGATTTCGCGGCGCGGCGGCTGGTGGAGGCGCGGGTGGAGGCCTCGCGCTTGCTGTTGGCGACCCGCAAAGGCCTGTTGGACGACGGCGACCTGCTGCCGGCGGAGGAGCGTCGTCGCGTGGACGCCGCGATGGAAGAGCTCGAGGCGGCGGTGCAGAGCGCCGGGCGCGCCGGCGTCGTGCAGCTCAAGCTCGACGCGCTGGACGCCGCCACCCACGACTGGGCAGGGCGCCGCATGAACCGCGCAATCCAGGCGGCGATCGCGGGCAAGGCCGTCGGCGAGGTCGAAAAGGACGTGGCCCAGGCCGAGGGCGTGGAAGCGCACCTCGAGCGGCACGGCCACCGAGCTGGCGACGAGGACACGAAAGAGGCGCGCTGATGCCCAAGGTACGATTCATCGATCAAGAGCTGGAGGTGGAGGTGCCCGTCGGGTCCTCGATCCTGGGCGCCGCGAAGAAGGTCGGGGCCCCGGAAGGCGACGCCTGCGGCGGGGTGTGCGCTTGCTCCACCTGCCACGTCTACGTCGAGACCGGGCAGGAGCTCTTGTCGGAAGCCGAGGAGGACGAGGAGGACATCCTCGACAAGGCCTTCGACGTCCGCATCAACTCGCGTTTGGGGTGTCAGGCCAAGATCGAGCGGGAGGGCGACGTGGCGGTGCGGATCAGCAAAGAGAGCCTGGACGCCTACTACAACGAGCACCCGGACGCGCCCCGGCCGGCACCGCAAGAGCGCCCGTCGACCTCGCGCTGACCGCGCCCGCGGATCACCGCCACGGCTGCTGGCGCTGGGTGGGGGAGGTGCCGGGAGCCCGATCCGCCTCGGGCGCCTGGCACATCAGCGGCTCGGTCGACAGGCTGGTCCGGGACAGGTCCGTCGCTCTCGGCTTCGGCGGCTTGCGGGGGGCTCCTGCGCCCCTGCGCTCTCGGAGCTCGTCGCCGAGGCCGATCACCGCCTCCTCGAGCTCGCGCCCCGCCCGCTCGGCCTCCGGCGTGGAGAAGATCGCGCGGACGTGCTCGAGCCCGGTGCGCTGTCCGAGCGGTACGTAGACGAAGCCGAGCGCGGCAAAGACCAGCACGATCACGTCGAGGGCACGCCGTCCGAGCTTACCGAGCACGCGCGCAGGGTAGTCGAGGGCCGGCCGCAGGGCGAAGTTCTGGCACACCGCGGCGTCCACTGGGCATGCCGGAGACCCGAACCAGGGGCGTGGTGCCCTCAGCCCCCGGGGGCGGGGGCGCCGCTCCTCGGCTCGAGCGGCGCCGAACCCGTCGACGCCTTGAGCCGCCGACGTGGTGACTTTGGCCCAAGGTTTGCTCCGCAAGACGCGACATGCCGCTTCGGTCGTGGTGTCGAGTCGTGTTGATCGGGGCAACGATCGCAGGCGCGGCCGGTTGCTCGAGCTCCGAGGGTCATGAGCCGGCGCCGGGGGGGAGCTCGATCCCAGCCGATGCGATCGACGCCGCGCGGCAAGCTTGCGTCGATCGCATCAACGCCTACCGGGCGACCGAGGGCAAGCCGCCGTACGAGCGTTGGCTGGAGGGGGAAGGTTGCGCCGACGAACAAGCCCGCATCGACGCTCAGCAGAACGAGGGCCACGCAAGCTTCGGAAGGTGCGACGAGCGAGCTCAAAATACCTGTCTCAGGCGCCGCGACCTGGACTCCATCGTTGGCGACTGCCTGCAGACGATGTGGGACGAAGGTCCTGGCTCGTTCCCCGAACACGGCCACTACCTGAACATGGCGAGCACGCAGTACTCACGAGTGGCTTGCGGGTTCTTCGAGCTCGAGGATGGCCGCGTGTGGGCCAATCAAAACTTCCATTGAGAACGCCGCACCCGTGTCGTCGCGCGGCGGACCGGCTCGTACCTTATCCGGACAAAGCGCGTCGCTACGGAGATCGCCCGATTGCGCTGGATCGAGAACCGGGCGAAGCTTGAGGGGCTATTCGGCGAGGAGTCTGACCCTATTTGTCTCGTTCTTTCGATCCACGCGCATCGATTCCCGCTCCGGCGCCAGGCTTCTCGCGTGAGCCGGAGGCGGAGTCGAGCTCCGCGATCAAGAGGGTGAGGCCGGCCCGGGCCAAGACGATTTCGAACGAGTCGCTGCTACGTGCGGTGTTCGAAAACTCGCGCCAGGCCTTCATGATCCTCGACCGGCAACGGCGCCTTCTGCTGTTCAACCGGGTCTGCCAAGCTTGGGCGCGGGAGATGTTGGGGCTCGAGCTGCGGGCGGGCGTGCCGTTCGATGAGCTGTTCAGCCGCTTCGATCGGCACGAAATGCGGCGTCTCTTCGAGCAGGTGCTCAGCGGCGCCTCGCATACCAGCGTCACGGCGGTCCCGAAGCCCGACGGATCCACGCGCTGGTTCGAAGCCACGCACGAGCCGGTCGTCGGCGACGAGGGTGACATCATCGGGCTGTCCATCGGCGTGCTCGACGTTACCGAGCGCATGCTCGCGGCCGAGCGGCGGCGGCACCTGGAAGACCAGGTCCGCCACGCGCAGCGGATGGAGTCCGTGGGGCGCCTCGCCGGAGGGATTGCTCACGACTTCAACAACTTGTTGACGGTCATGCTCTCGAGCTGCTCGCTCTTGTTGTCACGCGAGCACGACGAAGCGGAGTGCCGGCGTCGCCTGCAAGAGATCCAGGGCGCCGCCGAACGCTCCGCGGGGCTCACACGGCAGCTCTTGGCGTTCAGCCGCAAGCAGGTGCTGTCTCCCCGCGTGCTGGGGCTGAACGACTGCGTCCATGGCGTGCGCACCATCCTCGAACGCTTGCTGGGGGAGCAGGTGACGCTCGATCTCCGCTTGTCCGGAGATCTGTGGGACGTGTCTGCCGACCCGAGCCAGCTCGAGCAGGTGTTGGTCAATCTGGTCGCCAACGCTCGGGACGCCATCACCGGGCCCGGCTCGGTCACGATCGCGACCCACAATCGGACCGGCGTCCCCGCAGCGGCAATGGAAGCGGGCGACTACGTGGTGCTGTCGGTCGCCGACACGGGCAGCGGCATCCCTGACGAGCTGGTCAAGCACGTCTTCGAGCCCTTCTTCACCACCAAAGAGCCAGGGAAGGGGACCGGCCTCGGGCTCGCGACCGTGTATGGCATCGTGAAGCAGAGCGGTGGGGAGGTGCTGGTGGAGCCGCGCGGGGACCGCGGCACCCGGTTCGAGGTCTGGCTGCCGCGGTTCGTCGGAGAGGTGGCCGCGGAGCCGCGCTCTTCTGGGCCGACGGAGGTCGCTGGGGGCACCGAGACGGTGCTGCTCGTCGAAGACGACGATATGGTGCGTCGCAGCGTGCTGGCCATCCTGCGCAGCTTGGGCTACCGCGTCCTGACCGCCAGCAGCGCCGCCGAGGCGCTCGGGATCTTTGCCCACCATTGCCAGGACGTGCAGGTCGTGCTGAGCGACGTCGGCATGCCTGGCGTGAGCGGGCCCGAGCTGATCCTGCAGCTTCGCCAACGCGGTTTCGTCGGTCCGGCGCTGCTGATGTCTGGCTACGCCGAACAAGGTATCGTCAAGGCGCCGGGGGTCGACGACGCCCGGCTCGACTTCGTCCAGAAGCCGTTCGGACCGCTCGAGCTGTCGAACAAGCTGCGGTCGCTCATCGACCGCGGTCAGCGCTGAGCCACGCTCAAGCGACGAGCACGTGGTCGAGCTCCAGGGTGGTGGGGTTCAACGCCCAAGAGACCGCCCCACGTTCGAGCAGCGTCACCTGGGCGGGACGGAAGGGGGGGAATCCTGGTCGTGCGATCAGCAGTGCAGCCAGCGCGGAAATCCCCGGCTCGTGCCCGACGAGCAGCACCGTGCCAGCGCTCGGGTCGAGCGCGTCGGCGACGAGGCGGGGCGGGTAGCCGGGGGCGAGCGACGAAAGCGACCGCACCTCCCCCGAGTAACCGAGCGCCGCCGCCAAGAGCTCGGCCGTCTGAACCGCGCGCACCAACGGGCTGGTGTGGATCGCCTGAACGTCGACGCCCTCCTGCTCGAGGCGGGCGCCCACCCGGCGCGCCGTCTCTCGGCCCGTTCCGCTCAAAAACCGCTGCTCGTCGGGCAGGTCCGGCCCGCCATCGACCGCCGCCGCGTGGCGCATCAATAGGATCCGCATCGCCCTCGATCGTTTCCGAGCGATCCGCCGCATGTCAAAGCCAAAAACGCCCGACGGCGCGGCCTGTCGTCCGTTTCCCCAAGCAGCGACCAGGACGTGCACCCGTCCCGGGCGAGCCCCCTAGCTTGGAACGCGCTGCACAGCTTGACCGGGGAACGGCGCCTAGCTAGGTTCCGCCCGTCGCGCCGACCCGATGGCGGCTCGGCGCGTTCGCGCACCCCTGTCGCGTGCACGCCTCCGGGCGTGCGATCGCGGACACCCCCCCCGCGAGGAGTATTCATGGCAACCAAGATTGGCATCAACGGTTTTGGCCGCATTGGGCGCTGCGTTTTGCGCGCCCTGGTCGAGCGCAAAATTTCGGACGTGGAGATCGTTGGCATCAACGACCTGACCGACACCAGGACGCTGGCTCACCTACTGAAGTACGACTCGATCCACCGCACCTTCAAGGCGGCCGCGGTCGGCAGCAAGGACTCGGGCCTGAGCGTTGGCGGCAAGGACATCGCCGTCACGGCCATCAAGGATCCGAAGGAGCTGCCCTGGAAGAGCCAGGGCGTCGACATCGTGCTGGAGTGCACCGGCATCTTCACGGACAAGACGAAGGCCGTGGGCCACGTGGAGGCGGGCGCCAAGAAGGTCGTCATCAGCGCCCCCGCCAAGAACCATGACATCACCGTCGTGATGGGCGTCAACCACCATCTGTACGACTCGGCCAAGCACCAGTTCATCTCCAACGGCTCGTGCACGACCAACTGCCTGGCCCCCGTGGCCAAGGTCATGCTGGACAACTTCGGCGTGGAGCGCGGCCTGATGACGACGGTCCACTCCTACACCAACGACCAGAGCCTGCTCGACCTGCCCCACCGCAAAGGGGACCTGCGCCGGGCCCGCGCCGCCGCGGTGAGCATGATCCCGAGCACGACCGGCGCCGCCAAGGCGCTGAGCGAGGTGATCCCGGAGCTCAAGGGCAAGTTCGACGGCCTGGCCGTGCGCGTGCCGACCATCGATGTGTCGCTGGTCGATCTGACCCTCACCACGGAGAAGCCGGTCAGCGTCGAGTCGATCAACGCTGCCATGAAGAAGGCCGCGGAGAGCGACCCGCTCAAGGGCTTCCTCTATTACACCGAGGAGGAGCTCGTCTCGAGCGACTTCATCGGACACCCCGGCTCGAGCATCTTCGACGCCACCCAGACCAAGATCCTCGGCGATCGCTTCGCCAAGATCTTCTCCTGGTACGACAACGAGTGGGGCTTCGCCAATCGCATGCTCGATCTGGTCCTGCTCGTGGCAAAGGGCTGAACGGCTCGATCCGACTCAACGCGACCCGGACTGGACCCATGAACCGACTCGAAAATATCCGTTCGATCGAAGACCTCGAGCTGCAAAACCAGCGAGTGTTCATCCGTGTGGATTTCAACGTCCCGCAGGACAAGAAGACTCGCGAAATCACCGACGACGAGCGCATCCGGGCCGCGCTGAAGACGATCCGCTACGCGGTCGACAAGGGGGCCAAGGTCATCTTGGCCTCCCACCTCGGCCGCCCCAAGGGCAAGCGCGCTCCCGAATACAGCATGGAGCCGGTGGGCAAGCGCCTCGCCGAGCTGACGGGCTGGGACGTGCTGGTGCCGGACGACTGCGTCGGGGACGCGGCCAAGAAGGTCGTCGCCGACCTGCGTTCCGGGCAAGTTTGCCTGCTCGAGAACCTCCGCTTCCATGCCGAGGAGGAGAAGAACGACGAGGCCTTCGCCCGGGAGCTTTCGGCGCTGTGCGACGTGTATGTCAATGACGCCTTTGGCTCCTCCCACCGCGCGCACGCTTCGGTGGACGCGCTGCCGCGGATGATGCGCGACCGCGCCATGGGCTACCTCGTGCGCGACGAGCTCACGTCGCTTGCCCGGATCGTCGACACCCCCGAGCGGCCTTTCGTCGCGGTGCTCGGCGGCGCCAAGGTGGCGGACAAGATCGGCGTCATCGAAGCGCTGCTCGAAAAGTGCAACGCGCTGTGCATCGGCGGCGCCATGGCGAACACGCTGCTCGCTGCGCGCGGCGCGAACATGAAGGCGTCCCGCGTCGAGCAGGACTGGCTCGCGCCGGGCCGCACCCTGCTCGAGAAGGCCGAGAAGAAGGGCGTCTCCGTGCTGTTGCCCACCGACGTCGTGGTGGCCGACAACCTGGAGGCGCAGGCAGGGCAGACCGTGAGCGTCGGCGCGATCCCGGACGGGAAGATGGCGCTCGACGTCGGGCCGGAGACGGTCAAGGCGTTCTCCGGTCAGATCCGCGGCGCCAAGACCATCTTCTGGAACGGCCCGATGGGCCTGTTCGAGAGCAAGGCCTTCTCCGGCGGCACGAACGCCATCGCAGCGGCGATGGCCGAGGCCTCGGGCTTCACCGTCATCGGTGGCGGCGACAGCGCGGCGGCCGTGCGCCAGGCCGGGGAAGAGCTGGTGGCGAAGATCGACTTCGTCTCCACCGGCGGTGGGGCCGCCCTGGAGCTGCTCGAAGGCAAGCAGCTGCCCGGCGTGGAAGCGTTGCGCTCGGTGCGATCATGAGCGACCGTGATCAGCTGATCGCCGGCAACTGGAAGATGTATCGCAGCGGCGCGTCCGGCTGCGAGCTCGCCGAGGGGCTGGTAAAGGCTTGCGGAGACGTCCCCGGCGTCGACGTCGTGGTCTGTCCGCCGTTCACGGCGCTGGCCGCGGTCGCCACGGTGCTCGAGGGCAGTCGCATCGAGCTTGGGGGCCAGAACCTGTACCCGAAGCCGGAGGGGGCGTTCACCGGTGAGGTGAGCGCGCCCATGCTGCTCGAGGCGGGCTGCCGCTGGGTGATCCTCGGTCACAGCGAACGGCGGCAGCACTTCGGTGAAACGGACGCGTTCATCGCCGAGAAGACGCGGGCAGCGATCGACGCAGGGCTGCGCCCCATCGTCTGCATCGGTGAGACGCTCGAGCAGCGCGAAGCCGGGACCACGCTCGAGGTGTGTTTCCGTCAGCTCGACGCCGTGAGCCAAATCTTGGCTGAAAAGCCGGGGTTCGCGGTGGTGGCCTACGAGCCCGTCTGGGCTATTGGCACCGGCAAGGTCGCCGGCCCCGAGCAGGCTCAGGAGGTGCACGGAGCGCTGCGCAAGCGCCTGACGGAACGCTCGGCCGAACTGGCGCAGCGCACCCGCATCCTCTACGGCGGCAGCGTCAAGCCGGACAACGCGGCCGGTCTGTTGGGCTGCCCGGACGTGGACGGCGCGCTGGTCGGCGGCGCCTCGCTACAGATCGACTCCTTCGCCAAGATCGTCGCCGCCGCACCGAAGAGCGCCTGAGCTCGGAGTCAATCCCTCCCGGCCGCATGCGGTCGGGAGTGGCACCCCTCCGGGTTTCGGCGTAGAAAGCCGCGCCATGATCGAGATCCTCACCACCCCCATCACCGTCGTGCACGTGGTCGCGTGCATTTTCCTGATGCTGGTGGTGCTTCTGCAGCCCGGCAAGAGCGGCGGGCTCGGTGCGTTCTCGGGCGCTGCGGCGCAGCAAGTCTTCGGGGGGCGCGGCGCTGGCAACTTCTTGACGAAGACGACGTGGGTGACGGCGGCCATCTTCTTCGTGACCAGCCTGACCCTGGCGTACTTCTCGTCGTCGACGGACGAATCGCTCGAGCGCCGCGCGGCGGTGGGGGCTACGGAGGCGACACCGCTGCCGCTCGCGCCCGCTGGCGCGAACGCCAACACCCCGATCCCGCCGCCCGAGGAGCCCGCACCGCAGAGCGATACGCTGCCGGTCGCTCCCGAAGAGCCGGCCTCCGACGCACCCGCAGAGGAGGAGGCCGCGCCAGCATCATCGGAGACCGAGCCGGCACCACAGCCTGCCGCTCCTGAACCGAAGCCCGCCGCGCCGGCACCGAAGCCCGCCGCGCCGGCACCGAAGCCCGCTGCGCCGGCACCGAAGCCCGCTGCGCCGGCACCGAAG
>JAEZYZ010000083.1 GCA_023418705.1 Pseudomonadota bacterium | reverse complement strand
GCACCGCAAGGTCGAGCCGACGCGCCGTCGGCCAGCCGAAGCTTGGGTCTGCGTCGAGCAAACAGGTCCTCGAGTCTTCCCGCATCGCTGACTGATGCAGCAGCGCCTCGCCGCGATCACGCAGGATGCCGCCGCTCGCGGACACCCGCGCTAACGCCCCGAGATCGCGAGCCTTTCCGCAGCCTAGTTTTCCCAGCGCCGGATCGCGACGTCCGATGGAGTGGTGGCGACATCCCCGGGACGATCCGTCGGATCATTCACAGGAGAGATCGATCACAAGAAGACCATGAGGGCCTTCGGCCCACCTCGAGTCCGTGAAAACGCATCTCACCACCGACCTAGCGTCGTGCGTCGACGGGTCTAAATCGGCGATGGGTCACAGGAAGGAGCGGACGAGCGGAAGGAGGGACCGACGTCGTCGGTCCCCAATGGACTTTCGATCTCGGCGGCGCGACTCGCCACCGTGGTGGCTACCGGACGCGAGGATCGCGTCGGGCTCAACCGTCGAACTCCCAAAAAATCTTCCGTCCTTCCGCCCTTCCTGTCCTGTGAACAAAAACAGCGGAGCCCGTCGCGGCGGATTCCCCGTGTTTTCGCTCGCTTCGAGTCTCGTTTTCGTAGGAGACCGGAAGAGCGAAAGGGGGACCGACGTCGTCGGACCGTCGAACTCCCCAAAAATCGTCCGTCCGTCCGCGCCTTCCTGTGAAAGACCGTCGGGGTCGGTCAACCGTCGTCACGTCGAGCGCCGTCAGAAAAGATAGACGGCCTGCGCTTTGGCGCGCAGATTGTGGGGATCGTCGCCGTCGAGGTACTCGACCCAGGTGTACGAGCCACCGAGACCGAAACGCAAGAAGGGCATCGCGTCCCAGAAGAGGCTGACGTCGGCGTAGCGGGTTCGATCCGCCACCCGAACCAACAGCTCGATCTCGGCGCCTCCCTGCGGAAAGAGCTCGTCCAGGTTGCGGGAGTGCGCCTGCGTGTAGTTGGCGGCGATGATGAAGCGCCCGCTCGGCGGCAAATAGTACTGCGCGCCGACGCGGAAGCCTTGCCAGTCGATGCTGTGCAGCACGCCTTGCGTGTCGAACGACACCAGCCCAGGGTCGATGTTGCCGTGATACTCGGGGGGCGGGTTGGCCTGGGCGGGGTTCGGCAGGGTGGGAAAGCTCGCACCGCCGAGGGTGTTCATCAGATCGCCGACCCCGGTGCCCGTCACGAACGAGCCGAGCAGCGTGAGCCGATTGCCGCGGTCGCTGGCGTCGTCAGCGGGGATCACCGGGAGCAAGGCGTCCACCGACAAGCCCCACCCCAGCGCCTCGTTCGAGGTCTGCGTGGGAGGCGGCGTGAAGGCGTCCACCTTGAATTGCCGAACCACGCCGGAGATGCCCAAGGAAAGCGGCGTGGCGCGCGTGCCGATGTTGCCGGGCGTGGTGATGCCCTTCCAGTCGTTCAGGGTGAACAGGAGCCCGCCGTTCACGTCGGGGATTTCGGCATCGCGCTGCGCGGGGCGCGCCGCCGCTGCGGCGATCGTGACGCCGACGGGCCCGTCGGCGCCGAAGCTGCGCGAGAGCCGGAACTGAGGGCGGCGCGAGAACACTTGCGCCGGCAGCGGGAGGAGCTCGGCGCTGGCCGGAAAGAAGGTATTCTGCCAACCGAAGACGTCGTAGGTCTGGCCCAAGACCACGTCGATGTAGTCGGTCTTGACGCTCACGAACGCGTGGCGCAGCCGAAATGTCGGGCTGTCGTAGAATGAGCCCTCGTGCGCGCTGGCGGGCTGGTTGCCGAAGAAGTCCCCTTCGAGCACCGCCGTCGGCCGCACCCCGCCGATGCTCGGCGCGGTGAAGAAGAGGCCGAAGCGCGTGTTGCGGGTCGAAAACTGAGTGCGCCCGACCGTGCCGTCGTACGTGTCCGTGCGCTCGACCAGATGGGGGCCAATCCACTCGTCGAAGCTGCGCGTGGTGTCGTAGATGTAGTCGGCCTGCACGAAGCCATAGAACGTGACCGAGAGGGCGCGCTCCCCCTCGCCCACCGAGAGCGTGAGCGGTGCCGTGGCCGCGGTCGCCTCTGGGGGCGCAGCCTTGGCGGACGCTTCGGCCGGCGGCGGGGCGGCGACCGGTCGCGGAGGGTCGATCTCGAGCGAGGCGCCCGCGCTGGCGCGCGCCTCGGCAGCGGGCTCGGTCGCGGCTTCGGGAGGTGGCCCTTCCTCGGGTGGCGTGGGCGCTGGCTCCACCGGAGCCGGCGCTTGCGGAGCCGGAGCGAGCGGAGGGGGCTCCGCGGCGGGTTCCGGGGCGGAGGGTGCCTCCGTCGCGGGCGGCGCCACGGGCGGATCCGCCGGGTCGGCTTGGGCCTGCGCCGGTACGGCAGCGCTGAGGAGGGACACCAGCGTGGCGCCGAGGATCGATGCGGGTTTCGGGGTCGAGCGGTGGTTCATCTGGGGGCTTTCGCAAAACGCCATGTCGTGGGATCGGTGGCGCTCGGGTCGGGCATCGGGATGCCCTGATCGGCGCGACTACAGATCGAAGTCGAAGTAGCGGCGGGCATTGCCGAAGCAGACGTCCCGGACGAGGCTGCCGAGCAGCTGTGCGTCGTCGGGCAAGAGCCCCCGCTCCACTTCGTCGCCCAGGATGTTGCACAAGAGCCGCCGGAAGTAGTCGTGGCGGGAGTACGACAAAAAGCTCCGCGAGTCGGTCAGCATGCCGACGAACCTCGACAGGAGGCCCATGTTCGACAGCGCGTCGATCTGCCTCTTCATCCCGTCCAGTTGATCGAGAAACCACCAGGCGCTGCCGAGCTGCAGCTTGCCCGGTGTGCTCCCGTCCTGAAAGCAACCGATCAGCGTGGCGAACACCTCGTTGTCGGCCGGGTTCGAGTTGTAGACGATGGTCCGAGCGAGCCGGTCGTCGCGATCGAGTCGATCGAGGAAGCGCGCCAGCGCCTGCGCGTGCGAAAAATCGCCGATCGCGTCGTAGCCGGTGTCCGGACCAAGGCGGCGGGCGGCGCGCGTGTTGGTGTTGCGGAGCGCTCCCAGGTGAAACTGCTGCACCCAGCCCTTCTGCCAGTCGAGCTCGGCCAGCTCGTGCAGCAGGGCGCTTTGGTATTTGTCGGCGTCGCCGGGCGCGAGCGCCGCGCCGGCCCGCGCCTTGTCGAAGATCGCGCGGAGCTCCGAGCTCGTCACGTCGCAGGTCGTCAGCCGCTCGAGCCCGTGATCGGAGGCCCGGCAGCCGCGCTCGTGAAAGGCATCGTGCCGGCTAGCGAGGGCCTGCATGAAATCGGAGTGCGTGGCAATGCTCACCCCCGCGGCCTCGCCGAGCCGGTCGACCCAGGCGTTCCACGCCCGAAGATCGCCCAGCGCGAACGCCTTGTCCGGCCTCCATGTTGGAAAGAGCTTGGTCTTGGCGCTGGTGTTGGCCGCGTGCCGGCGGTGCGGCTCGAGATCGTCGGCGGGGTCGTCCGTCGAGCAGACCACGAGCACGTTGTATTTTTCGAGCAGCCCTTGGGTCGTGAAGCCGTCTTCGGCAAGGCAGCGGTTGCAGTGTTCGTAGATGCGCCGCGCCGAGGCGGGGGCCAGCCGCTCGCCTCGGATGCCGAACGGAAACTTCAGCTCGAGGTGCGTCCAATGGTACAGGGGGTTTCGCAGCGTTCGGGGGACCGTGTGCGCCCAAGCCTCGAACTTTTCCCAGTCCGACGCCTCCCCCGTGATGCAGCGCTCCGGGACGCCTTCTGTGCGCATCGCCCGCCACTTGTAGTGGTCGCCCTGCAGCCACAGCTCCGTCATCGACGTGAAGCGGTGGTTGCTCGCGATGAGCTCTGGCGACAGATGACAGTGGTAGTCGATGATCGGCTGGGGCGCGGCGTGCTCGCGATAGAGCTCGACCGCCGTTCGGCTCTCGAGCAGAAAATCGTCGTCCAGAAATTGCTTCATCTGCTACTCGACCGCTCGCGTTGGGCCAGGCGCCGGACGGGCGCCGTCGGAGGTCTTTCGGGCCGCCGCGACGGCTCGCAACAGCTCGCGCGCCCGCTCGGTCACGAGCTCGTCCTTCCCCTGCGAGAGCGCCTCGAGGTCGATCAGCTCCGACCCGACGCCGAGCGCGACCGCGCCCGCGCGCAGGTACTCGCCCGCCGTCGCCGCGTTCACGCCGCCGGTCGGCAGGAGCCGCGCGTTCGGCATTGGCCCGCGGAGCGCCCGCACGTACTTCGGGCCGCCGAGCGCGGAACAAGGGAAGATCTTCACCAGCCGTGCGCCGGCACGTTCGGCCGCCAGGACCTCCGTTGGCGTGAGCGCACCCGGAGCAACCAGGGCGTCGCGCGCGAGCGCCGTTTCCAGCACGCCCAAATCCAGACCTGGGCTGACCACGAACTGAGCGCCAGCATCGAGCGCCGCCCGTGCCTGGTCCGCGCTCAGCACCGAACCGGCGCCGACCAGGCCCCGGCCACCCAAGCGCTGCGACAGGGAGGCGATCAGCTCGAGGGCGCCGGGGACGGTCAGGGTGATCTCGAACACGTCGATGCCGCCGGCGGCGAGCGCGGACACGGCCCGCTCGGCCAGCGCCGCCGAGGGGGCGCGCACGACCGGGACGATGCCGGTCGCCTCGATCGCCGACAGCGCTAGCTCGGCGTTCAACGTTCGATCCTCGCGCCGGCGCCCGACATGAGCTTGTGCACCTCCGCCAGGCTTGCCGTGGTCGTGTCGCCGGGCGTGGACATGGCGAGCGCTCCGTGCGCCACGCCACAGCGCAGGGCCCACTCCGCTCCCTGCCCCGCCATCAGTCCGTACAAGAAGCCCGAGGCGAACGAGTCGCCCCCGCCGACGCGGTCGAAGACCTCGATCTCGCGCTGCGGCAGCTCGTAAAAGCGCCCGTGGTGCCAGCACACCGCGCCCCAGCCGTTCGAGCTGGCAGAGCGCGCGGTGCGCAGGGTGGTCGCGACCGTGGTGAGGTTCGGGTACGTCTCCACCACCTTGGCGATCATGCGCTCGAAGCCTCGTGTGGGCAGCTCGTCGAAGCTGGCGTCGACGCCCTCGACTTCGAAGCCGAGCGCTGCCGAAAAGTCCTCTTCGTTGCCGAAGAGCACGTCCACCAGCGGCATCAGGGACCGGTTCACCTCGCGCGTGCGCTCGCGCCCGCCCGCCCCGCGCCAAAGGGACGGCCGGTAGTTGAGGTCGTAGGAGATCCGCGTGCCGCTGTTGCGCGCCTCCACCATCGCGGCCTGCGCCACGCCAGGCGTGCCTTCCGACAGCGCACAGAACACGCCGCCGGTGTGCAGGACGCGCACGCCGCGCCGCCCGAAGAGCTCCCGCCAATCGATGTCTTCAGCGGCGAGCCGCGACGCGGCGGTGTGGCCGCGATCGGAGCAGCCCACCGCGCCCCGGGGACCGAAGCCGCGTTCGGTGAAGTTCAGCCCGTTGCGCGCCTCACGACCGACCCCGTCGTAGGTCACCCAGCGCAGGAAGGACAGATCGACGCCCCCTTGCAGCATCAGGTCTTCGATGAGGCGCCCGACCGGGTTGTCGGCGAGGGCGGTCACGATCGCCGTCCGCAGGCCGAAGCAGCGACGAAGTCCGCGCGCGACGTTGTACTCCCCTCCCCCTTCCCAGACCCGAAAGGAGCGCGTGGTGTGGATCCGGTGCTCGCCCGGATCCAGGCGCAGCATGACCTCGCCCAGGCTTACCAGATCGAAGGCGCACTGCGAGGCCGGCTTGAACTGCAAATCTGCCATGACAAGACTCAGGTGCGCTGGCTTCGCCAGCGGTCAGGCCGGCGTCGCCGGTCGCTGGCGACCCCTCACTCGCTCCAGCTCGAAGGCTTGGAGTCGCAGTCCCACTCCCCGCCGAGACAAGCGCAAAAGCGGTTCTCGCCATCACCCCCGCCGGCCATCGTGCGGCCGATCGACTGGCAGCGATCGCCGTCGGTGCAGCCGCTGGCGTCATCCTCCTGATCACCGTCCGGGAGCTTGCAGTCGGGCAGCGCCTCGCTCGGCGGCTGGATCAACGGCTGGTCGGGATCGGCGTAGGCGCAGGATGCGCAGTCGAACACCTCCGCCGTGCACGTGCAGGTGCGCTGGCCCAAGTTGTGGATGCCGCACAGATCTTCACAGGTGACGGTGCACGCCACGCCATCGGAGGGGCTGCCGGTACAGAAGGTCGTGCCACCCGAGCTGCCCGCGGCGCCGCCCATCGCCATGCCGCCCATGCCGCCGTCGCCCG
>JAEZYZ010000037.1 GCA_023418705.1 Pseudomonadota bacterium | reverse complement strand
ACCCCCGACCCACCCGCGCCGGCCGGCCCCGTTGGCGATGCCGCCTGCCGGCAAGCGAGCGCCCAGGCACGGTCCGGCAGCATCGAGGCGGCCGCCGCATCGCTGCGCACCTGCACACAGACCGGCGGCAGCGCCGACGCGCAGCGGTCGGCCAGAGCGATGATCGAAGCCCAGGCTCCGGCCGAGGTTCGGCGCCGCGCGTTCCGGCAGAACTGCGACGGCGCGCGCTCCGCGGCGCAGGCGGCAGCTTCGGTGGGCGCCGGGGACCGCGCGATGGCTCAGCTTCGCGCGACCAGCTGCGGCTGACGCAGCCGCAACGCCCGGCCTCTGGGCCCGGGGCGGGGAGCGCGCTTGCCCCCACCGGGGCGCCCGCGGCGGGTCATTGGCCGCGGGTTTGCTTCACCGAGATCATGACCCACCGCAGAACCGCGGATGACCTGCCGCAGCGAAAGCAGCCGCAGCATCCGGACTCATACGCCCGCGACCTCAACCCGGCCGGAGCGGCCGGGCAGAACATCGGCGACCCCGTGCCCCAGCTGCGCGCGGCCGACGTGAAGGAGCTCACGCGCGAGCTGCGCGGCTTCACCCTCGACGAGCTCCGGGAAATCCCAGTCGTGAAACGCGGCGCCCGCCTGCAGCAAGGGGCGACATACTTCGATTTGAGCCAGCGGCGAGCGTTCACGGCGACCGGCGGCATGCAGGCACCGGAGGACACCTGGCTCGTGCCGAAGGCGCAGACGCCGTCGCCCTACTATAACCGCTTGATCGGCGTGCAGAGCTACAAGCGCAAGCAATGAGGCGAGCGGCCGGGCCCGCCCGCGCCGCTCAGCCGTCACTCGCTAGAGCACCGATCCGTTTGCCAGACCAGAGAATCCCGAAGAATGCTCACGACTCGGTGCCCTAGACGGTCTCATTTTTCCGCGACAAACGCTTTGCTCTGCAAACCGTTCGTCGCTCTGGCGAAGTGCAAATAGGGGAGGCGCTCGCGCACCGCTTCGACCTCGCTCCGCGACTCCAAGAGCTGGCCGATCGGGTCCCATCGGCCAGCCATCAAAGCGTCGCGCGCGCCGGGCTTGATGCTGAACGGGTGCCGGGAGCTGCCGGCGATGATCTGCTCGCTGGCCAGATCGATGGTGAGCTCGAGCTCAGGCTCCCGTTCGATGGCCGCCGCCAGCTGCTCCAACACTTCGTGCGTGACCGAGACGCAGGGCATGCCGAGGGTCGTGGCGTTGCCGAAGAAGATCTCCGCGAAGCTCTCGGCGATGATGGCGCGAAAACCGCTCTTCGCGATCGCCTGGGGCGCATGCTCGCGGCTCGAGCCGCAGCCGAAGTTGCTGTTCGAGAGCAAGATGGTCGCCCCCGAGAAGCGCGCGTCATTGAGGGGGTGCTGTTTGGGGCGGCCCGCTTCGTCGTAGCGAACGTCGTGGAACATGTGCGCGCCCAGGCCGTCGAAGGTGACGCACTTCATGAAGCGGGCGGGGATGATGCGGTCGGTGTCGATGTCGTTGCCGGGCACGTAGACGGCCCGGCCCTTGACCTGAGTGATCTCTTGCAGTGCCATGGATGCGTCCTTTCACGCGCCGAGCTGAAACACGTCACGAGCATCCGCGATGCTGCCGCGGATGGCGGCCGCGGCCACCATCACGGGGCTCATCAACACGGTCCTGCCCGTCGGGCTGCCCTGACGCCCCTTGAAGTTGCGGTTGGAAGAGGAGGCGCAGAGCTCTCTGCCCGAGAGCTTGTCGGGGTTCATGGCGAGGCACATGGAGCAGCCTGGCTGCCGCCACTCGAAGCCCGCCTGGGTGAAAATTTCGTGGAGCCCTTCTGCTTCGGCGGCTCGGGCCACGTCCATCGAGCCCGGGACGGCCAGGGCCCGGACGGACGGCGCCACGCGCTTGCCTTGGATGAGCTTGGCCACCTCCCGCAGATCCGATAGCCGGCCATTGGTGCAGCTGCCGATGAAGGCGACGTTCACCTGCACCCCTTCGATGGGCGCGCCCGCTTCGAGCTGCATGTACTCGAGCGCTTCTCGGATCGACGCGCGCTCGGCATCCGTCTGGGCGTCGCTCGGGGCGGGCACGCGCTCTTTGACGCTGATGGCCTGCCCCGGCGTGATGCCCCAGGTGACCGTGGGGGCGATCTGCGCTGCGTCGAAGCGGACGACATCGTCGTAGCGAGCATCGCGGTCGGACGCGAGCGACCGCCAGTAGGCCACGGCGCGGTCCCAGGCAGCGCCTTGGGGGGCGTACGGGCGCCCCTTCAGGTACTCGAACGTCGTCTCGTCCGGGTTGACGTAGCCGACGCGCGCGCCGCCCTCGATGGACATGTTGCAGAGCGTCATCCGCTCCTCCATCGTCATGCGCTCGATGGCGTCGCCGGCGTATTCGTAAGCATAGCCGGTGCCGCCGTTGACGCCGAGCTTGCGGATGATGTGCAGGATCACGTCCTTGGCGTACACGCCCGGGCCCAGCCGTCCGTTGACCTCGATGCGGCGCACCTTCATCGGCGGCAGGCTCAGCGTCTGTGTCGCCAGGACATCGCGCACCTGCGTGGTGCCGATGCCGAAGGCGATCGCCCCGAAGGCCCCGTGGGTGGAGGTGTGGGAGTCGCCGCAGCAGATCGTCATGCCCGGCTGGGTCAGGCCAAGCTCGGGTCCGATGACGTGAACGATGCCTTGCTGGCCGGAGGCAAGATCGAAGAACTTGATGCCGAACTCACGACAGGCCTGCTCGAGCGCCACGATCATGCCCTCGGCGAGCGTGTCGCTGAATGGGCGCAGCCGCGTGTCCGTCGGCACGATGTGGTCGACGGTCGCGAAGGTCTGCTCCGGGTGGGCGACGCCGAGCTTCAGATCGCGGAGCATGCCGAAGGCTTGCGGGCTGGTTACCTCGTGGAGCAGGTGCAAACCGATGAAAATCTGGGCCTGGCCTCCGGGCAAGACCTTCACCAGGTGCTGGTCCCAAACTTTTTGAAACAGGTTTTTTCCCATGTCGCTCCTTGCGGATGGCTAAACCGATCGAGAGCCGAGCCGGGCTCGGTGCTCCGGGTCGCTGCCAGCGCTCCCCAAGGCTGACGCGCCTTGACGATTAAGTAAAATGAAACTTTCTTTACAGTTGATGTAGATTTGATTCATGGACGCCGCGCTGCTCCCAGCCTTGTACGACGCACTGATGGTGGCTCGTACCGGGTCCGTGGCGCTGGCCGCCAAGCGGCTCAACAAGACGCCGTCCGCGGTGAGCCAGCAGATCCGCCGGCTCGGTGACGCCTTCGGCGTAGCACTGTTCGAACGCCGCGGCAGGGGGCTCGTGTTGACGCCGGAGGCCGCCCAGCTGGTGCCGTCGCTCACCCGTCTGTTCGATCAGGCCGAGGCGGTGTTCCGGCTGTTCGACGAGCTGGGCGGCCAGGGCTCGACCACGCTGCGGCTGGCCACCAGCGACTACCTGGCGACACCGCTGCTGGTTCCGGTGTTGCGGGCACTCTCCGAGCGCGGTCTTCGGCTGAAGCTCGAGATTTCCACGGCCCACTCCGAACAAGCGATCGGGCTGCTCGAGCGAGGGGAGGTGGAGGTGGCCGTGGTGTCTTTTCGCGGCAGCCGTCAGGGGCTGTCGGCGAAGGTGCTGTTCGAGCAGTCGTTTCACTGGGTTGGGCCCCGAGGGTCGGGGCGCCGCCGCTCCCTCGCGGACGAGCTCTCGACGGAGCCGCTGCTGCGGCTGGCGGCGGGCAGCTTGGGGCGGCGCTTGCTCGACGACTACCTGCTCGAGCGGGGGATCCGTGCTGCCTCGACGATCGACGTGCCGAGCGTCTCGCTGCTGCTCGCGTATGCCAGCGGCGGCGTCGGCATCGGCCTGGCCCCGGCGCTGGCGTTGGTCGACGCCGACCGGCAACGGATCGCCGTCGAGCGAGCCGAGATCGCCGCGTTGCCGGTGCAGGTGCTGACCCGCCACGGTCGCGCTCCCGACGCGCCGGTGACGGTGTTCCACGAGCTGTTGATGGCTCAGGCGCGGGTCCTGCGGCCTCGCCTCAAGCAGCGCTGAGGCTCAGTTTCGCCG
>JAEZYZ010000472.1 GCA_023418705.1 Pseudomonadota bacterium | reverse complement strand
TGGGACGCCTGCGCGGCGTGCGATTTCGCCTCCCCGGCGAGTGGTTTGAGATTTTCTGCCCTTCGGGCTTGTTATTCCGCCGCCCGGCGGAGTTTGGGACGCCTGCGCGGCGCGCGGGGGGGGGGGGGGGGGGGGGGGGGGGGGGGCCCGGGACGGCGCGAAGCACGCTCATTCGAGCAGCGCGTCGGCAATGGACCCCGCGACGTCCTCGGCAGGTCCGATGGCATCCTCGCCGGCACCGTCACTGACCTGCCCTGAAAATACGGGCGGGCCATCAGCGCTCGTCACGACAAAACAGCGGACCACGACCCCTCCGTGCCCGGCCAATGAAACGGCAGCGGTTCCCAGGGAAGCAGTACGCATGAAGTGGTTGTTTAGCGCCCGGTTGCCAGGCGTCACGTTGATCACCTGCAGCTCGATTCGCGGAACGGGGGGCGCGTCGTCCGTCGCGGCGACGACCTGTGTGTCATAGCCATGGTCCAATAGCTCGCTTTCGAGCGTCGTGGCCAACGCCAAGACCGCTCCGTGACGATCCTCTTTTGCCACTTGCTCGGTAACGACCACGTAGATGGGGATTCGCCGCGGCAAGACATAGTCAGCGGCACGCACCCGGTCCGACCAGCGCGGGATCCCGCAGCCGCTCAGGCCAAGAAGGATTGACAATGTCAAGCCATGTAGAACAAATCGCCCCGGACGCACGCCACCTCCCGAGCAGGATACATCATGGCGCGGCGGTGCGGCACCCTCTCGGTCATCGGACCTACCGAAACAATGCCTCGGCAAGGGCGGCTGAAGCTGCCGGAATCGCTCAACGTCTCACGTTCTCGGAGCAGAGCGCCCCATCGGGTCGACTTCGAGTCAGCATGCCTCGTGACATGGCGCCCCTGCTGCTTCCCGGACTCGCTTCGGGACGCCGCGACATCGTTCCAAAGCTCGGCGCGAGGAAGCCGTTCACACCAAGGCCATGCCGCCGTCGGCGTGAAGCTCGATGCCATTGACGAAGCTGCTCGCACTCGAGGCCAGGAAGAGCGCCGCCTGAGCGAGCTCTTGGGGAAGCCCAATCCGACCGGAGGGGACGAGCGCCTCCATCGATTTCAGCAGGGCCGCCTTCTCGTCGCCGACCAGCCCGAGCTTGTCCAGGACCTCCGTCTCCACGGGGCCCGGGCTGAGCACATTCACGCGGATTCGGCGCCCCTTGAGCTCCAGTGCCCAATAGCGCGCGAACGCCGAGATCGCGGCTTTCGTCCCCGCGTAGAGCGTATGGTTCTGCAAAACCTTGGTCGCTGCCAAAGAGCCGGTCACGATCACGCTTCCCCCCTCGCGCATCACCGGCAGCGTGGCCTGGACGCCAAAGAAGGTCCCCTTGGCGTTCGTCGCAAAGTGCGCGTCGAACTCCTGCTCGGTGACCTGGTCGGAGGGTTTGAGGTTTATGATCCCCGCATTCGCGAGATAATTCTTCGATCGCGTGGCCCCACTCCTGAAGCAGCTCGACTCCAGTGATGACGTCTTCTCGGACCAGAGCTCCCCATCGGGTCGACTTCGAGTCAGCATGCCTCGCGACATGGCGCCCCTGCTGCTTCCCGGACTCTTCAGCCAGTTCGCGACGGCCTATCCCGATCTACATCTCGACATCGGCTTGACCGACCGCTACGTGGACCTCATTCGCGAGGACTACGACGTCGCCCTGCGGGTCGGGCGCCCCAAGGAGCGGGATCTGATCATCCGTCGCCTGGCGGTGCTCCCCATGGTCCTCGTCGCTTCGCCGGCATACATCGATAGATGGGGCATGCCGCATTCCGTTGAAGCATTGCGATCGATGCCGTTTGCCCGCTATTCAATGAACGGACAGCTCTCGTCACTCGTGCTGGGCGGCATCAGCTTCACCCCGCCTGGGCGGGTCACCTGCGACTCTGGCTCGGCACTCATTCACGCCGCGCGCCAGGGTCTCGGCGTCGCGCTTCTTCTTCGCTGTCTGGTCGCTGAAGAGCTGCGAACGGGAGCGCTGTTGCAGCTGGCGCCAGAGGTCCCGTTGCCGGATGGGGAGTTCAGCGCCCTGCACGCCTTTGGGCGCTTCGTCCCGCCGCGCATCCGGCTCTTCCTCGACTACATCGCAAACGAAGCCGAGTCTCTGGCTGACCTGTGAAGGCCCCGCTCCTGATTCCAAAAAGGCCCAAGAACCGCGCCAATCTCGAGTCCGTATCCAACCCATGACGCCACATCCGACGCGGTGACGGCGCCGGTGATCGGGAACCGCCGGTGACGAACGACGCCTCCCCCTACGGGCAGACGGTCGAGGTGATCTCTTGTCTGAGGATCACCGTGCCTGCTGCCGTGCCACCCCACAGCTCGAGGACGTAGTCCCCTCCGGGTGTGATCAGCGTGCTCGCGCGGCTTTTTGCTTGCGCCAGGCGCCCTCGCCATGCAACGGTCGAGCCGTCGCTATCGAGGGTGCAGCGCCGCGACCTAGAGGGGAGCCTCGCGCGGGCGAGGTCTCTGAAGTCAGCCTACCGGACGAAGGCTGCGGGGTGAGGTCCAGTGTTCATGAACGGAACGATTCGATCTTGCGGTGTCCGATCGGAGGCTGCGCTGGCGCAGCACCCTGAGGTCGTCAGCTCTCGAGCGAGAGCTGGGTCGGAGCGACCTGGCCCCTGCACAGGAGAAGAGTGACTCGAATGAACCGATTCCTTCACTACATGCTCAGAACGACCGACGTTCCCGCTGCCCAGGCCTTTTACTCCTCGATATTGGGGGAAGGTGTCGCGGACATCGAGCTCCTCCCCAAGCCGGCGCTCGAGCGCGGCGCCCCGGCGCATTGGCTCGGGCACATCGGCGTGGAGGACGTGGACCAGGCCGTGCGTGCCTTCGTGGAGCGGGGCGCGATGCAACTCGGGCCGGCGTTGCCGGCGCGGGGCGGCGGCAAGGTGGCCGTCTTTCGCGATCCCGGAGGTGCGGTGGTGGCGCTCGCGTCGAGGGCCATGGCGGAGGCCTCCCTGCCGAAGCCCCAGGTCATCTGGCATCAGCTCCACGCCACGAACGTGAGCCGGACCGCGGCCGCCTACTGCGAGCTCTTCGGATGGCACGTCGCTGGACAGCGGGACCACGGGGAGCACGGCCTCCATCAAGAGTTCGCCTGGCGTGCCGGTGACCCGTGCGTGGGCTCTGCGGTCGACGTCGCGGGGCGGCCGGGAGTGCATTCCCACTGGCTCTTTCACTTTCAGGTACCGTCGCTCGAGGTGGCCGTCGCCAAGGTGCGCGACGCCGGCGGCACCGTGATCGGACCGACGCCGCTCGAGAACGGAGATCGCGTCGCCATGTGCGAAGATCCGCAGGGCGCCGCCTTCATGCTCCACGAGCGGAGCCGCGCGGCGTCATAGTGTTCTCGCTCGGCCCTCCTTCAAGCACGGCGGCCCACTTGTTCCGATCGCGAACGCTCGGACCTGAAACCCGCCGAGAGCCGGCACGCCGCAGCCGGCGACGGTCAGTGGATGACCACGCGCGTCGCGACGTCGCGGCCGAAGGTTTCTGGGTCGTGGATCTCGAGCGCTTTGGGCGGCGGTGCGACGAAGGTCCCGGGTGTCGTGGCTCGGCAGACGGTGCGCAGCACGTAGACGCCCGCGGGCAGCAAGCTGGCGAAGGCCTCCACCTTTTCATCGCGAAGGTTGAGGTGCTCGTACCAGCGGTGGGCTGCGATCTGTCTCAGCTCCTTGAGGCGCTGCATGCGGCGTCGCTCGGCGGCGGGCAACGACAGGCGCTCTTCTCCAAACATGCGCGGGTTTTCGTGAAATTGCGGCTCTGGCAGTGAGGGCGTGGTGGCGAGCGCGCTGTCGACGGCCTCGAGCCCCGCGGGCAATGGGTCGACAACCGCGACGTGGTGGCGCTCCGCGGGTGCGAACACGTACACGTGCGAGCGAACCCGAGCGCCGCGTTTGATGTGATAGCCGCCATCCTCCGTCCGGCGCACGTCGCTCGGATCGTCGACCGCCTCGTAGGTGCGCAGCAGGCTGAAGCCCTGCTCTTGGGCAGGCGGGCTGACCTCTGCGAGCGCGTAGCTCAAGCCCAGGCGATAGTACAGCCGCCCGGCGCCTTGTTTGTCGACCACGAGGTCGACGATCGGATCGTTCAGGTCGAGCAAATAGCTGAGGGGCACCTGCGTGTGTCGAGCCGCGGACTTGCGGCCGAAGAACCCGTGTTCGGCGGCAAGGGTCGAGCCGATCCAGGTGCGTGCCATGAAGCGCGGCTCGGTCTTCTCGAATTGCGCGACGTATTGCGAGAGGAAGAGGACGGCCAGGGCGCTATCGGGGTGGAGCTGCCAGGCCGCCCGGCTTCTGGCGCTCAGGCCTCTGGCGAGCTTCGCGACCAGCGGATGCGTGGGCCGGGCGGAGAGCAGCGCTCCCAAAATCGCGGCGTCGGCGCGGTGCTCCGAGCGCAGGAGCAGATGCCCGTGCTCCTGATAGGGGATGGCGAAGTGAGCCTTGTCAGCCGTCTGGCTGGCGGCGTTGTCGAGGAGCCGCTCGATCTCGGCCACCTGCTCGCGGCTGCCGGCGTCGGCGGCGAACACTGGGAGCAGCCAGCCGAGCGCCTCCAACCCAAGCGCGTCGGTGCCTCCCGCTTCGGAGACGATGAGCTTGGCCTTCTGCAGCACCTTGGGCCGACCGGCGAGCTCCTGCACGTACGCCGAATAGGCCAGCGCGGCGATGCGCGCGGCAGGGGCGTGGCCGGGTGGGTTGAGCCGGGCCAAGTACAAGAGGGCCCGCTCGAGCGGCGCTGGGGGGACGGCGAAGCCCGCCTGCTGGGCGCGCAGCAGCGCGTGCGTGGCGTGAACGCTGACCCACGGTGATCTGTCTCGGCTCGCGTGCTGCAGATACGCCCAGCCACCCCCGGCGTGCTGCCGCGCGATGAGCTCGTCGACCTCCCGTTGGACCTTCCGCCTGAGCTCCGGCTCGGGCAGCTCGGCCACCACGTCGAGCGCGTCGTTGGCGCTGAGCGCGCTCAAAGCCAACACCCGCGACGCGCTGAGCTCGTTGGTGGGGTAGGGGCTCTGCAGCAGCGAGGTGACGGCCTCGCTGGCGCCATGCAGCGCGGTGGAAGCCGTGCGCACCTCGAGCCCGCCATATTCGGGAACCACGCCGTCGGGCAAGTCGAGCTGGCTTGCGAGGCTCCCCTCATCGAGCTCGCCGTAGGTCGCAAACGACTCCGTGGTCGCCGGCGGATGCACCGGGATCTCCACTTCGGTGGCGTCGCTGCCGGCGGACGATGCTGCGCCGATCTGGATCCGCGCCGTGCCCAGCGCTTCGGTGGCTGCGCTGAAGTGAGCTTCACGCCGATCGCGCGCGGGTACCCACAAGCGCACCCCAGTCGGGCCGAGCAGCCTGGCGTTTCGCGCGCGCGCCGCGACCTCGACCTCTGCCGGCGCGGACGTTGGATTTTGCACCGCCACCGCCAGCGTGAAGCGATCACCATGGTTCAAAAACCGTGGCGGCGCCGGACGCAAGGCAATGGGCAGTCGAGTCGTCAGCGTGGTCTCGCCGCGTCCGAACATTCGCGGGCCGCTGGTTGCGACGGCGATCGCGCGGAAGCGGGTCAACGATTGAGGAAGCTGGATGTTCGTTCGCGCCCGGCCGCCGGCATCCGTTTCGATCTCGGGGACGAAGGCGGCCAAGGCCCGGAGGTCGTTCCTTACAGTGGTCGGGGGGCTGACGGGAGTGGCCGAGGTCAGGGTCGCGGAACCGCTCAGCTCCAACAACTTGGCCCGCCTCTCTTTCGACATCTTGGGCTTGGGTCGGGCTCGTGCTTGCGCTTTTCGTTGCTCCTCGAGGGGCACGAAGCGCCGCAAGCCAAAGCCTTCGACGCCCGGATGCACGTGCGGGTACATGGTCAGGAGCGGATCGGCGGGATGCTGTTCGAGCAGGTCCAGCACCGCTTCGTCGACCACGATGAGCGCGACCCGAGCGTGCTTCGCCGCCGAGCCGTCCGGCGCCCGCACCTCGATGTTCAGCCCGAGCGGCTCGCCAGGCGCGGCTTCGGCCTGCTCCGGTCGGAGCTCGACGTCGAGCCGGCGGTGGTCCGCGCTCACTTGGAGCCGCGCCGTGCCGCTGGCGAAAGCGGGAACGGGCGGCAAGCTCGGGTCGGGCGTGCCGTCGGACCGTCGCCGCGTTTGCTGACCGACGAGGTCCAACCCGACGACCAGCTGCGGCAGCTGCTCCGGTTGGATCTCGACGCGGATCACGCTCTGGCGTTGTTCCAAGCGAAAGCGGCGCAGCTCTACGATCCCATCCCGCTGCACGCTGAGCAGCGCCTCTGCGGGAGCAAACGGTGCGAGCACCAAGAGCTCGGCGGTTTCGCCCGCCGCGTACTGTCGCTTGCTCGGCAAGAGCTCGACTTCGGCGTCGCGGTGCGAAGGGCCCAGCGAAGCGCCCGCGCCGGCCACGAAGACGTGCGTCGTCGTCCGGCTGGCGCGACCGCTCGCGTCGATCACCTCCGCGGTCAGCTCGTAGAGTCCCGACCGCTGCGGCTTCGCGCTGCACGTGGTGGGTTGGTTCAGGGATTCGAAGCGGCAGACCTCGCTGGGGGGCGTCTCTGGATCCGCGTAGTGGCCAAGCACGTCCTGCTCGATGCGGCGCGCGACCACGGTGACCTCACGACCCGCCACGGGGTGGCCGTCGAGATCGGTCACCAGAAGGGTCAAGTCGATGTCGTCGCCGCGCCGAACGTACGCTCCAGCACGCTGCATGCCCACCGTCACGTTGGCCGGGTGCACGACGAGCTCGGTCGTGGCGGCGACCGTCTTCGTGTCGATATCCTGGATGCTCGCTTCGAGCGAGACGCGCTTGGGGTAGGCAGAGGCCGTGGGCTCGAAGTCGAGGCGCAGCCGGTGGCGGCCGTCGGCGTCGGTGCGTCCAACCCACGGCTTCAGCTTCCCCGAGCTTTCGACGGCGTCGCCCTCGGTCCCGCGCCAGCTCCAGCCGAACTCGAAGTCGCCTCGGTTTGGGGGAGTGAAAGCGGCGGGCGAGACCGAAACCTGCCAGCTCGTCTTGGCCGCTGGCAGCGGACCCCCGGCGTAGTAGCGGGCGTTTGCGGTGGCGACCGCGTGCTCGCCCACCAGGTGCGGGGCGCCCGAAGTGGTGAGCTCCACCTCGTGCTCGGGCGCGACGTACTCGGCCACCCGGAACGCATGCGCATGTGCGCCGTCTTGCCGAGCACCGGGTAGCTGGAAGTACAGCGTCGCCTGGCCGAGGTCGGCGTCGTCCGGCAGCAGAAACGAAACATCGAACTCGCCGGCTCGGCCGATCGTGCTCCTGCCGGTCGCGAGCTCGTGGCCGCGCCTGCTCTTCACGACGAAGCGGAACCCTCTCGGCGGAGCGGGATAGTCGAGGTCGCCCTTGGGGCCGGCGGCTCGGCGTCTCAGCCAGCCCTTCACGCGAACCCGCTCACCCGGACGGTAGATGCCGCGATCGTCGAGGACCAGCCAGCGCAGCTCGTCGTGCCGCTCGTGCAGTGCGAGCGACGTGTGCCGACTGGACGGCAACAGGGCGATGTCCTTGCCGCTGCGCGCAATGATCAGGCTAGCGGCCCGTGGCTGTTTGGCGCCCCGCTTGGGCAGCGGGAGCTTGGCCATGCCATCAGCCTCGGTCTTGGCCTTGCCCGCCGTCCCCTGTAGCAGGTCGAGCGCGACGCCCGACAGCGGCGCGCCGGTCGCGAGCTCACTGGCCCAGACGTGCGCGAAGTCCCCGGCCGTCAAGGCGTGGAGCGCCATCTTGGTGCTCTGAACCCAGGTCAGCAGGTAGTCGTGGTCGCCATAGTTGAAACCAGCGTCGGCCGGCGTACGCATGCGCCAGCGGCGTGCAGCCTGGTTGCCGCGAAGCTCGATCACGAGCTGGCCAAGACCTTCGTCCAGGTAGGCGCCGAGGGGAACGCGAGTGGTGACCCGTTGGTCGGGCAACGCGGCAGGGCGCAGCGTTTCGGTGGCCAGGAGCGTCCCCGGCGGCGAAGCCTGCTTGCCGGGGATCCTTCGCTGGCTTTGGTACTCGAGGTAGGCGGGCCAGTCCTCCGGGCGCACGCGGTAGACCAGCAGGGTCACCTCCGGCTGATTGACGCTCTGAAACGACAGCTCGGGGCGGAGCCCGGGATCGAGCACCAGCATTTCGCGCGCGTCCCACGTGAGCCGCGGCTGAGCTGCGCCCACCGTGACGCGACGGGCGACGGGGTTGCCGAGCTTTTGACCGAAGGCATCCTGGAGCTCGCCTGCGAACGTCACCGTGTACGGTGTCCCTCCCTGTATGTTTCCGCCGATCTCGACCAGCGAGCCAGACGCGAATCCCTCCGCGTAGACCTGCACCGCCATGTCTTCGATCGGGGGGGACACGGAGACGAACGCTTCCTCGAAGCTCATGAGATCCAGGGGATTGTTGAAGCCGAAGCTCAGCGCTCGACCGGGTTGGCAGGGCCTGTCCGGCTGGCAAGGTTCCCGGACGAGCTTCAGAGGACCGTGCGTGCGAAAGTGCACCCGTTGCGGCTCGGGCGTGCGCTCGGGACCTTCGCCCGAGGGCGCCCCCGCTTCGACCACCACCTCGATGTCGGTGTCCTTGGGAAGCGGGGCTTGGGGACGCACGACGAGCAGCTGATCCCGCGCCTGACTCTGTGGCTCCCGGGTCGACGGGCGGAGCGGGTTGGTCGAGTCGTCGCCGAGCGCGCGCTCGGCTTCGGTTGCCAGCCTGAGCGCAACGGGCTTGCCGCCCGCGCGGGCCTTCACGAACGGCAGCAGCTTCGCTTGGTCGATGCGCTGATCGAACAGCAATCGGATGCTGGGCGTGAGCTCGACGAGGTCCTGGCCGTCCATCGGATACGACTGCAGCAGCGTGGGAGCCGGCATCCGGAAGCTCCATTCGAGCGGTTGCGCGAGCAGCGCGCCGGTGAGCGCACGGGCGCCGGCGCGCACGCGCACCGCGTATTCCGTCGCCATCGGGAAGCGCTCCTCGGGCTCGAACACGGCCGTGTGCGTCCCGAGCCAGCGCCAGCGTCCCGGCGGCTCGGGCGTGAGCTCTATGGGTAGCGCCTTGCCCGAGAGATCGGCGTGGCGCCCGAGCGGCACCATCGGTCCGGAAAACGTCACGCTGAGCAGCGGCGCCGCCCAAGCGTCTCCCACTGGGCTCCGGTGCAGCACCGTAAGGGCCGCGGGGGCAGCGGACGCGCTCGGTGGCGCCGGCGCCGCTGTGCGCTTCGGCAGAAAGCTCACAGCTTTACCCGTCGGCGGCGGAGGCGGTGCGACCGAGCTCACAGGGACGAACGACGACGGCGCGGGCGCTGGCGGGAGGTCCGGCAGCTTGGCGAGCACGCGCGCGGCCTCGGCATCGGAAAGCGGCGTTACCTGAGGTGCGGAGGGGAGCGTTCCCCGAGCGACCTCGCTGAGCCGGACACCGAGCGGGTGTCCCCTCGACCCGGTCGCAACAGCTCTCTCGGCGACTTTTGGCTTCGATGCACTCGGACGTGGCGCCTCGGCTTCGGTCGGCGCGCGGCACGAACCCAGGAGCAGCAACGCCGCAGCCATGCCATAGCGCACCTGTCGAGAAACCTTCGCCGTTCGCCCCACTTGCCCGCGCCCGACCCGTTGTCGCCTCATTGTCGTCCCACTGTCGTCACTGCTCCTTCAGCTCACGAAGGCCCACCCAAGCGCGTCGAACGCCAAGCAAGCGCGACCCCTTTGGCGAAGGGCCGCCCGCGCCGTAAGGCTCACCGAGCACCCACTCTACCCCGAGTCCGAACAGCGAGGCGAGCGTTGGGGCAGCGAGGCGAGCGTTGGGGCAGCGAGGCCAGCGTTGGGGCAACCGTCATGTCGTGATACACCCATGCGCCATGGGGCAGAGCGCGGCGTCCAGTCATGCGTGGCTCTTGCGCGTCGTCGTGGTGCTGACGTCGAGCGGCGGCTGCGTCGCACACACCGGCGCGGGTGGCGCCGCACCGGCTACCTCCGAGCCGGCGGCTCACCCGTCCTCTTCGTCCAGCTCGGCAGCCAAGCCGCCGCCCGCGCCAGAGCTGGCCGGCGCGGCGCGCGGCGACAGCGTTTCCGCCGAGCCGCTGCACCCCTGGCTCGGCATAGGCCTCGTCGAGCAGCCGAAAGACGAGCCCGGCGTGCGCGTCGCCAGCGTGTACCCCGATTCCCCGGCGGCACGGGCGGGCGTCGCGCCCGGTGACGTGCTGTTGCTCTTCGATGGCCACCCCATCAACCAGACGCACGAACTACAAGAGCGCGTGATGGCCGCCGAGGCGGACACCGACGTCCAGCTGTCGCTCGTGCGCGACCAAGCATTTCGTCGCCTCACCGTGCGGCTCAGCCCCTATCCCGGACAGACGGGGATGATCCGCAAGCGCCTGGTCGGAAAACCCGCTCCCGCCTGGCACGACCTGAGCCAGGTGCACAACGGCGCACCCGCCGAGCTCGAGCCGGGCAAGCTCACCCTGATGGTCTTCTGGAGCACCGCCTGCGGCGACTGCGCACAGACCATTCAGGTCAGCAATCGCTGGCACCGTGACTACGGCCCGCGAGGCCTGCACGTCGTCGGCGTCAGCGTCGAGGGACGAGAGCTTTCCCAGCACGCCGCCAAATCCTTCGGCATCCGCTACCCCATTCTCCTCGACGCCACGGCCGCCGTGTCCCGAGCCTACGCCGCCAGCGAGCTTCCCGTCGTCGTCCTCATCGATCAACAGGGCATCGTCCGCGATTGGCGGGGCGTCGCCCAAGACCACATGAGCCAGACCGTTCGCCCCATCGAGCTCGAGAGCACCGAGGCGCTCATCGAAGAGCTGCTTTAGGGTCGAGCCTGCGTAACTTCTCGCGGCGCCCCGTCCTGACGAGCCGAGGGGGCTCGAACCACTGCTCGAACGTCGGCGCTCGAGACTTGGTGTGGGCGCCAACTGACTGGAATTACTCGACCTTCATCTCCGACCTCAGAAGGTCGGACAGATAATATCCTCCCAGGTGATTTTGATCCTACCCATGGATGGCGCTTTTATGTTCTATGGCCTGTCATGCCGGCCTATCGATTTTCATGGGACGCCTTCGATGAGCAGACCATCACCGCCTTGGCGCTGGAGCTGGGCTACACCGGGGACCTGAACACTGCCCGGGACTGGCTCGAAGCCAACTACAAGCGGCCGAACGATGACTTCGTGCGCCAGACGAAGCAGGCGCTGGCGAAGACGTGGCTGCCAAAGTACCGGGGGACCCGGCTGATCGTGGAGCGGCTGATGGACAGCGGGATCGGGCCGCTCGGGGGCACGCCACGGAGTGACGAGGGGGCTGCCCGTTACATCGAAAAGTGCCGAAATTCCGGGACACTGAGACGCCTGGTGCTGGAGGCGCTGCATCGCTACGGCGATCAGGATCGGAAGAAGGACGACGACTCCGAGGACGATGAGTCCTTCGTGCCGCGGTTCGCGGTGCTGAAGCCGTCGGAGCAGCCCGGGGACGGGAGGTCTCCCCATCACTACCAGCTGGAGGCCTGGAACCGGTTGAGCGCTCATCTGGCTGAATCCGAGGGGACTGGGGAGTTCGGGGGGCTACTGGTCATGCCGACCGGCTCCGGAAAGACGTACACGACCGTGCGCTGGCTGATGCAGTCGGTGGTGAACCGCGGCGGGCGTGTCCTCTGGCTGGCGCACCGCCAGGAGCTCTTGACCCAGGCGGCGCGCGAGTTTCACGCCCTGGCCGCGCTGGTCACGACCCGCGAGCGGCTGAGGGTTCGGATTGTCTCGAACGCGCACTGCGCGACCACGCAGATCGATCCAGCCGACGACATTCTCGTCTGCTCGATCGCGAGCCTCGCTCGACGTGCCGACATCGTGGACGCGATGGCGCGCGACAAGAACCTGTTCGTCGTCATCGACGAGGCGCATCACGCGCCAGCGAAAAGCTACCGCTCCGTGCTCGCCGCGCTTGCCGAGCGAGGTGTCCGACGGGTCTTGGGGATCACCGCCACCCCCACTCGAACGGCCGAAGACGAACGCCCGATCCTCGCGCGTCTGTTTCCCCGCGGCATCCTGTATCAGACCCAGTTCCGCGACCTCGTCGAGCGTGGCTTTCTGGCGCGTCCGAACCCCGTGCGGGTCATCACTCAGGCCGATGTCGAAGCCGGAACCACCAGTGCGGACCTGAGTCATCTGGCGCGCTTCGGTGAGCTCAGCGAGGAGTGGCTCGACCGCATCGCCGACATGGCGATCCGCAACGAGCTCATCCTGCAGCACTACCTCGAGAACCGAGATCGCTATGGCAAGACGTTGATCTTCGCCCTGAACGTCCGTCATGCGGCGCTACTGGCAGAGCGGCTCAAGACGGAGGGCATCGCCGCGGAGTACGTGGCGAGCTGGTCGCCGGATGGTGAGCGAGCCAACAACGCCGAGATCATTCAACGGTTTCGAGACCGACAGGGCGGCATCGACGTCCTGGTGAACGTGCAGATGCTGACGGAGGGCGTCGACGTCCCGTCGGTGCAAACCGTCTTCCTGACGCGCCCCACGAACAGCGAGATCCTCCTGCGCCAGATGGTGGGCAGGGCCCTGCGGGGCCCGGCCGTCGGCGGAAACAAGGAGGCCTATCTCGTCTCCTTCGAGGACCACTGGGAACGCTTCCGGGAGTGGCAGTCGCAGTTCGACCTCGTTCCGGACCTCATTCCCCGCGAGACGCCACCGGGCAAGGAAGTGCAGTCGCCGCTCTTCGAGCTGATCCCGTGGGAGGTCATTCGGAAGGCCGCGCAGGTCATCATCGACTCTGGGATAAAGTTCCAGGCCGACGCATTCGATGTCGTCCCGCACGGCTGGTACGTCCTCGACCGCATCGACGACGGCGAAGCCGTGCACCAGACCATCGCCGTCTTCGAGCACCAGCGGCCCTCCTGGGAGGCCTGCATCGCCTACCTGCTGAAGCTCACTGAGGCTGAGCTGAACGACGAAGAGCTGCTCCAGCGGCTGGACGACGAGTTCTTTTTCGACTGCGAGCCGCCAAGGCCAGCTCGTCACGAGATCCTCCAGGTGATCGAGCACGTCCGCGCCGGTGGCGGTGCTCCCGACTACAAGGTCGTCGCTGAGCGCGAGCTTTGCGAGCCCCACGCGCTGGCCAAACACATCGTCGACAACGATCTCGGCGAGCGAAAGAAGCAAGAACTCCTCGAGCAGCGGTACACCAAGCTCGCGCAGGCGATCTACCCCACCATGCGCGACTTCCGCGCCGCCATCGAGGACGCCGTCTACGAGATCTTCGACCCCAACGCCTCCACACGACGGACGCGCGGCGTGCCCATCTTCGAACCGCGCCCTGAAGATCAGCTCGCGCCGGGCCCCAAGCACGATCTGGAACGCTTGATGAGGGAAGTGCTGGACCAGGGTTCGAAGCTACTCGGCGTCCCGCTTCAATACACCGGCACGCTGCTTTGGTCGAAGCGGATCATCAAGGGCTGGTTCGGCATGGCGTTCCTTGAGCAGAACGAGATCCGGATCAATCGCCTGCTCGACAGCCCCGACATCGACGAGGCGACCCTGCGCTTCCTCTTGTGGCATGAGTTCCTGCACATCTACCTGCAGCAGGGGCACACCAAGGTTTTCCGCGAGAAGGAGCGCCTCTGGCCGGACTGCGTGCACGCGGACCGGGTGATGGATTCGCTGAATGAGCGGTTTGGGGTGCAGTATTGGTGACGCCGCACGACCGGCGTCGAGGAGTAGCGACATGGCAACGCATACGCTGGTGTATCTGGGCAATCTGGACCGCAACATCGGACTGATCGGAGGCTGGCCGGAGACGTACTTGACGGCAGATGGGACGACGAAGGAGGTCGCCCTCCGTCGGCCAAAATCGACGGCATCAAGTTCGGCTACATGGAGAAGGCGCCAAAGACCTTTTTCCTGGTGAACGTGGAAGAGCTCCGCCTCCGCGCTCCCGTATTGCTGATCCCGGGCCGCCATTCGGACGGGAACTCACCGTGAGCTTCTCTGACTTCGGGGATGGCGCTGACGAGAGCGTCTCGTTGACACTTGGACGCCTCAATCAGAGTGGTCCGGCCTACGAGATCGCTCTTCACGTCTGCCTTCTCCGGGTGTACTGTCCGTGATGGGATGGACATCGACGCAGAGCTCCGGGTGATCGCGGGCAGATTGGGAAACGGCGGACGCGAGCGGACAACGCCTCGGCGGCTCGTGCAACTGTTCGGGGCAGAGCGACGCGGCGCAATCATCGTGGAGCAGATCCGCTCTCGCCTCGCGCGCCACCACCTGAAGACCGAGCCGGATTTCAACGAGGTCGGCGCCGACGATGAGGTCGCGTTCGTGTTCAATCATGACACTCCACTTCATGTCGCCAAGCTCACCGAAGCAGACGAGCGTCTCACGAAGGGGGAACCGCCGCTTGAGGTGGACGTCCGAACGCTGATGTCGTGGTTTGGCGCGGAAAGACGAGGCAACCAAGTGGTCGAGCGCATCAGAGCCGCGCTTGACGGGCTCGAACTCCAGACCGAGCCGGACTTTCAGAGCACGCACGTGGATTCCAGCGTGAAGTTAACGCGCCCCTCTGCGAAAGCGACCGAGCCTGAAGATGCCGCTCCGCATGCGTCCGTGCCCGGCGTGGAGAAAAAGACGCACTACGCCACGACGTTTCGTGTCGGAACCCTTGCGGAAGCCAATCGAGCGCACCTCGTCTCGGTGCCTCCGAAGTCATCTCTGGCAGAGGCGGTTACCGCTATGCTTACGCACGGCGTCTCCCATCTGCCCGTTCTTCAGGGCGAGCGGAGCCTTCGTGGCGTTGTGAGGTGGAAAGACATTGCGAAGCGCCTTGTGCTGGCTGGCGGAACCGTCCAAGACCCGGTGGAAACAGTGATGCGGCCTGCGGTCGAAGTCCGGATGACCGATCCGTTCCTTGGGACCATACCCCACATTCTACAGCACGGGTGCGTCTTCGTGCGTGACGACCAGAACCGCGTAACTGGCGTCGTGACCAAGAAGGACCTGGGGCGCCGCCTAGAGGAACGAGCGCATCCATTCGTACTCCTCGAGGAGATCGAGAAGAGCCTCCGCGCTCTCATCGAACGGGCGGACTTCACGCCCGAGGAGCTGAAGCGCGATGGGCTCGACCCCAGCCAGACCCGAGAGATCCGCTCAGTCTCAGATCTAACGCTGGGCGAAACGATCCGGCTACTGCAGAAAGACGACGCTTGGAATCGCGTCGGAATCAATCTCGCCAAGACGACGTTCCTTACTCGGCTCGATGACGTGCGTAAGATTCGAAATAACATCATGCATTTCGATCCGGAGAGCCCAACACCCAGTGACAAGAGGACGCTGCTGGTTGTGTGCCAGCTGTTCTACGAGTTGCGCGAGCTGAATGGAGCGCCGTAGTGGGCCCGGTGCGGTCAGGGCCGGCCCGGTACCTTCGACCTGCTGGGCTTCACGCACTTCTGGCGGCGGTCCCGGAAGGGCTACTGGGTGGTACAACGCAGGACGGTCAAATTCCGCTTCAGCCGATCGCTCAGCGCGGCCTCGCTTTGGCTGCGCGAGAACCGACACCCCCCGATCGGAGAGCACGATAGGATGCTCGTGAAGAAGCTGCACTACAACGACTACGGCGTCACCGGAAACCACCTGGCGCTGGATTCGTTCCGGTACCGGTTCCGGCTGGCGTGGAGCAAGTGCCTTTGTCGCCGCTCCAACACGCCGCGGGCACTGGATGAGGATCAGCCGGCTGCTGGAGGCGTACCCGCTTCCAAAGCCGCGGATCCGTCACTAGGTCTGACCCGGCACGGCGCCGTGGCTCGAGGAGCCGGCTGCGGGAAATCCGCACTCCGGATCTGTGGGAGCCCCGGGAGGGCAACCTTCCGGGGCGACCCGGCATCGCGGGAGAGCTGCGGTCTCCCGCCCGCCAACACAGGCGTGCCGGCCGCCTGCAGCTCGTTGGTACGGAAACGCTCCGTCTTGTTGCCGTAGATGCGACGCTTCAGCAGCTCGTTTTCGTGCGTGAGGTTGAGGATCGTTTCGCGCAGGGAGGCATTCTGCGCCTCGGCTTCTGAAAAGCGCGCCTTGGAGCCCCACCAGCTCGACCTGCAGCGATGACACGAGACCTGCAAGCTCCCCGCGTGATGGCGTCGGTTGGGTGCCTCGTGTGCGCGACACGACACGTCTATACACGATCGCGATCAACGCTCCCAAGCAAAAGCGCGCGTGACATGTCAAGTTGTCGTCAGTGAAGACGACGACGCGGCGCGCGCGGCTTGATGCTGACCCCTTTGTAGATCACCTCGAAGATCGCGTCGCTCACCACCACGTGCTGATCGCCTTCGCCTGTCGGCCACGGCAGCTCGGACTTCCAAGCGTCCAGCTTCTTGTGGATCACGATCACCCCGGTGCCATCCCAGGTCAGCACCTTCATCGTATGACCGCGCTTGCTCACGAACACGAACAACGCGCGCGACCGCGGCTCTGTCCCCATGCGCTCGCGAACCATGCCCCCCAGCCGCTCGCAGCCATAGCGCATGTCGACCGGCTCAAGCGCGACGTAGATCGGAAGGCCGTGAGCAATCACCTCGAGCCGCT
>JAEZYZ010000028.1 GCA_023418705.1 Pseudomonadota bacterium | reverse complement strand
CGCAGCAGCCCGGCCACCACGCGCTCGGCCCGATCGTGCGACAAAAGCCGGCGCGCCAGCGCCAGATCGTCGGGGTGAGCCGGGCGCGCCTCGTAGAGGTCGACGAACATTTGGACCAGATCGGTCTCGGCGCGGGTCTTCAGCTCGCGCGCGGTGGGCAGCTGCTTCTCGAGCGGCCGGATCTTGTAGGTCAGCCGCAGCATGTAGAGGTTGCCGATGTCGGACGGCGCGATCAGGGAAATCGCGGTGCCGGTCTTGCCGGCGCGCCCCGTGCGCCCGGTGCGGTGCACGTAGGCGTCAGCGGACTCCGGGAAATCGAAATTGATGACGTGGGTGAGGTGCGAGATGTCGATGCCGCGTGCTGCGACGTCGGTCGCGACCAAAAACCTGAGCTTGCCCTCGCGGGTGGCCTGCATCACCTGCTCACGCTCGTTTTGGCTCAGATCCGCGTTCAGCCAGTCGGCGGCGAAGCCTTGCTGCTCGAGCAGCGCGGCGACCCGCTTGGTCTCGTCGCGGGTGTTGCAGAAGACGATGGCGCTCTCCGGATCCTCGACCTCGATGATTTGTAGGAGCTCGGCGAGCTTGTCGCCGCGGGTCAGGTAGTTGATGTGGGTGATCTCGAGCGCCCCCACGTGATCACCGCTCAAGGTGATGAACTCGGGGGTTTTCTGGCGGGTCTCCGCCAGCCGGCGGATGTCGGGCGGCAGCGTCGCGCTGAACAGCAGCGTCTGGCGAGCGCTGGGCAAAAACGACAGTATTTCGTCGATCTGGGGCAAAAATCCCATCGAGAGCATCTCGTCGCTCTCGTCCAAGATGACCGAGCGGATGGTGCTCGGATCGAGGGTTTTGCGGCGCAAGTGATCGAGCACGCGGCCCGGCGTGCCGGCCAAGATCTGCGCCCCCTCGCGGATGGCCGCGACCTGGGCCGGCATCGGCGCGCCGCCGTAGATGGCGGCCACCTTCACCTCACGGTACTTTGCCAGCGCTTGCAGCTCCCGCGCGACCTGGAGCGCGAGCTCCCGTGTAGGGCAGAGGATCAAGGCCTGAACGGCCGCCTTGTTGCGCTTGATCAGCGAATCGACGAGCGGCAGCCCGTAGGCGGCGGTCTTGCCCGTGCCGGTGCGCGCCTGGACGACGAGATCCGCGCCGCGAGCCGCGGGCTCGAAGACGGCGCGCTGCACCGGCGTCGGGTGCACGTAGCCGAGATCGTCGACGGCGTGTTTGACCTCCGCCGACAGGGGCAGGACGTCGAAGGTTGGGGGCGGAGCGGCGGAAGGATCCGGGGGAGAGTCTGTTGCGGCCATCAGTGCACTCGGTGCGGGCGCTTTGGCGAGGTTTTGGCAAAAGGAGCGGCCAAGCGCCGCGCGCAGCCTACTCCACTCTCGGGGGGGCGGAAGACTGAAGCAGCTCCTGTTCGACGCGTCTGAGGTCGCGCCGCCGCCGGGCCAGGTCCGCCGACTCGTAGCGAACGGCGTGCTCCTCGGCATATCGGACCCGATCGATGGCCTTGAGCGCGCGCTGGGCCGCCGGATCTTGGGCGCAATGCTCGTCCAAGGCCGGTCGCAGCTGCCACTCGGGGCCGAGCGCCTGGCGAAAGCGCTGCAGTGCGGCGTGCTCGCCGCCCGTTTCGGCGGCAGCACCCCGGCGCGCCCGGCGGATCGCGGTCAGAAGGTCCGACACGCCCTCTCGGCAGCCGATGCCCGGGGCGACCGCGCCCGATCCCCCGAGATCCCAGACCTGGACGATGATCTGGATCGAGCAGACGACGGTGAACCCGCCGACCAAGAGCGCAAACACCAGGATCCCGGCCCGCCTGCCGCGTCGCCGGATCCGTTCGAAATCGCTTTCCTGGCGTTCCGCCATCTAGCGCCTTCGTGTACTGCTGCCGACGCAGGTTCGTCAAACCGCCCGGAGCCGGTCTGCAGGCCGACAAACGCGCATTGACCGGGCGTCGGCCACCCCCCATACTGCTTTCACAATAATTTGAAACAATCGAAAGTTCTGGAAGGTGATGACTCCATCGGTTGAGGCTGCGCTCGAGGACCTCGGCGCTTCGGTGCCCGAGCCGTCCGACGCGCGCTTGAAGCAGCGCTTGCACGACGTGGAGTCGCTCCTCGGCGACGACTTGATTTGGGTCGAGCAGGCGATGTCCCAGGCCGCGACCCAGGGGCCGGCGCCCGCCACCGACGCCGCGCGCCACCTGATTTCCCGCGGCGGCAAGCGGGTGCGGCCGGTCGCGCTGCTGCTCAGCGCCGCCTGCTTCGGACCCATCCCCGCCGTCGCGCGGGAGCTCTCCATCGTGACCGAGCTGCTGCATTCGGCGACGCTGCTGCACGACGACGTGAACGACGAAGGCATGGAGCGGCGCGGCGCCCCGACGGCACGGCTGCTCTACGGAAACGCCGTGAGCGTGCTCGCCGGCGATCTCTGCCTGGTGCAGGCGCTCGAGCGCACGCTGGCCCACGCCCCCGCGCTGATGGCGGAGCTGGTGGCCACCATCCGCGCGCTCGTCCATGGCGAGATCATCCAGCTGCGCGGCCGCCGGACCCTCGACGTGTCGGAGCAGACGTACGAGGCGATCCTGCGCGGGAAGACCGCGTCCTTGTTCGCCTGGGCGACGAGCACCGGCGCTCACCTCGCTGGCGCGTCCAGCCACGATCAGCGCCGGCTTCGGGCGTTCGGTGAACGCATCGGCATCGCCTTCCAGTTGGTCGACGACGTGCTCGACTATTCGGGAGAGCGCACGGGAAAGACGCTGCTGTCGGATCTGAAGGAGGGCAAGCTCACGCTGCCCCTGGTGCTGACCGTGGCCGCGCAGCCAGAGCTGCTCGAGCTTTTGCGCCGCATCCACGCCGGCGACCAAGAACCCGTCGAGCTGGTCAGCCACCGGGTCATCGAATCCGGCAGCTGCGAGGTGGTGCGGCGGCGCGCCCAGCGGCTCACCGAAGAGGCGGTCCGACAGCTCGAGGAGCTGCCTCCGAGCGCGGCGCGCCACCTGCTGCAGGACGTGGCGCTGCAGCTGTCGTTGCGCGCTGTGTGAAGCGAGATGGGGGACGAAGCGCCGCGCCGGCTTTGGCAGAGCGAGGTCGTGGTGAGCGACCTGGTCGGGCGATTCATCGAGTTTTGGGGGTTCAAGCGCAATATGGGGCGGGTGTGGGCCGTGCTCTACCTGTCGCCGCACCCGCTGTCGGCCGCCGATCTGCGCGCGGCCCTGCAGCTGTCGACCGGCGCGGTGAGCATGACGCTGGCCGAGCTCAGCCGCTGGGGGGTCGTCAACAAGGTCTGGGTTCCTGGAGAGCGCCGGGATTTCTTCGCCGCGGAGGTTCAGCTCTGGAAGATGATCTCGCGCGTGATGGCGGAGCGCGAGGGCGGAGAGATCGGAGCGGCGATCGAGGCGTGCGAGCGGGCCCTGGTGTCGCTCACGCCCCACCTCTCCTCGTCCGATCCGAAAGAGCGCGAGCGAGCGGAGCTGCAAAAGGGACGCATCGAAGCCCTGCTGCAGGTGGCCCGGCTCGGGCGGCAGCTCTTGCAGATGCTGCTATCGACGGCCAAGCTGGACGCCGAACCGCTGTCTCGGGTCGAGCTGACCGGGGACGGTTGAACGGCGTCCCAGCCGTTCGCGGCGTCTAGTTGAGGTCTCGCGGATTGCCGCGCGCGGGACCCGGCCTGCCCGCTCCGTTCGACCCCGATCCGTTGCCGTTGTCGTCCCGCTCCTCGAGGAAGGTCGCCCTGATTTCGCGCTCGAGGGCGGCTCTGATTTCGGCCTCGAGCAGCTCGACCGAGCCGGCGACCCGCTCGACGTTGCGCTGGTAGACGAACAGCCTGGCCGTCGGCGTGGGCGCGCCATCCCCCGGCGGATTGACCGCGTCGAGCAGCAGCAGGGCGCGCGGATCGACCCCGTCGACGACCACCTCCACCCCAGGGACGTCCGCCACGAACACCTCGCCCTCCCGGACGAACTGCTTGAGCCCCTCCTCCAAGCCCCCGAGGGCCCGCTGCGCGGTCAGATCGAAGGTCTCGCGCGTGAGCCTCCAGCTCGGCGACGGTAGCTCGAGATCGAGCTCGCGAGCGCGCAGGAACGCCTGCGTCGCGTTCGGGATGTCGCCCTTTTCGTCGAGGATCAACCCAAGGTAATAGAAGGCCTCGGGGTTTCGTGGATTGCGCTTCACGGCGTCATCGATGAGGGTGGCTGCGCGATCGACGTCGCCGATCTCGTAGAAGGCTCTCCCCACCAAAAAGGAGTGATTGGGATTGTCGAACGGTCCCGACGGGAACCGCTCGCACAAAAGCCGCGCTTCGTCCTGCTCCCCCTTGCCGAGCAGCGCATCGAACTTGAGCAGCAGGGCATCGACGATCTCATCGTCGTTCTCGGCCAGGTCGAGCGCCTGGTCGCACAGCGCGATGGCTTGATCGAACTCCCCTAGGGGGTGCACGTACACCTCGGCGGCGTTCAGCATGGCCTCCAGATAGGTGTCGTCGAGGGCGATGGCCTGCTGGTAGTAGTCGATCGCGTCTTCGAACTCGCCCTGGAGCGCCGCCACGTACCCGAGCAAGTTGTAGGCCTCGGGCGATTGGCTATCGATCTCGAGCGCGCGCCGGGCGGAGAGCTCCGCGCCGCGCGAATCCCCGCGCTGGACGAGGTCCCAGCCGCGATCGAGGTGTGCTGAAAACTGATCCATGAGCTAGTGCCGGCTGTGATGGTCCCGCGCCGCGGAGGCGTCAAGCCAATGCTGCCAGCCGGCCGACCCCGGGGGGACCGACGCTGCTGCGCGGCAGCGACCCGGGCGCTCTGGCGCACGATCGGTTGCCGGAGCGAAGGTCCCGGTGAATCGGGGCCCCCTCTTGCGTGAGGGCCCCGATTCCTCGGGAAACCCTCTCGTTGGCGCGGTCGTCGCGCTAGTCGTGGACCACGACCCAGCTGCCGGGTTTGTCATCGGTCGACCAGGCGCCGTGCCAGCCCTCGGGCAGCGGCGGGTCGGCCAAGTAAAACAGATACTTCGCGTCGAGCGGCGAGAGGTTCACACAACCGTGGCTCATCATCACGCCGTAGTTTTCGTGCCAGAACGCGGCGTGGGTAGCGTACGCCTTGTGGTAGTACATCACGTAGGGCACATCCTCGATGCTGTACGGCAGGTCGCCGGCGGCCGTACCGTCGCCGTCCATCGTGGTCGTGATGTGCTTTTCGCGGACGCGCCACTTGCCGATCGGGGTCGAGTGATCCTTCTCTTTGATTTTGTTCTTTTTGCCGGTCGAAACCAGGGTGGCGAAGACCGGGCGGTTGCCCCGATACGCTACCAGCGTCTGTTCGCTCAAGTTGACGTCGATCCACGGCTCGTCGGGGCCTAGCTCCTCGGGCGCGGGCCCCGGGCGGGTGGTGCGGACGAACGCCTCGCGCACCCACAGGCCGTCGCGGGTCTCACTGTAGTCCTTGCCGCGCAGCTCGATCGTGCGCCCCGTGAGCTGGATCGCCTCGAAGCGCTTGACCTGACCCTTGGTCTTGATGCTCTTCGCCTCCGGGTCGATCTCGAACAAGCTGGTCGACTTGCGCCCGCCGTGGACCCACGCGATGGGCAGCTTCCAGGTCTCGCCGTCGATCTCGACGCCCTTGAACTTCGAACCAGGGGCTTGCCAAAAGCGCTCGGACGGGGCGACCAGGCCCTTGGTGGTCTTGTACCAGGTCCGATTGTTCCAGCGGAACGTCTTCTCGACAGCGACGTAGAAGCCGGTGACCATTCGCCGTGCGAGCACGTCGTCAGCGTCGGCCTCGAGGTCCTCGAGCTTGACCTCGTGCAGGCGCTCTTTGATGTTTTCTTGCTGCCACCAAGGCTGCTCCGGCTCGTCCACGGCAGGGGCCGGGCCCGCATCGAGCAGGCCGAGCGGCGGCGCGCCGGCGTCGCCGACCAAGCTGGTGCGCTCGACGACGGAGCCCGGAGCGCTGGTGGCCTGGCTCACGGTGTCCGGCGTCGGCACGGCCTTCTGCTCCGCCTTCGCCTTCTGCTCGGCCTGGGCCTCCGCCTTCGCCTTCTGCTCGGCCTTCGCCTTCTTCGCACCTTCGAGGTACGGCTCGTACTCGTACATCTGCTCGCGCGAGGGCACCGACTTGTAGAGCGGGGTCCCGTGCTTCGCGTTGCGGACGTATTTGTACGGCAGGATCTCGTCGATTTCCGGCTGCGTCATCGCGAAGCGCACCTGCGGGTGCTCGAGATCCGTCGTGCCCTGGTTGCCGCAGATGTATCCCCCGCCAACGATGGAGTACCAGCCACCGCTGCAGTTCTTGGTGGAGACGGGCTTGGCCTCGACCGGCACCCGGCCGCCGTTGCGGACGTAGCCGAGCTTCAGCTTCCGATCGAACACCGGCTCCGAGTACACGGCCGCGGCGACCGAGGTCACCGCGAACCAGGGTCCAGGGTGCGGCGCGGGCGGGGCCCCGGCGTCTTCGAGCGGGGCCTCGGCCTTCGGCTCGAGCTCCGGCGGCAGGGTGGGATCCGCGGCGGCCTTGGGAGCGACCTGCTCGCTGCGTCCCTCCTGGTCGTCGGCCCCAGGAGGGGGCTTGGACTCGCAAGCCGAGACGGCGGCGGCACCGAAGAGCGCTAGCGCCAATGACGGAAGGCGCGACGGCCCGAGCAACGGCGCGTGGCAGGGGACGGTCGAGGTGGGTGCGGTTTTTCTTGCGGGCAATGACGACATCGGGGACGGGGGCGGTCTTTCGCTTACTATCTGTGGCAGGCCACGTCGAACCACTTATCGGCGAACGTTGTCCGGCCGGAGGGCAAGCCGAGGGAGCAAGCGTATCATCGAGGCGCGGTGCCGGGCGTTTAACCATGGACGCCGGAGCGGCGCTCGTGGGTCTTCGGGTGTGGTTGCCGGTGAGCAACCGGCGTGCCAGAAGGACGGCGGGCCCCATCAGCCTGCGATGAGCCAAAAACGGGTCGCGACGCGAGGAGCGGTTTGAGCAGCGCGGAAAAGGAAACGCAGTGGCGCGGCCACCGAGACACATCGCGGCGGCGGCTGTGGGGCGTGCTGCTGGTGTCGCTGCTGCTGCACCTGCCGTTCACGCCCCTGGCCGCATTGGCAGGGATCTTCGGGCTGCTGTTGGGCTCTCCAGCGGACGACGTCCCGCCGGCGCCCCCGATCACGGCGATCCCCATCGAGCTGCTCAATCAAGAGGAGGCGAGCGGCGAGGGTGCCGGGGGACCGGCCACTGGCGAAACCGGAGGGCCGCCGGAGAACCCCGAGGTCATCGTGGCGGAGCCCGCGCCGAAGCCGAAGCCGAAGCCAGAGCCCCGCGAGCCCGAGCCCACGGCTGAAGTCGAAGCCGACGCCGGGGTCGACGACGCTGGGGTCGACGAGCAACTGGCCGAGCGCGCGCCCTTGGATGGCGGCGCCGACGCCGGGCCGGGCCCAGCCATCGCCGATCCGGTGGCGGCGAGCGGGACCGCCAAGATCGCGGACGCAAACGCCAACGTGCGGCTCCTGATCTACACCGAGCGGATCCGCCAGCACCCGCTCGGAGGGGAGGTGAGCCGCCTGCTCGGCGCGATCGAGCAGTGGCGGGGCTTCTTCGGTCCGGCAGGCCTCGACCCCATCCGCGACATCGATCGCATCCTGATCGCCGGCTCTCAGCTCCGGGACTCGTCGGAGGTGGTCGCGGTGCTTCAACACAACGTGGGCTCCGAGCGGGTCCGTGCGGCGGTCGACGCCCTGGTCTCGCTCGATCCGTACGGGGGTTGGGTGGACGCCGGGGTGCCGGCGGCGCGTGCGCAGGCGGACCGCGCCGAGCGGCTCTTCGTGATGCCGAACGACAAGATCGTGGTCGTCACGCCGCCGAGCGCGGAGAAGAACGTGCTGGCGCAGGCCCGCTCGATCAAAGGCCTGCCCCCGCCCAAGGAGGAAGAGGTCGCGACGGTGTACGTCGTGACGCCGTGGCGAGCGCTCATCGGGTTGCCCTTCCGGCTGCCACGCTCCATCGAGTGGGTGAGGGTCAAGGTGGAGACGACCGCCAGCGGAGGCGCCGCGGCCACCCTCGTGATGCAGGATGAATCGGAGCAGGCGGCCGCGGACAACGCCGCCTACCTCGAGCGCTCCATCAGCGCCCTGTCCGAAATCAATCTCGGACCGCTGGGCGCGCTGCTCGGCAAGCAGTCCCACCGCTTCATCCAGAGCGTGCATTTCGAGCCGAAAGATCGCCAAATCCACGGCCATGTCACGGTGACCGCGGCTCAGCTTCGGACCGTGCTCGGCATGGCGTCGAGCTATGCGCAGAACCTCGCGGCGCGCCGCAAGCCGCCGCCAGCTGGCGGCGCCGAGCCTTTGCCGAGCCGCCGTCAGGAGCTCGAGCCGAGCGTGCCCTGAGCCGCGGGCATCGCGCGCCGATTCAGGCTTCGGCCTGGGCGCGACGGGTCTGCTCGGCGACCGATGACAACATCGCGTCGGCGCGCGCCGGCTCCAGACCGCCGATGCAGTACGTCCGCCCCTTGCGGGGGACGACCACGAGCCGGCATTTGCCGCGCACGGCGTCGGAGAGGGTCGACAGCGCGAAGTCGACGACGATGCCCGCCACGATCAACAACAGCGCCAGCCCGAGCAGCGGCGGCGAGGTGCCCGCGACCCGGATGCCGTCGATCAAGAGGCCGACCCCGAGGTAGCTGCCGAGCACCAGCGCGAGCAGCCCGGCGTACATGCCCGCCCGCGAAAAGCGCACCTCGCGCGTCACGCGGGCCAGGTTGCTCACCGGCACGAGGGTCGTCCGATCGCGCAGCACGCGCCCGAGCAGCTCGATGCGATAGCCAAGCTCGAGCCCGCGCGCGCTGAGGGTGACCTGAGCCGGGCGGCGGTAGCCGAGCACGATGCCCCCGATCACGCGCCCGGCGCGCAGCACGAACAAGACCAAGGTCACGGCCAGCAGCGCCGTGGCGAGCGGGCCGTACGGGCGCGGGAGCAGCTCGCCCCGCAGCTCGGGGGCGCCCGGCGGGCTGCTCAACAGACCGACCACGATCGGGTCGGTGGTTCGCCGCGTCAGCTCGTCGGCGAGGCGCTGGGCTTCGGGCGAGCTGCTGGCGCGGAGCGCCGCGGCGGCCACGATCGCCTCCGCCCGGGCGACGCCATCGCCGTTGGAGGACGGCTCTTCTGCCAGCGCGGCGATCGCCTGCCAAAAGGGGGCGGCCTCGGCGCCGAGCGCCGCGTCCAGCCACGACAAAGCGTCGCAGCCGGTGTTCGTCGCCAGCCAAACGAGGTCTTGGGCGAGCTGCGGCGCCGGACCCCGATCGGGCTCGGCGAGCGACAGCGCGAACAGCGCGCCGCAGATCCGGGCCTGCTCCGGTGTCACCGACGGGGCGGCGAGCCAGCGGGTGAGCTCGGTGAGCTCGGGCTCTGCGCCGGCCGCGGTGTCGCTAGCGGCAGCGCCCTCGCTGCTCGGACCTTCCGCCGCTGCCTCGCTGGCGGCGGGTGCGCCGGCGCCTTCGTCGGCCGCCGGCGCGCCGCGCGCGATGAACAGAAACTTCTCGTTCCGTGCCCGCGCAGCGTCGCGGGCGGCGCCGTGCACGGCCGCCGAGAGGGCCGCCTGCTCGGGATGATCGCAGAGCTGCCGAATCAGATCGGTTGCGGGAGGGGTGGCCATGCCGGTGCTTCGGCTTCGATATCCGAATGCGGCGCGCGCCGCCACCATTGTGCAAAAAGATGCTGCCGTGCGCGGCCACCCGCACGGCAGCCACCGAACGCCGAAGCGCTTGGAACCGTGTGACCCGTTCGAGGCTCTGGAGGCGTTCAGGAGGGCAGGGGGCCCAGTGAGTTCAGCACGGGGCCGGGCCGCTCCTCGCTCTCGTCGCCGATGGACCGATTGCTTGCGTCCACGCGCACCACCTTTGGCCGGTGCTGCCGGGCTTGCTCCGGGGTCATGTCAGCGAAGGTCGCCAAGATCACCAGATCACCCGGTCGATTCAGGTGGGCCGCAGCGCCGTTGACGCACACGGCACCCGAGCCGCGCGGTCCTGCGAGCGCGTAGGTGACCAGGCGCGAGCCGCGGGTGACGTTCCAGACATGAACGGCTTCGAACGGCAGGATTTCTGCCGCGTCGAGCAAGTCCTCGTCGATGGTGACGCTGCCTTCGTAGTCCAGATCCGCGTGGGTCACGGTCGCACGGTGGATCTTGCTCTTGAAAACGTTGAGCTTCATCGTGGGCCTAATGCGTCGCGTCATGGCGGCCCGGAAAGTCGGGTCCACCTGCCGGACCCCTGGAACTTAAAGCGGCCGGCGTCGATCTTCAACCGCCCCCGAGCGTCCAGCTCGGCGAGCACGGGTGCTCGTTTGATCGGGAACTTGGCCAGCCCCGTCGCGGTGGCGTAGCAGCAGAAGGACGCGGGCCGCGCGCTTCTGCAAGGCGGCCGCCGAGGGAGCCCCCCATGCCGATGAGTCCGACCAAGGCACAGTTGCTCGAGAATCTGCGAGTGTTGCTGCGGGATGCCCTGCGCCTGCGCACCGAAGGCGTCGCCTACGCCAAGCTCGCCAGGGCGCATGGCTACATCGACGGGTACATGCGCGTCTTGGTGGAGACCGGAGTGGTCAGCAGCCGGGAGCTGCTCAGCCTGGTCGGCGAGGAGCGCTGCCAGATCGAAGGTCCAGCGACGGCCGAGGTCGCGGTCGATACCAGCCGAGCCGCGTGAGGTCGGCGGTGCGCTTCAGTTCCCGAAGTGCACCAGCGTGCGCAGCGCCTCGAGCCGCTCGGCGGCGTGAGCGCGGCTGAGCTCGACCAGTCGCGTCGTGCCGACCCCTTCCACGCAGAAGGAGGCGACCGCCGTGGCCATCATCAAGGCGCGTCGCAGGCTCGAAGGGCCGATGCTGCCCTCGCGCGCCAGATAGCCCATCAGCGCCCCGGCGAAGCTATCGCCGGCGCCGGTCGGATCGACCTCCGCCTCGAGCGGATAGGCCGGCGCGAAGAAGATGCCGTGCTCGTCGAACAGGAGCGCGCCGTACTCGCCGCGTTTGCAGATCAGGCGCTTGGGGCCCATCGCAAGGACGCGCGCCGCCGCCCGCCGCACGTTGTGGTCCTCCGCCAGCTGTCGCAGCTCCTCGTCGTTGATGACGAGCGTGTCGATGCGCGACAGGACCCTGCCGAGCGCCGCCCGCTCGCTCGAGATCCAAAAATTCATGGTGTCTGCCGCGACGAACGACGGGTCGTCGACCTGGTCGAGCACCTCGAGCTGCAGATCGGGTTGGATGTTGCCGAGCAGGACGAAGCGGGAGTCGCGGAAGCTCTGCGGGAGCTTGGGCTTGAAGCTCGCGAAGACGTTGAGCTGCGTGTCGAGCGTCGTGCGGCTCGCCAGGTTCTCGGCGTAGCGGCCTGCCCAGCGAAACGTCTTCCCGGCTGCGCGCTCCACCCCGCTGACGTCGACCCCGCGAGCGCCGAGCGCGTCGAGCGTCTGCTGCGGAAAGTCGTCTCCGACCACCGCGACCGCGCGGGCCGGCGCAAACAAGCTGATGGCCATGGATGCGTAGGTCGCGGCGCCGCCCACGACGTTCTTGGCGTTGACGCTGGGCAGCTCCAGGTCGTCGAAGGCCATGGATCCGACGACGAGGACGGGCTCGGGGGCTTTTTGAGACATCGGTAGCGGGAGTCTACTGAAATTCTGGGGCCGTGGGCGGTCGGCTCGGTCGATTTCTGGCCCTGATGAGGAGGTTTCGCCGTTGACTCGAGAGCGCGGCGGGCGTGCGCTCTGATCGGAGCGGAATCATTCGGGCAGAAGCCACGACAGCGTCGCCCGTGCTTCCGGGGTGATGGCCTCGGGAGCGGTGATGGTTGCGTAGCGCAGCGCCTGGAAGGCCGGGCTCTTTTCGCGATCGGGCAGCTGCGCCGACAGCTCCACGACCACCCGCTTTCCAAGCTCGCTGTTCTTGCGCAGCACCTCGAGCACCCCCTCGACGCTGACCACCTCTTCGGTTTCGTGCCAGCAGTCGTAGTCGGTGACCAGCGCGAGCGTCGCGTACGGCAGCTCGGCTTCGCGGGCGAGCTTCGCCTCGGGCAGCGCGGTCATGCCGATCACGCTGACGCCGAAGCCGCGGTACAGCTGGCTCTCGGCCCGCGTCGAGAACTGCGGGCCCTCGATGCAGACGTAGGTGCCGCCGGCGTGCACCTTGGCGCCCGCCGCGCGCGCGGCGCGCGCTGCCGCGTCCGCGAGCAGCGGGCAAACCGGGTCGGCGAAGCTCACGTGGGCGACCAGGCCGGCGTCGAAGAACGTGGACGCGCGCCGCCGGGTAAAGTCGATGTACTGGTCGACCACGACCACGTCGCCCGGAGCGATCGACTCTTTCATCGAACCCACCGCCGACAGCGAGAGCAGGTGGGTCGCCCCGAGCCGCTTGAGCGCGCAGACGTTCGCCCGATAGTTGACGGCGTGCGGCGGCAGCGGGTGCCCTCGGCCATGGCGCGGCAAGAACAAAAGCCGCGTCTCGCCGAGGGTCCCCTCCACGATCACGTCGCTCGGTGCGCCGTAGGGCGTCTCGACACGGTGCTCTCTCAGCCCGGTCAGCCCCTGCACCTGGTAGATGCCGCTGCCGCCGATGACGGCGAGCGTCGCCGATGCCGCGTTGGTGCTCATGGCTTGGGTTTCGGTGGCCGCAGGCCGCCGAAGCCGCGGCTCTCGGCGAGCAGTCGCTCGGCCTTGTGCGCTGCGCGCCGCCGCCGCGCCCCCTCGGCCCGGTAAATCGACACGAGCTGGACGACCGCCGAGTCGAGGTCGTCGTTGACCATCACGTAGTCGAACAGCCCATAGTGCTCGATTTCGGCGCGCGCGACCGCGAAGCGCCGCTGCACGGTGGCTTCGTCTTCGCTGGCGCGGCCGCGCAGGCGGCGCTCCAGCACCTCCATGCTCGGCGGCAGGATGAAGACGGCCACGGCGTCCGGGTGGGTGCTCTTGATCTGACGAGCGCCTTGGTGGTCGATGTCGAACAGGATGCCCTGGGTGCCGTCGGTGCGGTGGATCTCGCGCCGGCTGGTGCCATACAGGTTGCCGTGCACCTCGGCCCACTCCAGAAACTCGTCGAGCTCGATGAGCTTTTCGAAGGTCTCACGGCCCACGAAGTGGTACTCGCGCCCGTCCTGTTCCCCCGCGCGCGGCTTGCGCGTGGTGTGCGAGACGCTGAAACGGGTGTCGGGGACCCGCTCCAGAAATTGCCGCGCGAGCGTGGTCTTTCCGGCGCCCGACGGAGAGGACACGATGAGCAGGATCGGCTCACTCGACATTCTGCACCTGCTCGCGCATGCGTTCGATCTCGCTCTTCAGCTCCACCACCAAGTGGGCGGCCGCCGCCGTCTGGCATTTGGCCCCAATGGTGTTCGCTTCGCGAGCGATTTCCTGCAGCAAGAACTCGAGGCGGCGCCCCACCGGCTCGTCGGCTTCGAGCATGCGTTCGAACTGCTCGAAATGGCTCTTCATCCGGACCAGCTCCTCGGTGACGTCGCTGCGGTCGGCGAGGATGGCCACCTCCGTCTCTAGTCGTCCAGGATCGCAGCGCACCCCGCCATCTTCGAGCAGATGGGCCAGCCGCTCGCGCAGCCGCTTGCGGTGCGCCTCCCGCATTTGATCGCTCTGCCCGACCAGCTCGTCGCGCAGCGCTCCGGCCGAGCGCAGCCGGGCAGCCAGCTCATTCCCGAGCGCTTGCCCTTCATTCTGGCGCATCGACTGCAGGTTCGAGGTGGCGACGTCGAAGGCGGTCCGCAGGCTGGTCCGGACGGCTTCGGCGTCGCCAGCTGGCGAGCTCGCCCACAGGTCCGGGATGGCGGCGAGCGCCGAAACGGGCAGCTCGGTCCCGGGCGCCAGCTCGTCGCGGAGCTTGGCCAGCGCGCGATAGGCGGCGCGCGCCCGATCGAGCGAAAAGACCGACGGCAGCGCGGCCCCTTCCAGCCGCACCCCGACGTCGAAGCGCCCCCGGTCGAGCCGCTCACGGGCGAGCTGTTCGACGAAGAACGACTGCTCTGCGATCTCGGGAGGCAGGCGCACCCGGATCTCGAGGAAGCGGTGGTTCAGCGAGCGCACCTCGATGGCGACGCGGCCACCGCCGAGCGGCGCTTCGCCCAAGCCGAAGCCGGTCATGCTCTTCATCGAGCACCTTCCGCAGGCCTCACCGGTAACGACCCGCCATCGTCGACTAGAGCCCCTTGCGGCGCTTGATGTCTTCCATCATGCGGCGGTACTCGACCTCCCACACGCTGGTGCCTTCTTGCACGTGCTTGAGCCGGCCACGCACTTCGGCCTGCAGCTGCTGCTCGGCCGCGGCCTGCGCGCGCAGCGGCTCCCGGAGCTTGCGCCGCAGCTCGACGTCCTCGGCGTAGATCTCCTCGACGTTGTTCGAATGCATGAGCATTTCGACCAGCTGATCGAGCAGGTAGTCGACGGCGTCGTCACCGACCTTGATGCCGCGGTCGTCCGCGACCAGGCGGCGCATGCGAGACAGCTCCGTGGCCGCCATCCCGCGGCTCGCCAGCAGCTGCCGCGCCTTTTCGGTCACGTCCTGCTCGTCGCGGATGTACTGGTTGAGGACGGATTCGACGTCGGCCTGCACCTCTGCCTTGGAGTCCGTCTCGATATCGCCGCCCTCGACCAGCGAGTTGACCATCTCGGCCGCAACTTGAGGCACGCGCGCGCTGTGGAGCCGCATGGGCGAGTCGTACCTTTTGGTCCCCCGCAGCGCCAAGCGATTTCGCAGAAGCTTCCGAACGACGCCTGGCGCGCGGAGGCCTGGACGTCGAACCCGGCGGCGAGCCGTTTCGGCTCGCGGTTCGGATTTTTGCGGTTTAGCTGGATTTTCTGGCGCCGAGCCGCAAGCGGCGGAACACCGCCTCGCGCTGCCGAGCCTTGTAGGCGTCGTGGCTCGCGTCGCTCGCCTCATTGGCGGCTTCGCTGTCGGCGTCGAGCAGCTGAAACTCGCACAGCATGTACACGATCGGCCCGAGCGTCTCCGATCCGGGAGGCGCGTGCTCCATCAAGTGGGCCGGGACCCGAATCGGCACCTCGGTCACGAAATGGATGACCCGATAGGACGGCGCGCTGAAGCGGTTGTCCCCTGGGGTGAGGGTGTCGTCGACCTCGCCCTGGAACGACTCGATCATCGGGCGGAGGTGGGGGTGCTTCTCGCAATAGCTGCGGAAATGAAAGATCGTGTTCGTGCTCTCGCGCGGGACGACGTAGTTGAACGGGAAGAGCTGCTCCGTCAGGTACAAAAGGACGGGCAACAGGTCGTCCAACGTCCGGGTGACGATCCGAAAGCGCAGCTTGTCATAGAGCGCGGCGGCGGTCGCCTCGGGCTTGCTCAGCAGCTTGGTGTAGGTCGAATCGAGGTTTTTTCGCCCACCGATGAACTCCGAGATCGGAAACCCCTCGCTGAGCATCGCTCCGACGACGCGGTAGACCTTCTCTTCGACCAGGTGGAAGAGGTCGCGATCGCTGACGGGCAGCCGGAACAAAAGCTCGCGCCCGGCCATGTGATTGATGATCTGCAGCACCTTCAGGATGGTGCACGCGCAGAGCTGCCGGTGCCCCTTGCCCGAAGCCAGCATCAACAGGTCCTCGACCGGGGCTTGCTCGACGGGTTTGGGGATGGCGAAGGCGAAGTTTCGCCTCAAGTAGTTGATGGATTCCTTCTTGGCGTGCTCGAGGTAGGCGCGATCGCTCGGATTGTCGAGGCTAAGCTCGTGATTTTCGATGAAGCGGCGCGCCTGCGCGGGATCGGTGAAGTTGAGCCGGTGCCAATCGATGACGGAGCCGCCCCGGAGGATCAGGCGCAGCGCCTCGACGTCGTGCAGCTTCAGCTCCTCGATGCGCTTGAGGCACGGCACCGAGCTCACCGGCGTGGCGGGTGAGGTTCTCGACGGCTGGCTGACGTTCTGGGACATCGAAGAGACCGGGTAGACCGCGGTGAGCCGCCCCAGCGGTACCGAGCGCCACCCTCGTGGCGCGGAGGCCTACCACGCGCGCGGGCAAGGGGGCCAGCGGTACTCACCGCAGTGGTCCTCGGCCGGCCAGGCGAGCTGCGTCGCCCCGTCCGACCACCGACGATTGTGCCGGAAGCGCGCTTCGAACGACAGAACTTCAGCGCCCCGGGTGCGTCGTCGTCGCGTCTCCGGACGCGGGCCGCTGCAGCGAGAGGGTCCCGAAGAAGATCGCCAGGGTCAACCCGAGCACCGCAAGTTGCGCTCCAAACGCCCCGCTGGACGCCAAAAGAGCCAATGGGACGAGCGCAATCAGGTGCAACAGGTTCAGCTTCATCGTGGGGGTCTCCGTCCAACTTCGCCGACGTCCCCCAGCCTTTGGGGGGCGACGCGGCACCAGGAGTAGGCTAAGGTGAGCTGATGTAGGTAATCATGCCACGGCCACTGGCCGGGGGGCAAACTGTTAGCGGGCCTGCCTCCGGCATTCAAGACCTTCCTTCACGATGAAGTTACGTACCTGACAAAATTGCGGGCGGTGCGGCGGGCAAGGGGGGGCCGCGGCGAGGCCTTCGGTTCGTCCGGCCGTGATGGTACCGTGGGTGGGGTGAGTCTTCGAGCTCGAGCAGGGGCTGCGACCGCCGGTCTGTTGCTGAGCTGCGTCGCCTGCGGCGAAGACGGGCTGCTGCCGTCGACCGTCGATCGCGGCGGGGACTTCGCGATCGCCGAGATCGTCTATGACCAGAACTACTTCTACTGTGTGGTCGAGCCGGTTTTGTTTCAGGCGAGCTGTGGTCCCGGGGAGGCCGGCGACGGAAACGGCTGTCACTTCAACCGGACCAGCTACCGCTTGAGCGACTACGCGCCGCGCGTGGCCGACAGCTGCGAGGGCCTTCAGCCGCAGGTCTTTCCGCCGCCGGAGGCGCAACAGAACTATCAGGCCTCGCAAGCGCGCATGAACCGCGATCCAGCGCTGGCGCCGCTCTTGTTGCGGCCTACGGGAAAAGCCGAGCACCCGCGGGTCATCTTCGGCGAGGATAGTGCGGAAGCCGACCTGATCCGCCAGTGGGCCACTCGTTTCTCGACGCAATGAAGCCACTCGCCTGCGCCTGCACCAGCGTGCTGATCCTGGCCACACCGGCTGCGGCCACGGCCGAGGACGACGAGGCGCGCCTGTACGCCCGCATCGTGTCCGCCTCGGCGGATCTGCGATCCGGGCCGGGCGTGTCGCACCGCGTGGTGATGCGCGCCGAGCGGGGGGAGACCTTCGTCGTGAGCACGCGCGCCACCTCTGGCAACTGGCTCGAGGTCCTGCTGCCGGACGGGCGCTCCGTCTGGCTGCTCGGGGACGCCGCGGAGATCGTGGACCTCGAGGGCGACAGCCGCGCCGCCGCGCGCGTCCCGGGTTTGTTCTCGCCGCCCGCGCTCGAAGAGGCCCACGGGGGCTTTGCCCTGCTGGGCGGCGTCTTCGACCTGGAGGGGTACGCGGAGTTCAAGCCGAGCTGGGTGCTCGCCCCGGCCATCGCCATCGAGCCGTACGCGGGTCTGGCGCTCCAGAGCGACCGGCAGCGGCTGCTCTACGGCCTCGGTGCGATGCTCAACCTGGCCCCGGACTGGGCGGTGGCGCCCTTCGCCGCGCTGGGCGCGGGGGGCACCGTCGAGACCCCAGCGGACGAGTTCGTCGGGCGGGACCAGCGGCGGTTCCACGCCCGCGCTGGCGGGGGCCTCCTGGTTTCGCTGCGCTTTCGCATCCTGGTGCGCGCCGAGGCGACGCACGTGGTCCTCTTCACGGAAGACTCCTATGAGAACGCTCAGATCTACACCGCCGGCATCGGCACCTACTTTTGAGACGGCACGAGGGCGCGCTGCGCGGCGGCGTCCGGGCGCCGCGATCGCCTTGTTGACGGTGATCGCGAGCAGCGCGGGCTGCGCGACCGTGCGGCCCGAGCAGCGGGCGGTGCTGGCCGATCCGGTGATGCAATTCGAAGGGCGGGGCGAGCGCGAGGCACTGGAGCACGTGCTGGAGAATCGTGAAGGCTCGTTCGGCGGGCGCGGCGTTCGTGGGGGCGGCTGCGGCTGCAACTGATGGCACGCGCGGACGTTCGAAGGCTCGTGCGGGGCGTCGGGGCGGCGGTGCTCGGCGTCCTGGTGCTCGGCCCCAATCTCGCGGGCGCTCAGGTCGACGCGCGCACGAGCGTCTTTTATGAGCCTTCGGCGTCGAGCCAGCTGTTGGTCGTGCACCCGACCGTCAGCGTGGGGGTGCCGGTGTCGAGCGCGCTGTCGATCAACGCCGGCTACGAGGCGGACGTCGTCTCGGGAGCGACCGAGGCCGTCAAGGCGGGACCGCTGGTCGACGTGGTCACTGCCGCCACCTCGTTCGACGACGTGCGGCATGTCGGGCGCGGCGGCTTCGAGCTGCGCCGAGACGTGGCTCGGATCGGCGCCAGCTACGCCTACGGCGTCGAGAGCGACTACCGTTCCCACGCCGTGGCCGTGACCGCCGGCACGGATCTGCTCGACCGCAACACGCAGATCGATCTCGGCTACGCGCGCGGCTTCGATCGGGTGTGCACCACGGATTTTTCGCGCACGCTGGCGCCATCGGCGCGCAGCGCCTTGGACTCCTCGAGCGGCTGCTTCACCGATCGTGAAAATCGCGCCTCGCGCTCGATCGACCTCGACAACTTCCAGGTTGGCTGGACCCAGGCGTGGACGCCGGTGTTCGCCACCCAGATGGTGTTGACGGCGTCCCTCGCCCATGGGTTTCTGGAAAACCCGTACCGCTCCGTCGTGATCGGCCCAGTCGGCGAGCAGGCGCTGGAGAACCACCCCGACAACCGCGCGCGGGCCGCGCTGGGCCTCCGAGGCAAGTACTTCCTGCGGGAGGCCGACACGGCGTTGACCTTGGGGCTGCGCGCCTACCGCGACAGCTGGGCGCTGACGAGCGAGACGGTCGAGCTCGAAGCCGAGCACTACCTGCGGCCCTGGCTCCGCGGGCTCGTGCGCGCGCGGGTGTACCACCAGAGCGGCGCCCTGTTCTGGAGTGACGACTACACGGGCGGTGAACCCGAGCTCGGGCCTCGCGGGCAATACTGGACGGGCGATCGCGAGCTGTCCCCGCTCTGGAGCTACCTGGTCGGTGGTCGGGTGCTGGCGACGCTGCGGCCCGACGGACGAACGCTCGGCGTCTTTTCGAGCTTCTCGTTCGGTCTGGGCGTCGACGTCAGCAAGGTCGACCTGCTGGAGTTCACCTGGTCTGGGACCACGCCCGACGACACGCTCTCGATCCTCGGCACGCTCACCATCGGTGGCGCGTTTTAGGCGAGGCCTCGAGCCGAGGTCGAGCCGGGCCTCGAGCACGGATCGACGACCGACCGGGCGTCACCGGTCCTTGCGCAGGCCGTGTTTGCGGGCCAGGTCGTACAGGTGCTTGCGGTCCATGCGCGCTTCACGCGCTGCCGCGCTGATGTTGCCGCGGTGGCGGTCGAGCAACCACTCGACGTAGCGCTGCTCGAACCGGGCCTCGAAATCGGCGCGGATTTCGCGATAGCTCTTGGCCGCGTCGAAGGCGAGGTCGTCGCGGCTCGAGGTCGCGCTGACCGGCAGATCCACCAGCCGGAGCTCGTGTTCCCCGCTGGCGGTGGCCATGTAGATGGCGCGGTCGAGCACGTTGCGCAGCTCTCGCACGTTGCCGGGCCAATCGTGCGCGGTCAGGGCGGCCACGGTCTCGGCCTTGAGCGTGACGTGGGCGGCCCGCGGATCTCGCCGCCGCGCGTGCGACAGAAAGTGTTCGATGAGGACGGGGACCTCTTCGCGCCGGCTGCGCAGCGGCGGAACGGTCAGCGGCACGACCGCCAGGCGGAAGTAGAGATCCTCGCGGAACTTGCCGCGCTCCACCTCCTGCTTCAGGTCGCGCTTGGTGGCGGCGACGATGCGGGCCTCGGCCGTCAGCGTGCGGTTGCCCCCGACGCGGCGGTACTCGCAGGCCTCGAGCACGCGCAAGAGCTTGGGTTGCACGTCGAGCGGCAGCTCCCCGACTTCGTCGAGGAAGAGCGTGCCCCGACCGGCGAGCTCGAACGCGCCCTGTCGGGTAGCGACCGCGCCGGTGAACGCTCCGCGCTCGTGGCCGAACAGCTCGCTTTCGATCAGGTTGTAGCTGATCGCGCCGCAATCGACGACGACGAACGGCTGGTCGCGCCGTGGCCCCTGGTTGTGAATGGAGCGCGCGATGACATCCTTGCCGGTGCCGGTCTCGCCCTGAAGGAGCACGGACGCGTCCGTCGGCGCGATCCGCTCGAGCACTCCGAAGATCGAGCGCATCGCCAGGCTGTGTCCCAGCGCGTCCCCGAACTGGTTCGACTCGCTCGGGAGCACTTGGGCGCGATCCGGCTCGCTGAGCAGCATCAGCTCGACACCGCCGACGCTCAAGGTGGACCCCGGCTCGAGCGTCGCTTCACGGACGGGGGTCCGTCCGACGCGGGTGCGGTTGGTCGAGCCGAGGTCCCGCACGACGAGGGTGGCGCCGCTGCGCTCGAGCTCGCAGTGGTGGCGCGACACCGTATCGTCGGGCAAGACCAGGTCGTTGTCCGGTGACTTGCCGATCCGTGCCCGCTTGCCCAAGGCGAAGCGGCGGCCGCGCGCCTGGCCGCTGAGCACCACCAGCACCAGCTGGCTTGGCAGCACGCCGGCCGAGCCATGCGCGCGGGTGGAGACGTCGGGCGGGGCGGAGGGGCTGGTCACGACGAGCTGTCCGAGAGGACGACCGGCGTCGTCCCGCCCTCGAGCCTAACGCGACGCACGAAGCTTGTCTGCGCTCCTGTCGCCTCGGTCCCGGCCGGCTCGAGCGAGACGGTGAGCTCGTACAGGCCGTTCGGCAGCGCGACCTGGTGGCGCAGGCGCCGCCGAGGCGGCCCTTCTGGACGCAGGGTCACGCCGCCGACCACCTCGGTCTCGCCGGCGCGCCGCCAGCTGGCGTCGAGGCGCGCGACCTCGGCCGGCAAGCGAAATTCCAGCGTTTGCTCGCGCGGGACGGCCGGCAGCAGGTGGACGGCGCCGAGGGTGAGGCCCCCGACGAGCGACGCCCTGGCGAGCAACCTTCGAAGACGCTGCGGCTCGATCACGGCGGGGCCTCTCGGGCCGCGACACCCGGCGCCGGCCCAGCGTCGACCGCGGGCTTCGCCGGGCTGACGCCAGCGCCATCGCCATGGGGAGCGGCCGCGCCGTCGACCGCGGTTCCGCCGTCGACCGCAGCTCCGGCGCGCCCTTGTGGGTTGAGCATGCGGATCAGCCGCACCAGGCCGTCGACGGTGGTTTTCGGCAGCTGAAAGCCCGGCATCGCGCCACGACCTTGCGTGATGGTCACCGCTATCTGCTCGTCGGTCACGCTGGCGTGCCAATCGGGGCGTGTCAGATCGGTCGCCCGCAGCGCCCGCCCTTGGGGCCCGTCACCGCGCCCGATGGTTCCGTGGCACACGATGCAGTTTTGCTTCCAGGCGACGAACACCACCTCATCGATGCCGGCCACCCCCATGTCGCGCCCCGTGCTCTGGCGGCCGTTGCTGGCCGGCGCAGCTTGGGTGTCGGTGGGCGTGTTGTCGTGATCGGAGGGCTGCCACTCCCGCAGATCGGGCGCAGCGCGGTCGCAGCCCAGCACGGACAGGAGCGCGGCGGTGGCGACGAGTCCTCGGACCTCGAGCGTCATGGCGGAGCCAAATAGCACGCGAGCCGGCCCGCGGCGCGGGCCGGCTCGCGATCGCTGGCGATTCGAGCGATTTTACTGGAAGACCTTGCCGCCGCCCGTCGGATCGAGGCCGAGGTAGGGCTTGCCGCGCACCTCGGCCATCTTGAACTCCGTGCGCCGGTTCTTCGCCCGTCCCTCTTCCGTGGCGTTGTCCGCGATCGGCTTCTGCGCTCCAAAGCCGACGGCAATCAGCCGGTTGGCGTCGATACCGTTGTCGACCAGCCACTTCTTGATGGTGAGCGCCCGCTGGCCGCTCAGCTCGAGGTTCGCCGGGTCGGTGCCGACATTGTCGGTGTGGCCTTCGATCCGAAGCTTGGTGATCTGCGCGTTCTCCTGCAAAAACAGCTTGAGCTGATCGAGCACGGCCTCGTTGCCGGCGCCCTGCTTGAGGGTGGCCTGGCCGAAGTCGAACACGATGGCGCCGGGGAGCTTCACGCTGTCGCCTTGCAGCAC
>JAEZYZ010000476.1 GCA_023418705.1 Pseudomonadota bacterium | reverse complement strand
GGGAGCGGGAACGCCGCTGGCGCGGGGGGTGACGCGGGCGGCGACGGTTGTGGGCCGGTCGGGCAGGCTTGCGACGGCACGTGTTCGGACGGCTACGATTGTGTTCGGGGGTTCTGCGTGCCGGCGCGAGACATCTGCGGTGGGTTCTCGGGGGTGGAATGCCCGGCGGAGACGCCGGTGTGCATGACCTGCGACGGCTGCGACTTCGGGCCGTGCCTCACCGACGACGAGGTCGCGTGCCTGTGCGGGGCGGACGGCGCATCGCAGGGGTTTCCCGGCTGTTTGGAGTGAGCGCTCCCTCAGCGAGCTCAACGAGCTCAGCCAGCTCAGCCAGCTCAGCCAGCTCAGCCAGCTCAACCAGCTCAACGAGCTCAGCCAGCTCAGCGAGCTCAGCCAGCTCAGCGAGCTCATCCAGCTCAACGAGCTCAACCAGCTCATCCAGCTCAACGAGCTCAGCTCAGAGGGTGCAGAACGCTCGCTGGGTGTTCAGACGCCAGATGGACGCCAAACGGGCTCTCGACCAGAGCGGGCCGCGTGTGACCTTCTCCAGATCGGCGTAGAGGCGACGTAGGCACGGATCCTCCAGGTGGTTTTCGCCGGTGCGGAGGGACTTCACGTAGCCCTTCGGCACGGGGCGCGGGAAGTGGCCCGCCCGCCACGATGCTTCGGGCTCGACGCGGATGCGCGCCAGGAGGGGATCGCTCAAGGCGTAGCGCTCCACCACGTGGACCCGGCGACCCCCTCCGTAGGCTGCCATGCCCACCAGGTCGAACACCACGACGTCCTCCGGGGTTTGGGCCAAGGCTTTCTCGAAAGCGGTGAGGTAGCCATGCTTCCGCCATTTCGCCGAGCCGACGTTTTGCGCGAGCGCGGTGTGCTCGGCGTAGCAGGCCCGTTCGTTCACGATGCCCGTGATCGGGACACGACACTCCGTGCGCTCCGGCGCCCCACCTTCGCCTCGCAGCACGAGCCCGGCAGCCAGCACCAGCGGGAGGGCCAGGACGGCCGCTGCCGAAGGCGCCGTGAAGACGCCGCCGCAGAGCTCGAGCGCCACCAGGACGCTCACCAGGTAGATCACGGTGAAGAAGCGCCCGCTCATGAAGTCTCCCCCGATGCCGATCACATAGAGGAAATACAGCAGCGCTCCGAGCTGCAGCCCCCTCGCGGACCAGGGGGAGGCACGCCGCAGCGCGAGCGCCGACGCCACCCCGAACACCAAGAGCACGAGCGGATCGCGGGTCGCGACATCCAGCACGTACTCGAAGCCGCGTCCCACCTTGGCGAGCAGCGGCAGCTCGACGTTGAGCTTCGCCAGGGCCGTGTTGGGCTGGGGGAAGCCGTAGTACAGGGTGGCGAACGCGAGCCACGCCGCCACCGGGACGAGGGGCACGAGAGCGCGCCGCAGCGCCACCCGAGGCGCGGACAGTGAGCTGATCGCCAGGGCGGGGACGACGACCAGGGCGAGATCGAAGCGCGTGAGGAACAGGGCGCCGGCGAGCGCGAACATCGCGGTCGTGGGGCGGTTTGGGCGCTCGAGCCGCTCCAGGCAGAACGCGGCGATCAGCAGGTGCGTGAGCGAGTTTTCAAGCCCGGAGGTGGAAAACTCGACGAACGAGGTCGACGCCGACAGCGCCAGCAAGCCGAGGGCGGCCCTCCAGGGGAGGGGGCGCAGCCACCAGCACACGAGCACGCTCAGCCCCAGGGTGCAGACGAGACCGCCCAGCACGAGCGCGCCGTAGGGATCGCCGGTGAGCCACCGCAGGGGCACACACAGAAGGGCCCAGAGCGGGCTCGTGAACGCTTGCACGCGCACGCCAGGGTTCGGGCCGAAGCCGTCGCCTGCCAGCAGGTGCTCCACGGACCGGATCGTGATGAACGCATCGTCCGACACCCAGCCGAGGCGCACGACCGACAAGACGAACACCACTGCTGCTGCCACGGACGCCAGGGGTGCAAGGTCCGCGGCGCTCGCGGCCCCTTTTGCGGGCTCGCGGAGGGTCGGGCGCTTGGCTGCGAACCGAAGCTTGGGAGCGGGCGGCGCCCGATAGGGTGGGGCCACATCGGGGATCGCCTCAGGCCGTGCCATCGGGCCGGGCCGCTGCAAGGAGCATGCGAGGAGCCACGCTGCGCCGGTTCGGTCGCGAAACGCTCCGTCGTCGCGGCGAGCTCGCGTGAACGCGGTCGAGCGGGCGCTTGCGAGGAGGATCGGGCGGCGGCGGCCCCGCAGGGAAGTTCGTGACGAAATGAGCCAGAGTGGGCCAGGGCGATCGCGCTGACACGGGTCCGGCGACGGAGGCTTCCCTCGCCTTGACGGTCGGGGGGCGGTGTTTATGTCGCGAGGGCGGCGGACCCGAAGGCGAATGTCGGACGATCGGAACGCGGAGGCGCACACCGGAACCGCGAGCATCGAGGGCGCGCTCGACATCGCGCACGGCCGAGAGATTTATCACCGCCTGATGGCGTTCGCCGAGGACGCGGGGTGCGCCTCGCTCGCGCTGAACCTCGAGCGGGTGACGGAGCTCGACTCGGTGGGGGTAGCGCTGCTGTTCGAGCTGGAGAAATCGTTCGCGGCGCGTGGGAAACGGCTCGAGCTGCGCGGCCTGCCGCCGCGCCTCGCCGAGCGGATGGCCTTGGTGCCGAAGGTGCCGCCGCCGGCGGCGGTGGCGCCCGGCGTGCGCCCGCTCGCGCGTGTCGCGAAGGTGGCCGCTCGCTGGCAGCACGACTCGCTGGCGCTGGCGGAGCTGGTGGTGGACTCGGCGCGCTACACCTTCAGCCGAAGGTCGCTGTCCACGAGCCGCCTGGCGGCGCTGGTGGATCAAAGCATCGAGATGGGCGCCAACGGCGTGCCGATCGTGGCGCTGCTGAGCGCGCTGGTCGGGGTGGTGCTGGCGTTCCAGGGCGCCTACCAGCTGCAGCGCTTCGGGGCCGACATGTTCGTGGCCGAGGTGGTCTCCCTCGGCATGGTGCGCGAGTTCGGCCCGCTCATCACGGCGATCATCGTGGCCGGGAGGACCGGAGCGGCGATCGCCGCGGAGCTCGGGACAATGGCCGTGCGGGAGGAGATCGATGCCCTGCGCGCGCTCGGCATCGATCCGGTCGCCTTCTTGGTCTTGCCTCGCCTGTTGGCCATCACGCTGGCGCTGCCGGCGCTGACCTTGTTCTCGATGGTGATCGGGATGGTGGCGGGGCTCGGCGTGACCAGCCTCTTGGAGCTGCCGGTGTCGGCGGTGTTGTGGCGGATGCGCGACGCGCTCGTCCTGGACGACTTCGTGTTGGGCTTCGTGAAGAGCGTGCTGTTCGCGTGGCTGATCGGCATCACGGGCTGCTTTCTGGGGCTGTCGACCCGCGGCGGGCCCACCGGGGTGGGCAAGCAGACGACCCGGTCGGTGGTCGTGGGGATCTTTCTCATCGTGGTGTGTGACAGCGCGGTCACCACCTTGTGGACGCTGGGGCTCGATGAGTGACGCCGCCGTGCGCGCCCAGCGGCTGGTGTGCGGCTACGACGGCCGGGCTCGCGTGCGCGGCGTCGATTTCTCGATCGCGCCCGCCGAGGTGCTGGTGATCGTCGGGGGCTCCGGCTCTGGAAAATCCACGGTGCTGAAGACGCTGGCGGGCCTGTTGCCGCCCATCGAAGGCTCGGTCGAGATGCTAGGGGAAAACCTGTACAGCCTGTCGGGAGCGGGCCGGCGCCGGCTGCTGCGTTCGGTGGGGGTGCTGTTTCAGGCAGATGCGCTGTTCGGATCCATGACCATCCTGGAAAACGTGTGCTTGCCGGCGCGAGAGCTGACCGATGTCCCGGATCCGGTCGTGGTCGAGCTGGCGCGCGCGCGCCTGTCGCTGGTCGGGATCTTGGAGCTGGCCGATCGCACGCCGGGTGAGGTCTCCGGAGGGCAGGCGAAGCGGGCGGCGTTGGCGCGGGCGACCGTGCTCGATCCCGAGATCTTGTTCTGCGACGAGCCCACCGCCGGGCTCGATCCGATCGCGGCGGCGGACGTCGATCGCACGCTGCTCCGCCTGCGAGACCTGGTGGGGACGACCGTCATCGCCGTCACCCATGACGTGACCAGCGTCGAGCGGATCGCAGACCGGGGGATCTTGCTCGGACCCGAGGGGGTGCTGGTGGACGAGCGCATCGACGCCTTCGAGCGCAGCGACCATCCCTTCCTCGAGGCGTTCTTCGACCGCTCGCGCCGGGCTCGCAGCGGCACGGAGGCGCCATGAAGCGGAGCCAGCTCATCAAGCTCGGGGTCTTCGTCGCGATGGTGGCGGTCGTCGTGGTGGCGCTGGTGCTGTTCTTCGCCGGCGCGGCGCTGTTCGAAGATCGGGTGGCCTACACGCTGCGCATCCCCGACAGCGTCTACGGGCTCGAGCGGGGCGCGGAGGTCAACTTGAAGGGAGTGAGGATCGGGGCCGTCACGGACCTGCAGCTGACCGCCGACGGGACCGCGGTCGACGTCGTGCTCGGCGTCGATCCCGAGGTGCGCATCCCCTCCGACGCCGAGGCCTTGCTCAAGTTCAAAGGGGTGACGGGCTTGAAGCTGATCGACATCGTGGACGGCACCCCTGGGGCCCCGCCGCTCGAGCCCGGCCATCGCATCACCTATCGTCCCTCGGCCGTCGACGTGCTCTCGAAGCGCGCCGACGAGCTGGCCGAGCGAGCGGCGCGGCTGCTCGAGCAGAGCAACCGCATCGCCGAGCAGGTCAGCGACCTGTTGAGCCGCTTCGATCCCGAGGCGGTCAGCGGTGTGGTCGAGGGCGCCGATCGGCTGCTCGCCACCCTCGATCGTTCCGCCGCGCGGCTGGACGCGCTGCTGCAGGAGGCTCGCGAGCCGCTCTTGCAAGCCACCGCCGACGTCGGCGGCGCGAGCCGGCGCGCGGACAGGGTGCTCGCCGGCACCGAGGACGTGGTCGAGAACCTCGATCGCCTGATCGTCGAGCTGCGAACGGTGCTCGATCGCAACGACGACGAGCTGCGCGCCACCACCCACAACATCCGGCGAGCCTCGCAGTACTTCGAAGAGCTGGCCCGGCGGCTGCGCGAGCGGCCGTCGCGCCTCTTGTTCGACCGCCCCCCCCAAGAGCGTGAGCTGCCGTGATCCGAGCTGCGCGCGCTGCCGCGATGTTGGTGGGGCTCGGGGCGAGCGGCTGCTTCGGTTCGGCGCCCGACCTTCAGTACTACCAGCTCGTGCCGGCGGTGCCGGCCGCCCCGCGCGCGCCCTCGGAGCTCGTGATCGCCGTGGAGCCGTTCGAGGTGGACGCGGCGTACGACGACGAGCGGATCGTCTACCGCCCCTCTCCCTACCGGCTGAGCTACTACCACTACCACCGCTGGAGCTCGACGCCCGGCGTGCAGATCGCGGACTTCTTGCGCGCGGCGTACGAGCGCTCGGGCCTGTTTCGGCAGGTCGGCAGCGACGTCGGCACGGGCACTCGGCTGCTGGTCTCCGGCCGCGTCAGCGCCTTCGAGGAGGTGGACGCGAGCGAGACGTCCTGGGTGGGACGGGTGCGGCTCGAGCTGCTCGTGCGGGACGTCGAGTCCGGGGAGCTGCTGCTCGCTCAGTCCATCGAGGAGACCGAGCCGCTCGCCGACCAGCATCCGGAGGGGTTGGCGCGCGCGCTCAGCGCTGCCCTGTCGCGGGTGGCGCTCCGCACCGCGCCGCTGCTCGTGGAGCTGGCGCAGCGAGCCGAGCGGCGCGCGGGGGCTCAGTAGGTCGTCGACACGGCCTGGGTCGTGCGCACCGTCATGCGGCTGCCCTGCGGCAAGATCGCTTGCACGTCGCCGGCGCCCAGCCCGATCAGGCTGCCGCCGCCCGCGCCGACCGCGCCGCCTGCGACCGCGCCGCCGACGTCTCCCGTGATGATCGCGCCGAGCGCCGCTCCGGCGAGCGCTCCCACGCCCGCGCCGGTCGCGACGTCTCGACCGCGCCGATCGGTCTCGACATCGGCCTCCACGACCTCGGCCGCGAACGGGAGGCTTCGACCCTCGAAGGACACCTGGTCGAAGCGCACGCCGATCAGCGCCTGGTCGCCGGCCCCCTCCGAGGTCTCGACCCGCGTCACCACGCCGCTGGCCACCGCGCCTTGCGGGATCATCACGTCCCCGCCGGCGCTGACCACCGGGCTCACGAAGGTGGCCGTGAAGCGGTCGCCGACGCGGTTGGTTTCACTGCTCAAGCTCTGATTCAGCGCGAGCTCGACCAGGGTGCCTGGTGGCACGTAGTCACTTGCGCCGACCACCACCGGCCCCGCAACCGGAGCGGGGGGTGGAGCTGCCGCGTCGCTCTGAATCGCCGCCTGTCTGCCACACCCCGCTACGGACGTGGCGAGCAAAGCCACACTCCCAATAATCCAAGCTTTCATACTTATGAACGTGCGAGCGTCCGCTGCCGACTGCAAGTCTTGCACGTCGTTTCGAGCGGGCGCTCAGGAGACGCCGCGTCAAAGACCGCAGCGCTCGAGGCGCTCTGCGAGGGCGGTGTCCGCGCGGTCGACGCCGTAGGCCTGCACGTGCCGGCTCCAGTGGTCGCAGGCGTCGCGACCGGTCGCCTCGAGCGCCCATCCCATTTCGTAATCGAGCTGCCGGCGCTCGGCGGCGCCGACGCTCGGATCGGCGATGGTCCTGGCGATCAAGGTGATGACCTCGCCCACGCGTCCTTCGCGCCTCAGGCGCTGGACGCGCTGCACCACGTCCGCGTCGGCCGCCGGCGTCGAGCTGCTGCCGTTCTTCGATCGAGCGGTGCTCGGGGGCTTGCGTGGGTCAGCGTCGACGTCCTCCGCCGTTGCGACGGCGGGCGCCGTCCCGCGGTCAGGGGGCGCCGACGCATCGGGCTTCGCAGGCGGGGCCGGCGAGGGGAGCGTCGGCGCCGCCGCTGCCCCAGCCGGCGGCGCAGGGCCGGCCGCGGGGG
>JAEZYZ010000453.1 GCA_023418705.1 Pseudomonadota bacterium | reverse complement strand
GGCGACCCCAGCGGCGCTGCCAAGCCCGACGCCGGTCCCCTCCGCACCGCCGCCGCGCGCTGAAACGCGGCCGCCAGCCGCCGCGGAGCCCACGGCGTCCGACGATGCGAGCCCCCCGGCAGCGGGGAGCCGCGGCTGGCTCGGGGTGGAGCTCGGCGCCACGGACACAGCGAGCCCGGGGGTGCTCGTGCGCGGCCTGATTCGGGGAGCACCGGCGGAGCGGGCCGGCCTCGAGCCGGGGGACGTCATCCTCCGTATCGACGGCGAAGCGGTCGCGCGCCCAGAGGACGTGTCGCGCCTGATCGGCGCGAAGAGCCCGGGGCAGCGCGTGAGCGTGGCGTTCCGGCGGGCCGCGGCCGATCGCCTGCTCGCCGTGTCGCTCGGCGAGATGCCCGATCGCGACGAGATGCTCCGCAAACATTTCGTCGGCGCCGAAGCGCCCGCCTTCGACGACCTGAAGGCGGTCCAAGGCAGCCTGCCGCCCAGCCTGTCGGCGTTGCGCGGCAAGGTGGTCGTGGTCGAGTTTTGGGCCTCCTGGTGCGTCGCGTGTCGGCTCCTCGTGCCGGTGATGAACGAGTGGAGCGATCGCTTCGCCGCCCGCGGCGGGATGGTCGTGGGGATCACCACGGACACCGTCGAGCTGGCCGCTGCCACCGCCGGTCAGGTCGGGATGACGTACCCGATCTTCTCCGACGTCAGCGGCAAGACGACGACGGCGTACCGCGCGATGGCGCTGCCGATGCTGTTCGTGATCGACCGGCAAGGGGTCGTGCGCGAGGTGATGGTCGGCTATTCGGGGGCCGGGCTCGAGGCGCTCGATCGAACCGTCGAGCGCCTGCTCTCGGAAGGCTGAGAGGAGGTCGGTCGCGCCCGGGTCGTTCCGGAACGTCTCCCGAACTTCCGCTCTCCTCCTCACGCCTACGAAAGCGAGGCTCGAAGCGAGCGAAACCACGGGGGAATCCAGCGCGACGAGCTCCGCTGTTTTTGTTCACGGGAAGAAGCGGAAAGGACGGAAGATTCTTGGGGAGTTCGACGGTGAGCCCGAAGCGATCCTCGCGTCGGGTGGTCACCACGGCGTCGGGTCGCGACGCTCGATCATGAGTCCGATCGGGGACCGACGACGTCGGTCCCCCTTCCGAACTTCCGGCCTTCCTGTGACCGATCTCCGATCCGCGCCCTTCGTCGCACGATGCGAGCTCGGTGGTCGAACCGTTTTCACCGACTCGAGGTGGGCCGAAGGCTCTGATTGGTCTTCCTGCGACCCGACCGGCGTTTTAAGGTGAGCTCGATGAAGGCATCCGAGCTAAAGGAGCTCGAGGCGCGCGTCCACGCGGGCGGCGCCGAGAAATATCACCAGGGCAACGCTAGCAAGGGCAAGCTGTTCGCTCGCGATCGCATCGCGCGCCTGGTCGATCCCGACTCTTTCGTCGAAGACGCGCTGCTCGCCAACGCCCTGTCCGATGATCTGCCAGCCGACGGCGTCGTCACGGGGACCGGTCGGGTCGGGGGCAGGGTCGTGGCCATCATGGCCAACGACTCGACGGTGAAAGCAGGCTCCTGGGGCCGGCGCACGGTCGAAAAGATCCTGCGCATCCAAGAGCGAGCGACCGCGCTCGAGTGCCCGCTGCTTTACCTGGTCGACTCTGCCGGCGCGCGCATCACCGATCAGGTCGAGATGTTTCCTGGGCGGCGCGGCGCTGGGCGGATCTTCTACAACCAGGTGGCGCTCAGCGGGCGTGTCCCGCAGATCTGTCTGCTGTTCGGGCCGTCTGCAGCCGGCGGCGCCTACATCCCGGCGTTCTGCGACGTGGTGGTGATGGTCGACGGCAACGCCAGCATGTACTTGGGGTCGCCACGCATGGCCGAGATGGTGATCGGCGAGAAGGTGACGCTCGAAGAGATGGGCGGCGCGAAGATGCACACCTCCGTGTCCGGCTGCGGTGACGTGCTGGTGAAGACCGAGGACGAAGCGATCGCCTTCGCCAAGCGCTACCTCGAGTACATGCCCCAGAATTTTCGGGCGAGCCCCGCCCCGGTGGCGGGCCGAGCTCCCAAAGCGGGCGAACGATCTCTGGAGGAGCTGATCCCGGCCGACGAGAACAAGGCCTTCGACATGAAGCTGCTCATCGAGCAGGTGGTGGACGACGGCAGCTTTCTGGAGATCAAAGCGCGCTTCGCCAAAGAGCTCATCACGGGGTTCGCTCGCATTGAGGGCCGCGCCGTCGGCGTGGTGGCCAACCAACCCAAGTTCCTGGGCGGTGTCCTGTTCGTGGACAGCGCCGACAAGGCAGCCCGCTTCATCTGGCTCTGCGATGCGTTCAACATCCCGCTCCTCTTCCTGGCTGACGTCCCCGGGTTCATGATCGGCACCAAGGTCGAGCGGCAGGGGATCATCCGGGCGGGCGCGAAGATGATCGCGGCCGTCAGCGAAGCGAGCGTGCCAAAGATCAGCGTGATCGTACGCAAGGCCTATGGCGCGGGGCTCTACGCGATGTGCGGCCCCGCCTTCGAGCCCGACGCCTGCCTGGCCTTGCCGAGCGCGTCGATCGCGGTGATGGGACCGCAGGCGGCCGTGAACGCCGTCTACTACAACAAGATCCAGAGCGTGCCCGAAGGGCCCGAGCGCGACGCCTACGTCGCTCGCTTGCGCGATGAGTACCGGGCCGACGTGGATCTGAAGAAGCTCGCCAGCGAGCTGGTGGTGGACGACGTGGTGGCTCACGATCGGCTCCGGTCGGAGCTGTCGCGCCGCTTCGCCGTCGCTGCCGACAAACGCCCCACGGCCATCCCCCGGCGTCACCTGATCCCGCCGGTCTGAGCGAGCGGTCCTTGGGATGCCCCGCCTGCGCTGGTCGATCGCCGCTTGCGTCGTGCTGGTGGCGGGCTTGGGGGCGGGGCGCGCCGGCGCGGAGCTCGACCTCGAGCGCGCCGCGGCCGAGCTCGGGCGGCGGGGGCCCGGATCGCAGCTGCCGCGAGCGC
>JAEZYZ010000425.1 GCA_023418705.1 Pseudomonadota bacterium | reverse complement strand
CGCGCCAAGCCGCCTCCGCCAGCCCGCGGCTGGGGGGGCCGCCTCGCGGCCCCCGCCCAGGCAAAGCGACGCGCCGGACGAGGCGATGAGGGCCGCTGGCGCTCGACCGACCTCGCCCGCGTCTCTGGCCCGACGCTGGCCGTTCACGACAGCTCCACCACGGAGTCGTCGGCGCTGTGGCCGTTCTGAAAGCTGCGCCGAAACCCGGTCGAATCATCCCTTGGGATGTAGTCGCGGATCTGGAGCTCCCCGTTGACCGGCACCGCTTCCAGCCGGACGTTGATCGAGCCGTCCTGATTGAGGAACGCCACGCCGACCCGGTTCCAGTACTTCTTGTTGGCCCGCTCGGTGATGACGTACACGATCTTCATTTTGCTGTTGTCCATCGATCCATCTCCTTTGTGCCGGCTTCGGCCGGCGGAGAGGACCGAGTGCGAGCGTCGTGCCAGCCGACGAATGAGTGAAACGCCGGCATCCAGGCCCGATCGGCCGCGGCGAGCGCCGCCAGGCCACCGGCGCCGTCGCCACCCCAAAGACCCCGCGCTCTCGGCGCGCTTCAATCGGCGGCTTGGACGGCCGCTCGCAAGGTATCGAGCAGGGGCTGCACCTGCTCGTGCCGCAGCTTGAGCAGCGAGCGATTGGCGACCAGCACGCTCGAGACGTTGCAGATGACCTCCCGCTCTTCGAGATCGTTCTCGACCAGCGTCGCGCCGGTCTCCACCAGGTCGACGATCAGGTGGCTCAGCCCGACGAGCGGCGCGAGCTCGACCGACCCCTGAACGTAGACGATGTCAGCCTGGACCCCCCGGCTGGCGAAGTGCTCGGCGGCGATGCGCGGGTACTTGGTCGCGATGCGCGGCACCGCCGGGACGTCGGCGCCGCGGGGGGCTGCCACGACCATGCGGCACTTGGCGATGTTCAAGTCGAGCGGCTGGTAGAGGTCGTAGCGGCGTTCGAGCAGCACGTCGCGGCCGCTGATACCAAGGTCGGCGGCGCCGAACTCGACGTAGGTGGGCACGTCGTCGGGCTTCAGCAGCAGAAAGCGCAGCTTGCCGTCGGCGCTGTCCCGCACCAGCCGCCGATCGTCGGCCAACAGGCACGCGGCGTCGTAGCCTGCCCGCTCGAACAGCGGGACCAGCGCCTTGAGGATCCTGCCCTTGGGCACGGCGAGGGTGAGCGGTCTCATGGCACGTCCGACTCCAACCGGAAGCGCTGGATGTCGGCGCCCACGGCCTGGAGTTTTCTTTCGATGCGCTCGTAGCCGCGGTCGAGGTGGTAGACCCGGCGCACCACGGTCTCCCCGTCGGCGACCAACCCGGCGATGACCAGCGACGCGCTCGCTCGCAGGTCGGTCGCCATGACCGAGGCGCCGCTCAGCCCCTGGACCCCTTGGACGATGGCGACGTTGCCCCGGGTCTCGATGTTGGCGCCCATGCGCTTGAGCTCCGGCACGTGCATGAAACGGTTCTCGAAGATCGTCTCCGTCAGCACGGCGCGCCCCTTTGCACAGCACATCAGCGCCATGATCTGGGCCTGCATGTCGGTCGGGAACCCCGGGTGGGGCGCCGTCGTGACGTCGATCGGTTTGAGCGCCGACAGGCGCCGTACCCGAGCGTGATCGCCCTCGCGCTCGATCTCCAGGCCCGCCTGGCGCAGCTTCGCCACGACCGGCTCCAGGTCGTCGAGCGGCGCGTGCTCCAAGAGCACGTCGCCGCCCGTTGCGCCGACCGCCGCCATGAAGGTGCCCGCCTCGATGCGATCGGAGATGATGGCGTGGTCGAAGGGCTCGAGCTCGTCCCGCCCGTGCACGTGGATGATCGCGGTGCCGGCGCCTTCGATGCGCGCCCCCATCTTGTTCAGGACGCGCGCCAGCTCCTCGACCTCGGGCTCCCGGGCGCAGTTGACGAGCGTCGTGCGCCCCTTGGCCAGGGCCGCGGCCATCATCAGGTTCTCCGTGCCGGTCACCGTCGGCAGGTCGAACACCACCTCCGCCCCGCGCAGGCGCGGCGCCTCGGCGAGGATGTAGCCGTGCTCGACCTGGATCGTTGCCCCCAGGGCCTCGAGCCCCTGCAGGTGCTGATCGACGGGCCGTGCCCCGATGGCGCAGCCGCCGGGCAGCGAGACCCGCGCGCGGCCATGGCGCGCCAAGAGCGGACCCAAGACCAGGATGCTGGCGCGCATCTGCCGGACCAGATCGTACGGGGCCTCCGGCACCGCCGGGCCCGAGCTTTTGACCTCCACGACGGGGATGTCGACCATCACGTCGCGCCCGAGCACCCGGAGCAGCGCCGCGGTCGTGTCGATGTCGCGCAGCCCAGGCACGTTCCGCAGGCGGCTTCGGCCGTCGGACAGCAGCGTGGCGCAGAGGATCGGCAGCGCCGCGTTTTTTGCGCCGCCCACACGGATGGTGCCGTGCAGCGGCCGGGTCCCGCGGATTTTGATGGCGTCCATGCTCGGAGCCCCGGCCCTACGCCGTGTCCGGCCGGCGCGCAACAAAAAGGGCCGCCGCTGCAAGTCGCGTGTGGCCGCCGGGGACGGAGTCGCTCTACCCTCTGCCCCCATGCGAATCGGCCCAGCGCTGGCGTTCTGTGGCGCGATGGCCCTGGCGTCGTGGACGGCGCGAGCTCAGGTCGCTCCATCGCTCGATCTCCGCGGGTTTCGTCCCCCGACCCACCCCGAGAGCTCGCTGTTCCTCGAGCCGACGTCCACGCCGGGCCCCGGCGCTTTCAATGTGGGCGCGTGGGGCTCGTACGCCTACCGTCTGTTCACGCTTCGGGACCAGGACGGATCGGTGGTGCTGGAGCCGGTGCAGCACCAGGTCTCGCTCGACTACGTGGCGAGCATCGGGCTCGGGGAGCGGGTGTCGCTCGGGCTCAGCCTGCCGACCGTGCTCTACCAGACCGGCGACGACGCCGAGGACAGAGGGCTCATCCGGCTGCCAGCGACCGCGCTTGGCGACGTCGGGTTTCGCGCCAAAGCGACGCTCTTGCCGGGCGGGGAGCTGGGCGGCTTCGGCTTGGCGGCGATCGCGCACGCGACGGCGCCCACGGGCAATCAAAACGCCTTCGTCGGCGAGGGCGTCAGCACCGGTGGCCTCGATCTGCTGGCGGAGCTGCGGCTCATCGCGCTGGCCGTCCGCGCCAGCGCGGGCGCGCGGATCCGGGGCGAAGAGGAGCTCTTTCAAGGCGAAGCGTTCGGCCACGTGCTGCCGTGGGCCTTCGGCATCACGCTGCGCCCGCAGGCGTTCGGTCTGGACGACCGCGGGCGGTGGGACTGGACGCTCGAGAGCCGCGGCGCCATCGCGCTGACCCCGCGCTTCGCCGCGGGCACGCAGTCACCGGTGAGCCTGGCGCTCTCTGGCCGCTATTCGCTCGGCGGGGACGTCTCGTTGATCGGCGGCGTGGAGGCGCCCTTGAACGACGCCGTGGGCAACCCGAGCGTGCGGGTCATCCTGGGCATCGGTTGGGCGCCGCGGTTCTACGACGCCGACGGAGACGGAGTGGCCGACGCGGACGACGAGTGCCCCGAGCTCGCCGAGGATCTCGACGGGTTCGAAGATCACGACGGCTGTCCGGACTTCGACAACGACGATGACGGCGTCCCCGACGACGAGGATCGCTGCCCTCGAGAACGCGAGGACGAGGACGACTTCGAGGACGACGACGGCTGCATCGACCCGGACAACGACAAGGACGGCATCCCGGACGAGAAGGACAGCTGCCCGGACGAGCCGGGGCCCGCGCCCGACGGCTGCCCGCCGCGCGACGAGGACGGCGATGGGCTGCTCGGTCCGGCCGATCGCTGTCCGGAGGTCGCCGAGGACGGCGACGGCATCCAGGATGACGACGGCTGTCCGGAGACGGACGCCGACGGCGACGACGTGCCAGACCTGGAAGACGCCTGCCCCTTGGTCGCGGGCCCGCCGCGCTCCGACCCGCGCCTGCACGGCTGCCCGAGCCCCGATCGCGACGGCGACGGCTTCGACGACGCCGAGGATCGCTGCCCCGACCAGCCGGAGTCCTTCGATGGGGTCGACGACGGCGACGGCTGCCCGGAGGCCACCCCAGGCGAGCCGCTGGTCCGCTTCGATGACGCGAGCGCGAGCTTGCGCCTGCGGGTGGCGCCGACCTTCGTGGTGGACCAAAACTCGGTCGAGCTGACCCCGGAGAGCATGCCCACTTTGCGCGCCATCGCCCAGCTGCTCAACGCTCACCCCGAGTGGGTGGCCCTGGTCGGCGTGCGACCGGCCGGAGCGACCGCCGGCGCGGCGCAGCAAGCGCTCAGCAAGTCCTTCGCGATCGTGCACGCCGTGCGCCGCCTCACCCACCGCGACGGGGCCGCCGAGTCGGTGAGCTTTCGAGCGGTGCGCCACGTGGCCGAGCCGTCGAGCGGCGTGGGCGTGATGGTGCTCGGTGCCTCCCCCGCCGCTGAGCCTGCCCCCGCTGGCGGGGAAGCTCGCTGACCATGCTCGGACAGCGGCAACGCCGCGCCGCGCGGGCGGGCCTCTTGGCGCTATTGGCCGCCACGCCCGCGTTCGCTCAGGAGGTCGAGATCCCCGAAGCCCCGGCGGCGGCCGGGGACGGGTTGAGGTCGCGGCTCGGCCTGGCCGTGGGGGAGCGGCTGCTCGGCGCCGAGGACCGCCGCGAGCGGCGGCGAGGGCTGACGCGCCGCGGCGCGACCGGGGGCGCCCGAGCGCTCGAGCGATTGGTCGCAGCGCTGGACGACGGCGGCGCTGCCAAGACGGCCGAGGAGCGGCTGACGGCGGTCCGGGCGCTGGCCCCTCACGCCGCGGTAGCCAGCGTGCAGCGAGCGCTCGTGCGCGTGATGAACGATCCGGGGGACAGCACGGACGGCGACCGGCGGCTCGACGACTGGGTCCGCCAGAGCGCCGCGCTCGCTTTGGCAGCATCGGGCGACGCGCCAGCGCTCGACGCCCTCGGAGCGGCGTTGCGCCAGCCCGGTCCGATCGCCGACGCCGCCAAGCTCGCCGTGACGGCGCATCCGCCACGCGACCTCGACCCCTTGCTGCGGGCGCGGGGCACGCCGACCGTGGCGCTGGTCCGGACCTTGGCCGCGCTGGCCGATCAGCGCGCGTTCTACCCGCTGCGGGAGCTCGTGATGCAGGGCTCCCCGCAGGTCCGCGCCGAGGCGGCGCTCGCCCTCACCGAGCTTGGAAATCTCGAGACCGTGGAGCTCGCCCGCCACTGGCTCCAAACCGAAGAGGCACCGTTCGCGCGCATCGCCGCCACGCGCATCCTCGCGCTGGCCGGGACCGCCGACAGCGCCGAGCACATCGCCGCGCTGCTCGCTGACGAGGCGACGCGCGACGCGGGGGTGTCTTTGTGCCTGCTCGCCCCCGCCGCCCGGCTCACCCCTGCGCTGCTCGAGGCGCTCGGCGCTCCTTCATTTCGCCAGCGCCCCGAGCCGCTGCTCTCGGCGCTCGGGCGGACCGGATCGCCCGAAGCCATCACCCGCTTGGCGCGCCTGGTCGCCGATCCCGGGCTCGGCCCGTCCGCTGCCTATGCGCTCGCCCTCTCCGGCGGGTCGACCGCGGGCGCACGCATCACCGAGCTGTTCGGCTCGGCCGCGACGCGGCGCCTGGCTGCGCGCGCAGCGGTGGTGCACACGCTGGCGACGGGCGAGGAGGTCGACGGCACCGGCGCGGTGCTCGAGGCGCTGCTGCGCTCGAGCGCCCCGCAGGATCGCGCGGCGGGGGCGTGGGGCATCGCGAGCCTCTCTCCGGAGCGGGGGATCGCCCTGCTGGACGCGAAGGACGCGGCCATCGTTCGTGGCGTGGGCGCCGCCAGCGCTCACCCCGCGCTTGCGCCCGCCGCCGCGCGCCGGCTCGCGCGGGCGTCCGATCCTGTGACCCAGATCGCGCTCGCGTCAGCGCTGCTCGCCGACGCCGCGGCGGACGGGGTGCCGACCGCGCGCCTGACAGAGTGGGTCGACCGGGCGACGCCGCTCTCGGCAGCTGCCGCGTACGCGCTCGGAGCGCGCCTGTCGCCGCTCACCCGCACCACCATCGAGGACTTGCTCGACGCTCCCGATCCGCTGCTGCGCGCGCAGGTTGCCCTGGGGCTCTCCCGCTCGCACGGATCGGCGGCGGTGGGACTGCTCGCGGCCCGTTACGCCTTCGAACCGGACGCGGACGTCCGACGCGCCCTGGTGGCCGCGCTCGGCCGGCACCCGACCGCGGCGCGCCCGACCCTCGAGCTTGCCCGAGCCCTGGATCCATCACCCGAGGCGCGGCAGCTCGCGCGGCTGGCCCTGGCGGGGCGAGCGCCCCAACACGGCCTTGGCGGCCCGGGCACGGTGTGGGTGGCGGTGGCGGGCGCCGACGGCGCGCCGGTCGCAGGTTGGGTGACCTTGTCGTCGGGCTTGAGCGTGCCGGTCGTGTCCGGACCCGACGGCCTGCTCGTGCTTTCGGGGCTGCCCGGCGGCCCGGTGACGCTTCGACTTGCAGCCCCGCTCTCGGGCGGCAAGTCTGTTGGGGACCCGAGGTGAGCGGCGTGAAGAACCATTCCCAGAGCGGCGAAGGCGAGCCGCAGACCCCGGCCTCGTTCGAAGATTCGGTGCGGCGGCTCGGGGAAATCGTCGAAGCCCTGGAAGCCGGCGATCTGCCGCTCGAGCGCTCGCTCGAGCTGTTCGAAGAGGGGGTGCGGCTCGCGCGCCTCTCCCAGGCGCGGCTCGACGCCGCCGAAAAGCGCGTCGAGCAGCTCATGTCCGTCGACGAGGCCGGCAACCCGGTCGTGCGGGAGATCGATCCCGAGTGACGGCCTCATGACGCCTCGGATCGCTCGCAGCGCCGCGGCCGCGCTCATCGGCGACGAGCTGCTCAGCGGAAAGATCAGCGAGCAGAACCTGGTGGCGCTGGCGCGCACGCTGCGCGCGCTGGGCATTTCGCTGGGCCGCGCGGTGTTGCTGCCCGACGATGTCGCCACCATCGCCGAGGAAGTGCGTGGGCTCAGCGCGGACTACGACGTGGTGTTCACCAGCGGGGGCATCGGCCCCACCCACGACGACAAGACCATCGAAGGGGTAGCGCGCGCGTTCGGCGTCGACGCCAGCATCGACCCGTCCTTGGCCACCCTGCTGCGCAAGACGTACGGCGAGCGCTGCACCGACGCCCACCTGCGCATGGCGCTCGTCCCCGATGGCGCCGAGCTCTTGACCACCACTGAGATCCTCTGGCCGACCATCGTCATGCGCAACGTCTGGGTGCTGCCGGGCGTGCCAGAGATCTTTCGTATGAAGCTGAGCGTCGTGCGCGCCTGGGTCAGCGGACCCCGTCCCTTCCTGTCGAAGGCGGTCTTCACCAACCTCGAGGAACCGGAGCTCAAGCCGCTGCTCGACGAGATCGTCGAGGCGCACGCCGCCGTGCACGTGGGCTCTTACCCGAAGTGGTTCGACGCCAGCTACAAGACCAAGATCACCTTCGACTCGGACGACGAAGCTTCGATCGACGCGGCCATCGCTCGCTTCCTCGAGCTGCTGCCGGACGGCGAGCCCCAGCGGGTGGAGTGAAGCGCCGGGAGCGCCCGCTCCCGGTTGAAGGCGTTCGTCGTGCCGGCGCGGCCGGAGGGGCCGACCTCGGGCTCTCCCTGGTCGAGTTTCGCCGATCGGCCGCCGATCGCCGGCCGCGCCCGCGCAAAGACGACGGGATTTCGCGGTTGGGAGCCACGGCATGCCGTTTGCTGCCGGGACCTGCGTGAACGAACGTATCTCCCGCCCCCACCCCGTCCACCGCGAACGAGTGCTGGAGTCCGGCGCCCAGGCACTCGGCACGGCGGACTTGCTCGCGCTCCTCATCGGCACCGGCGCCGAAGGGGTCTCCGCGAGCGCGATCGCCGCCTCGCTGCTGGAAGCCGCGGGCGGCCTGGCGGGGCTGTATCGCCTTGGCCCCCACGGGCTGGCGACGCGGCGCGGGGTCGGTCCCGCCAAGGCCGCGCGCGTCGCGGCGGCGCTCGAGCTCGGGCGGCGCGCCATGATCGAGCTGATGGCCGAGGAGCGCGCCGTGATCGGGGCCTTCGACGCCGTGGTGCGCTGGGCGGAGCCGCGCCTGTCGCTGCTCGAGCACGAGGAGGTGTGGGCCTTGGTGCTCGATGGGCGCAATGGTCTGAAGTCCACGCACCGTATCGCCCAGGGCGGGCTGCACGGCTGCGCGCTCACGGCGAGCGACGTGCTGCGGCCCGCCCTGCGCGACGCCGGCAGCGCCATCGTGCTGGTGCACAATCACCCGAGCGGCGATCCGACCCCGAGCTCCGAGGACGTCCACATGACGCGCGCCGTCGCCCAAGCCTGCCAGGTCGTGGGGCTCCGCTTGCTCGATCACGTGGTCATCGCACGCGGCGGGGCCAGCTCGCTGCTGGAGCTGGGCGCGATCGACGCTTAAATTGCCTGGATTCGACCCGCCCCGCGGGCCCGGCGCGGGGCCACCGCTCCCCGCTATGGTCCCGCACGGTCGGGTTGTCGTATTCTGGGGGTCGATGAGCAACACCGATTTGCAGTTCGCCGCGCTGACCGACGTCGGGCGGCAGCGGGAGCACAACGAGGACAATTTCCTTGTCGACAAGAAGCTGGGGTTGTTCATCGTCTGCGACGGCATGGGGGGACACGCGGCGGGCGAGGTCGCCAGCGCGATCGCCGTCCGCACGATGCACGAGGAGGTGAAGAAGGAGTGGGACCTCGTGCAAGACTACCTGGCCAACAAGACCGGGGGCGCCAAGGTCAGCAAGCGAGACCTGTTGAACATGCTGGAGTTCGCGGTGAACCGCGCCTCCAGCAAGGTGCACGCGGAGGCGCTGAAGGACGAGAAGAAGCGCGGCATGGGCACCACGCTGGTGGCCGTGCTGCAGGTCGGCAGCCAGGCCTTCATCGTCTATGTCGGCGACAGCCGCATCTACTTGGCGCGTGAAGGCGTGCTGCAGCAGCTCACCGAGGACCACACCGTCTTCAACGAGCTCATCAAGCGCAAGAAGATGAGCCGCGAGCAGGTCGAGAAGCTCGCACAGAAGAACGCCATCACCCGCGCCGTCGGCGTCTACGAGCACGCCGAGCCGGACACGCTGGTGATCGATCTCCTCCCCGGCGACCGGCTGCTGCTCTGCAGCGACGGGCTGAGCGGCTACTTCGAGGAGGATCCGGAGCAGCTCGGCCGCTACTTGACCTTGCCGGATCTGGACGCCGCCGCGCGCCAGATGATCGACGCCGCCAACGAGCGCGGCGGCAAGGACAACATCACCGCCGTGCTGCTGAGCATCGGCGACATCGGGGCGCGCGACGAGGACCGGGCCAAGAAGCTGCAGCTCAAGCGCGACATCCTCGCGCAGATGCCGCTCTTCCGGCCCCTGAACGATCGCGAGCTCTTGCGCGTGCTGCAGGTGACCGAGGTGGTGCCCTACCAGAACGGGCAGCACGTGATCCACGAGGGCGAGAAGGGCGAGGAGCTCTTCATCGTGCTGAGCGGCAAGGTCAAGGTCCTGCGCGGCGAAGCGCAGCTCGCGCTGCTCAAGCCCGGGGATCATTTCGGCGAGATGGCGCTGGTGCGCAGCCAGCCGCGCTCGGCCAGCGTGGTCAGCGAGGGCGAGAGCGAAATGATGGTCGTCCGCCGGCCGGAGTTCTTCGAGATCTTGCGCAAGGAGCACCAGCTCGCCGTGAAGCTTTTGTGGCAGTTCCTGGGCGTGTTGGCCGATCGCCTGGCGGACACCAACCGGGAGCTCGGCGCCATGAAGCAGGAGATGCTCGCCGAGGACATCACGGTGGAGATCTTCGACGAGGCGGAGGAAGGGCGCTCGACCGCCATCATCCCTCCGCCGCCCCCATCGCTGCGGCAGCCCCGGTGACCTGCCGCCCGCGCCGGCTCGCTTGGCTGCTCGCCGTTCTGGTGTGGGGTGGCTGCGATCGCGAGCAGCGCGGTTCGGCCGGTGCCGCTGCCAGCTCGGCGCCCGCGCGCGCGGCGGCGAGC
>JAEZYZ010000456.1 GCA_023418705.1 Pseudomonadota bacterium | reverse complement strand
CCCCCCCCCCCCCGCGGCCCGGTCGTCGCTGCCAGCTCGTCGCGAGCCGTCGCAGCGGGGGCGACAGCCCGCTGCTCCTACTCGGCCAGCAGCTCGAGGGTCAGCGATCCATCGTCGTTGCGCACGTAGATCCGCCCGCGGACCTCCTGTGCCTGCCATCCTTTGGCGAGCAGGGCACCGACCACCTCGTGGCGTGAGGCCGCCGGAACGGTGAGCGCCAGATGATCCCCCCACGCCCGCTCCCGCGGGTCGTTGCCGGTCCGGGCGACCAGCGCCAGGTGCAGATCCCCGATGCGGAGCAGCGTGTGCCCCGCCAGCGGCGCGGGCGCGCGTACGGCGCCAAGCGCCGCGCTGAGCGCCTCGATGGTGGCGTCGATGTCGCCCACGGCGAGCCCGATGTGATGCAGCTGAACCTTCATGTGAACCTCATGGATGCGAGACGCACGTCCGCGTCGTGTCGCCTTCCATGGGTCCTCACGCGGCCCATCCGCGCCGGACATCTCCCGCACCGCGGGCGCCCGGGGCTCACCGGAACCGGGCCGCCTTTTTTGGCAGGTTGGACCAAGAGACCGTAGCTCGGCTGGCTGTGCAGCGCAACGGGGCCGCGCTCGCTCGTCCCCGTTCGATCTTCGGTTCGACCGTTTCGTTCGACGAACGCCATGAATCGTCAGCGGCTCGCTCGAAGGTCCGCCAATGGAAAACTTCATGTTCATTCGAACTCGCCGGGCACTGCGACGGCAAGGTCTTCGACGAGACCTTGGCCGAGACGCTGCTCTGGGCGTGGCGTGGTTACCCGCTGGATTGACGCTCACCACAGCGCCGCCGGTCGCGAAGCGTCGCCCGCGTGGCGGCGCGCAAGCGCTCACTCGCGAAGGATGCTCGCGAGCTTCTTCCCCCTGGCAAGCTCATCGATCAGTTTGTCAAGGTAGCGGATCTTCTGCATCAGCGGGTCGGCGATGTCTTCCACCCGCACGCCGCACACGACGCCCGTGATGAGCGCCGCGTTCGGGTTCATCCGCGGCGCTTTGGCGAAGAAGGTCTCAAAGTCGATCTCGGTGTCGATCGCCTTTTTGAGCTGCCTTCCGTCGTAGCCCGTGAGCCAGGTGATGATCGCGTCGACCTCTCGCTGCGTTCGCCCCTTCTTCACCGCTTTTTGCACGTACAGCGGGTACACTTTCGCGAACGACATCGTGAAGACGCGCGGCTTCTTCTCCATGGCCGACAGCATGGATACCGCAGCGGCTCGGCGCCATCAAGGCAGCGGCGGTCCCACCCGAAGTGCGGACGATGGACGCTCGGTTCCTGGGTGGCTCGATCTCGCCGCGGTCTGCAGACGGCGCTCGCTCGCGGTGCGTCTACTTCGCGAGGCGCTCCACCTCGATGCGCCGGAAGCCGGACGGATAGCGCCGCAGGTATTCGCGCGCGGCGGCGCGGGTCGCCCCCGGACTCCCCGAGCGCTGCAGGGCGAGCACGCGCAAGTACGCCGCGTCCTCGGCGCGCGCATCCGCTGGGTGTTCCTGGATGAAGCGCCCGAGCTCCGCGGCCGCCTGCCGGTGCTGTCCGGCGTTGAGGGTCGCGACCGCTCGCTTGAAGGCGAACGAAGCGTCGTCCTCGCGAGGCGCCCCTGTGGCAGAGCTAGCCGGGGCGGGAGCCGGCCGCTCGGAGCTGGGCGGCGGTCGTGGGGGCGGATCGGATCTGGCGGGTTTGCTTGCCTCGGGCGGGCGCGCGGGCGGGGCCTTTCGATCTCGGATCGACTCGCTGAGGGACCAGGTCTGGCCCGCATCGAGCACCATCGGCGACCGGCCCTCGAGGCGCAACAGCACGCGACCTTCCTCGACCTGCACGCGGGTGGTGCGCCGATCCTCGACGCTCACCGAGAACGTCGTGCCGATGTCTTCGAGCTCCCCGTCGGGGAGCTTCAGGAAGAGCGGTCGCTTGCCCGGACCCTTGGCAACCTGGATCCACAGCTCACCTCGGTCGAGCCGCACGAGCTCGCGCGATCCATCGGAGACTCTCGACCAGGACGCCGCCTCGCTCGCGAGCACGACGCTGGCCGGGGGTGCGGTCTGCTGCCAGCGCGGCGCCCCCCAGAAAACCAAGAGCGCGCACAGGACCGCGGCCGCGACCGCGACCGGGATGCGCCACCGCGCCCGCGGCGCGGTCTCCTGCTCGACGAGCGAACGATCGTACGCCGCCAGCAGCCGCACCCGCTCGCGCCGGACGTGCAGCTGGTCCGCGGGTTCGGGATCGGCTCGAAGGGCCGCGCCGAGGGCCTCGAGGACGCGGCCCTCGGCCGAGCAGACGGGGCAGCCGCGCTGGTGCCGTTCGAAGCTTGCGCGCTCCGCACCGCCGAGGCGACCGTCACGCAGCGCCTCGACCTGGAACGACCGCGGACACTCGGCCTTCACGGCTGTTGGCCTCCCGGGTTCGCGCCGAGCAGCTCCCGCAGCTCCCGCCGCGCCGCGTGCAAGCGGGTCCACACGGTGCCCACGGGGACCCCCAGGAGCTCCGCGACCTCGGGGCAGCTCAAGCCCTCGACCTCCGTCAGCAGCAGCGCGACGCGCTTCGGTTCACTGAGGCGGCCCAGCGCACGCGCGAGGTCGCTCCTTGCCGCGAGCTGAGGACGTGCGTCGTGGGCCGTCGGGCGGGTGTTCCGGAGCGCCGCCACGATCACCAAGAGGCGAGTCGAAGCGCGCCGCCGTTGCTGCAGCAAACGCACGGCGATCCCCATGAGCCAAGGCCGGCAGTCGTCGCGGCCGTCGAAGCGCGCCGCACACTTCGCGGCCGTCAGGAAGGTCTTGTGCACCAGGTCGTCGACATCTTCCGCATCACCCGTGGCACGGGAGACGAAGCGGCGCACCGCGTGCTGGTGCCGATCATACAGCTCTCCGAGCGCTCCGACCTCGCCCTGGGAGAGGCGGGCGAGCAGCACCGGATCGGCGCTGGGCCTGGCCGCCCGCTGCGCGGCGCCTTCGCTCATCGGGTCCTCACCGCGACGCCCGCGACCACTCCCGCCATCCACGCCTGCGCTCCGCTCCCGCCCAGGTCGTCGACCGCGCCCAGCGCTTCACCACCGATGAACGGCCCGAGCGCGGAGCGCGGCACCAGGTGCAGGCGGCTCGCGACGTACATCCAAGGTGCGTCGTCCGGTCTGGGCTCGTCACCGTCCGCGGCGACGTCCCGCACCAGCTCGGCGGCGGCCCCCAGCAGGAGATCGAGCTCGAGCGGACCGGGCGAAAGGCGGCGCCCCACGATCCAGGTAACCTCCAAGGTGCTGGCTGCGTGGCTCGCGTGGGCGCGGCCGTCGAGAGCGAGCAGCCAACCCGACGATTCCAAGAGCGCGACGGCGCCCACGCTGCTGCTCGTGGGTCCACCACCACCGCGCACGCCCGCGATGGCCGACAGCTCGAGCCCCAGCGCTCGCTGGCTCTCGTCGGCCGGCGCGGCCGAGTCCTTCGGTCGAGACGCGGGCGCCGGCTGCAGAACGAGCGCCGGTTCGCGCCGCTCGACGACCGGCACCTCTCGCTCGACGACCGGCACCTCCTCTCGCTCGGCGGGCTCCACCTCCGGCACCGCCAGCAGGCCCTCCAGGGCCGGGATCACGTCATCACCGCTCGGGACGGATCGGACGGCCAGGCGCCCGTCCGCCAGCCGGACGTGCAGGGCTATCGCGCCGTCCGCCTCCGTCAATCGCACCCGAGCGCAGGTGTCGACGGCGGCGCGCGACGCGAAGGTTTCGATCACCGCCCCCGGCAGATCCGGCCAGGCCGCGAGCACGTCCGGCGCAGCGTCCACCACCACGCGCGCGCACTCGGCCCGCTCCCCCTGCGCGAGCCCAGGCTGCAGCACCCCCGTGCCGGCGAACAGGCAGAGCAGGCGGCGGGGGATCATGTCCCTATTGTCCGCGATCGGACCGAAGCTTCATTGCCTCATTTCGATTTCAGAAAAATGCCTCGACCCCGATGCTCGGCAGGGTGATGGGGCCCACGGTGCCGCGGCGGCACTCGGTCGTGTACGCCTCCATTCCGACGTCGCCGATGCAGTCGAGACCCAGCGTGTTGGCCTCCGTGTTGAGTGTCGCATTCTGCACCTCCAGCACAGCAGCAATGCTGCGCTGGTGCTGCAACAGCCAGCGCTTCTCCAGCCGGAAGTCGAGGCGAAAGTACGGGGGATCGCGCTTGCTGTGGTACGGCGGGATGGGCACGTTGCCGCTCAGCTCCGAATAGGGAACCCCGGAGTAGAACACGAAGCGCCCCCCCAAACGCCAGCGCCGGCCGAGATCCCCGGTCAGGATCGCGCTTAGCACGTGGGTGCGATCGAACTCGCTCGGGATGGTCGCCACCGCGTCGCCCCCCTCCAGAGTGACGAAGTGCGACTCGCGGACCGTGCGCGACAGGGTGTAGGAAATCAGCAGGCCCAGCCGTTCGGTCAGCGGGCGGCGCAACAACACCTCCCCCCCATACGACCGCCCCGAGACGGGCGCGTTGCTGGGGCAAAAATACGGCTTGTCGGGCCCGGATCCGAGGGGCGCGCTCGGCGGCTCGATCTGCAGGCACTGGCGCGTGAGGTCCGTGAGCCCCCACCTCCATGCCGTGAAGCCCGTCACGGTCAGGGTCATTTTAGCCGGTAGGGCCACCTCTACTCCCTGGCTCTGCTGCAGGGTGCGCTGCAGTTCGTTGCTGCCCACCGGAAAGCCCGCGCCGGCGGCGACCGGGGCGGGCAGCGCGCCGACGCGGAGCGTGGGGTACTGGTGCGCCAGCCCGAACGTCGATAGCCAGGCCGCCGAGCGCCACAACGCGACGCGCGCGGACAACCGGGGGTCGAACGCCAACACCGTCGTGCGCTGCCGGCTCGCCTCGCCTTCGATCACCGGGCGTGCGGAGTCGAACGCCGTGAAGCGAGCGCCTGGCACGAGCTGCACGCCTGGCCCGATCCGCCACATGACATCCGCGTGCAGCGCACCGGTGAGGTTCGTGCGCGCGGGCGCCGCCGTCGATGGGACGACCGCCTCGTCCACGACCGCGGGCGCTCCCTCGTGCAGGCCATAGGCCTCGAGTTGAGCCTGCAGCCCCGTCCGCAGCCGAACGCCGTCGGCGAGGTCTTGCTCCAGCTCGAGGCGAGGCAAAAGCGAACGATTCGTGAGGTACGTCGGATCGGAGCCTTGCCGATCGTAGCCGACGGCGGTCGCCACACGCAGCCGTCCGCCCCTCCAGTCGTGCTCGAAACTTAGCTGCGCGCGGTGGAAGTCGGAAGCCAGGTCTTCCACGTCCGCGCCATTCGGTGCGACGTGCCCGACCCGGTCGTGAGATCCAAACGCGAACGCGCTGAGCGCGCTGTCCGAGCCGACCCTCCACGCAACCCGCGACTGGTAGTCCCAGTACTGAAGGGTCGTGTTCGAGATCGCGCTGACGATCGGGCCTGGGTAGCCGTAGCGACCGGCGACGAGAACGCTGCCCTGCCCGCCCCCGAAGGGCGTCTCGAAGAGGCCCCCCGCGTCGACGAGCCGCACGTGCGCCTCCGCACGCGGTTCGACGGCGGGCGCCCGGAGCTGGCCGGCGACGATGGCGCCCACGAACCCACCGTACTCTGCCGGGGCGGCCCCAGGGAAGAAGTCGACCCGATCGAGCAAGCCAGGGTGGATCACCCCCGGACCGAGCCCGACGTGAAACAGCAGCGGCACGCGGATCCCATCGACGAAGGTGCCGTTGGCGTTGGGGGGCGCGCCCCGAACGAAGAAGTAAGGCACGCCGCCGAGCGGCGGCGTCACACCGGGCAGCACCTCCACGGCGCGGAACGCATCACCGAACGCGCCTGGCGTCTCGCGGATTTCCGCGGCGCTCAGCGTCGTGCGACCGGGCTCGCGCCGACGCCCCTGCACCACGACCTCCAGCGCGGGCGGCTCCGGCGGAGCGGGATCCGCCCGCGGCTCTTCGCGCGGGGGCGTCGGCTCGTCCTCGAGCGGGGCCTTGGGCTTCCCTCCGTCGAGCGGTGACCGGAACTGGACCTGCGCTCGGATTCGCGCCGCGGCGGGGACTCCATCGCGCCGCGCCGGGTCGAACGTCCACCCGCGGGCCGCCGCCAACGCTGCCTCGGCAAATGGGCTCGGGCCGTCGATGACGGTCGCCGACGCGACGTGGCCGTCGGAGGCGACCACCAGCTCGAGCACCACCACCGCGTCCCCCTGCCCATCCTCCGGGTACGCGACCTCCTGGCTGCCTCTTGCAACGGGCGGGGCGATCTCGGGGCCGGCGGCGACGGACGACGTGCTCCACCAGACCGCAACCGCGAAGAGAACCGCGAGCCACCGGCGAGTACCTGACGCATGCACACCCCCTATTCGCAGGAGCCGCGCCGATCCTTCACCACGCTGCGAATGATGCTCTCCAGGCTGCCGTCTACAGCTGCCGGTCCAAGCGCGGTCATCGACGGACCGCCTTCGGCGGCGCTCCTAGCCCCCGCCCCTCGCTTGAACGTCAGCCCCAAGGCGTGCGCTACGCCAACGCCGTCGGCTCGAGGTGTTCCGGTTTCTCTGCGCGCTCATCCGGCGTGAGCCGCGCGTAGAGCATGACAAGAGCCTCTCAGGCTGAGACGACGGCAGGGAACCACCGCCTGGTGCGACAAACGGTTTGCAGCGCAGACCGTTTGCGGCGGAAAATGAGACGTTCCAGATCTAGAGCACCGCTCCGTGAGCAAAGCTGAGGGTTTCCCGAGGAATCGGGGCTCTCGCCTGCCAAACGGATCGGTGCTCTGGATCTAGATCCCCACGCGAGGCGATGACAGGCGCCGAGGATCTCCGCTTTTCGCTCCGGCTGGCCCGGCCGGACGAGCTTGGCGAGCTCGTCGCCATCGATGACGCGGCCACCGCGCTGTATGCGGAGGCGGGACTCCACATCACGCTGACAGCAACGCATCCTTTCGTTCAGGCCGAGGCAGCTCGTTGGGACCGCGCGATCCATCAGGGGCTGGCGCACGTCGCGGTGGACGAGCGTGACGGGCCGATCGGGTTCATGGTCCTCGGCTTCGTGGACGGCTCGCCCTATCTCGACCAGCTCGCCGTGCGCCCGTCGGCAATGCGGCGTGGCGTCGGCGCCGCGCTGCTGCGAGAGGCCTTCGCCTGGGTCGGCGACCGGGATCTCTGGCTCACGACCTATGCCCACCTCCCCTGGAACCGCCCCTACTATGAGCGATACGGGTTCGAGGTGCTCCCGGAGCACGACTGCGGCCCCGGGCTGGCAGCCATTCTGCAAGCCCAACGCCTCGCCCTCCCCGAGCCAGACCAGCGGATCGCCATGGTGCGGCGCGGGCGCGAGCACTTCGAGCCGCCGATAGCTGGCGAGTAGCCCGGGCAACGCGAGCCCTCAACGCACCTCGTCGATCGGTAGAATGACGCCGCACCCGGTGAAGTCGAGCGTCGTCTCGAGCCGAAAGTTCGAGCCGGACGGCTGTCGTTCGGCCTGAAACAGATCGAAGGTGTAGACGTTGCCGACCTCGATACCGAACACGGCGGCCTGTTCGTCGAGGTCGACCGAACCTTCCTGCGCGTCGTGAACGCCGCTGAGGTTCACGGCGAGGTGCCCGTTGATGAAGACGAAGACGTCGTCATCCCCCCGGAACGTGAACACCTCGCCGCCCTTGTACTCGAAGTTGGTGTGCAGCTCGGTGGTGAATAGATACGCATCCATGAAGCCAAGGTCTCGGAGCGGGAAGAAGGCGGTCGAGTCGAAGACGAAGGTCTCCCCCACCGGCTCGAGCCACAGATCGACGGCGAATGGCAAGTTGATGCCCTCGAGGTTTTGATACCAGTCCTCCAGTCGAAGGGGTCCGTTCGTGCTGGTCTTCTGGGGTTTGCGGACCTCTCCGATCGGGCTTTGGACTTCGTACCGGCTCCAGTCCCCGGCGTTCTCGAAGTCGTCGTGAGCCCCCTGGAAGTCGCGGATGATGACCCGCAGGACGTTGGCACACTCGCCTTCCGGAGCCGCGACGTCCGCCAGGGGACCCAGAACCTGATAGCCCCCCTTGCTCGTCTCCGGGTGCTCCGGATCGGCCGGCGAGAACTGATCGGGCAGCGTCTCGACGATGGTCACGGCCGTCGCTGCACCGTCGGGATCGTCGCTGGGTGCCCCGGCATCGACGAGCGTGGGCAGGCCTGCCCCTGGTGTCGACGGGCCAACCCCCGTTCCGGGCAAGGCCGCCTCGCCGCCCGCATCACTCGACGAAAGCTCCGACGGGTCCTCGGCGTCTGATGATCCTTTGGATTCTCCGCCTGCCGAGCAGCCGGCGAGCAGGCTCGGAACCAGCCAGAGGAGCCAGGGCGCTCGTGTGATGTTCGTATCCATGCTGCCTCTAAGTCGTCTGACCCTCCCCAATGGTGGCACGATTCGCTCTCGTCCAATTTTTCCGTTAGCAGTAGCCAACACTTACGGGGTCCCTCGCCGCGACGACAGGGCCGAGCTGGTCCTGGGTGCTGTTCGCGAACGCACTGCACGTCGGCCCGCCGTGCTCAGTGGCGGGCTGGCTCGGGTCCGCCCCGCCGGCCGCCTTGGGGGGGCCTCTGGGGGTCGGAGCGACCGTGGCGCTGGGATCGGGGTCGATCGCCGCCGGTCAGCGGAGGACTGGTGGTAGCGGTGAACTGCGGCGGCCCCGGAACTGGTAACGGAGTCGTCGGGGGCACCGGAGCGTTGGTGCTCGGAGTGCTCGGCATGATCTTTGGCGGGTTGGCGGGAACCGCTCCCGCCGCACCGGCGGCCCGACACCGACGACTCGAGCCGGCGCACGTACCCTAGGCGACCCTCGGGAATACACCACCGCGGCCCGCGAACCCCGCCGCGTCCAAAGCACCCGAACTTCGGTGTAGGGTTCCTTCCGCCCAGGTCACGTGTCACCCTATCATCTCATTCTGTGATGTGGGCGATGGGGGAACGTAAGGTCACCGTGCGCGTTCTGGGGCAGCCCGAGGCTGCGGTGCAACGCCTCGCCGAAGCGCTCACGTCGCTCGGCAGCGACGTTCGAGTCCAGCGCGACGACAAGCCCGGCCCGGGGGCGAGCGTTCTTTGCTTCGAAGCGGTCAGCGACGAGCTCTTGCGGCTGGTGCGCCGCCTGAGCGACGACGGGCACGAGCGCGTCCTCGCGGTGGCCGCCGAGACCCTGGATCTCGACGACGCCGCCGCGCTCGCGCTGCTGCGGGCGGGCGCCGCCGACGTGCTCGCCTGGGATCAGTACCCCGATCTCCTCGCGATGGTGGTCGAGAGGATGAAGCGATGGACGAGCGTCGAGCACCTCTTGCATTCCGAGCTCGTCGGCCAGGCGCTGGCGGGCAAGAGCCAGAGCTGGCTCGGGGTGCTGCGGCAGGTGATCGAGGTGGCGCGGTTCACCGCCAGCTCGGTGCTGATCACCGGCCAAAGCGGCACCGGCAAGGAGCTGGTGGCGCGGTTGATCCACGATCTTGACGCGCGCGCCGGCAAGGGACAGCTCGTCGTGTTGGACTGCACGACCGTGGTCCCGGAGCTCTCCGGCAGCGAGTTCTTCGGCCACGAGCGGGGCGCGTTCACGGGCGCGGTCGCCTCGCGGGACGGTGCCTTCGCCCTGGCGGACGGCGGGACCCTCTTCCTGGACGAGGTCGGCGAGCTGCCGCTGCGGCTCCAGGCCGAGCTGCTGCGTGTGGTGCAGGAGCGGACCTACAAGCGCGTCGGCAGCAACGACTGGCGCCGGGCAAACTTCAGGCTGGTGTGCGCGACCCATCGCAACCTGGAGCAGGACCGCGCCGACGGCGCCTTCCGCGATGACTTCTACCACCGCCTCGCGGGCTGGAGCTGTCACCTGCCACCCCTGTGTGAGCGCCGGGAAGACATCTTGCCGCTCTGTCACCATTTTCTGAGTCAGATCTACCCCGATCATCCGCCACCCGCGCTCGATCGGCGGGTGACGGATTTTCTGCAGACGCGGAGCTACCCCGGCAACGTGCGGGAGCTGCGGCACATCGTGATGCGGCTCGCGTCTCGGCACGTCGGGCCCGGCCCCATCACGATCGGCGCCCTGCCAGAGGACGAGCTCAAAAAGTACTGCGGCGAGGCCCAGCACTGGCCCGACGCGGCGTTCGACGCCACCATTCGTGACGCGCTCGCGCGCGGCAAGGGCCTGGTCGACATCCGGAACGCCGCCGTCGAAGCCGCTTATCGCGCCGTCCTCAGCTCGGAGGACAATGACACCGCCAGGAGCGCCGCGCGGCTGAAGGTCTCCCAGCGCGCCGTGCAGCAGCACCTTCAAAGCAAGCTCGCCTCCTAGAGCACCGATCAGCTTGCGAGAGCGGAGATCCCAAAGCATCGGGGTCCCCATCCGGGTGAGGGCCCCGATGCTTCGGGCCCCCTCGTCGGCTCACGGCTCGCTGCCCTAGAGGGTCTCATTTTCCGCGACAAACGCCCTGCCCCGCAGACCGTTCGCCACTCTAGCTCGAGGCGGCCAGACGTCAGCGACAGCGGGACTTGTAGACGCTCTTGTCGATCTGCGGCTCCCGCACCTTGAACTCTTTGCACCAGCGCAGGATATTGTCGATCACCGCGCAGGTGATGCGCACCCCACAGTTGTCTCCCCGGACCGCCGTCGTCGGCGCGCCGGTGCGGACGCACCGGGTGCGGGTCGGGTTGTTCTCACAACGGCTGCCGCTCGCCCGCACGGCGCCCGTCGTGTGAACGCCCAAGAGCAGGCGGATGCCGTTGTTGCCCAGCAGCCACACCGGGCTGCCGCTGTGCCCAGGACACGTATCGATGGGATAGCTCAGGTGAGTGGCCGAGACGCCCCGCACCGGGACGCGCTCGGAGTGGCCCCACATCGTGCCGCGGGGTTTGTCACAGGGATAGCCGGCGATGGTCAGCAGCGTCGCCGACCCGGGATCGCTCCGCGGCTGAAGCAGCATGAAGCGGCTCGGCCGAGAGAAGGGCCGCGGCAGAATGATCACGCCATAGTCCAGGTCGGGATCGACGCGGAAGCGCGCGGGGGTCGCGGTTTGGCTGCTTGGATGGGCCGGCCCCAGCTTGGCAGCGGTGGTCGCCGAGAGGTCCGCCCCCGGCGTCACCTGAACCCTCGAGAACGGCGTGCCCCGGGCTCTCGCCTTCCGGCAGCGCGGTGGCGCCACCCGCTCCAGGCAGTGTTTCGCCGTCAGGACCACCTGCGGGGCGATCAAAGTGCCGCTGCCCGTGAAGCGGCTCCCCTTCGCGTCGGTCATCTCGAGAAAGCAGATGGTGTCGAACGGGAACTGAAGCGTCGTGGGACGGCTCGTCCGTGCCGGGATCCGAAAGCGGCTGTCCCCGAGCGAGGTCGGGCTGACGACGATGCTGTACTGCAGCTCTGCGTCCGACCACTCGGGGCTGCTGCTCGAGTATCCACTCGCCGTGCCGAGCTCGAACGCCTCGTCGTCGAGCTCCGGCTCCCCTGAATAGAATGCCGCGCGCGCGGCCTGCCGCCCGCTGCCCGCTCGCTGAGCTCTGCCACAATTGCATGCCACGGTTCGCCTCCGGCTGATCCTTCAAGGTCCGCAGCACCCAGTGCTCGCGATGTTGGGAAGCGTCGCCAGGCGCCGTCCGGTCGGGTGTCGGTTCGAGTACTCGCGCCAACTGTTGTTGCGACCCGCGCAGCCCGTGTTGTAGTGGCCGTAGACGCGCGGATTGTCGAGCGTGCGCGCGAGGTGCTGGTAGAGCGAGCGGGCGACGTTTTCGGTACCCGCCGCCATGTTGCAGCCGTGCAACACCACGGTCACGTTCTCCGCCAAGTCTGCCGCCGGCACGTTGGTCACCAGCCGACCTCCCGCCGCGCGATCCACGCCGCCAAAGCCCGTCCGGTAGATCCCGGCAGACCCGGCGGTCGTTCCGGGGATGCCGGAGGAGAACCCATGACTGAAGACGTGGATTTGGTCGACGCGCTGCCGCCGGCAGCGCCGAGCGGCTTGAATGAAGCGGATGATGTCCGCTCCCGTGTCGTAGGGCGTCGCCCCGACGCGCCGCCGGCAGTTGCCGGTGTTCGGCGACGCGATCGCCCCGATGCGTCGGGCCTGGCGCACGGCACCGCACTGGAAGTGGTTTCGGTGCGTGGTCGTCGAGTGGTTCTGAAACAGGCACAGCCGCGACCTGACGGTGGCTGGCGCTGGACCTTGCTCCTCGGCACCGGGCTCGAGCTCGGACTCCAGCTCGAACTCGAGCTCCAGCTCGCGCAGCACGCTCCGCGTGGGCACACCGCAGCTGAGATCGCGGTCTCCGCCTCCCTTGGGTTCGAGCAGCAGGAGCTCGGTCTTCGCTCCTACGAAGCCGTCGACGCAGAGGTCCGGGGACCGCGTGCGTTGGAAGGCCTTGATCGCCGCCGTGGTGCCCGGCCCTTTGATGCCGTCGACCGCGATCCGCGCGCCCTTCTGATTGAGCGCCTGCTGAATCGAACGGACGTAGCCGGCGTTCTTCTCGTTTCCCAGGATCAGCTGATTCTGTGTCTTCGAATCGACGTTCCCCGTCGCTGGCAGCCGGAGCTTCTTCTGAAAGGCGAGGACGGCGTCGCGGTACCGCGGCCCGGCCTTCCCATCCACGGCCAGCTTCGACCCGACAAGTCGGTTCAGCGATCGCTGAACCCACTGGATGTAGGATTTGGAGTCGATTTCGAAGCCGCGACACGCCGTCTCGATCTCGTCATCGAACGAGCCACGCTCATCGCTGCCCTCGAAATCCGCGTCAACAGCCTCGAAGATGCTTTCGAGTAGAGTCTTCACCGCCACCACCCTCCTTCAATGATTTGCTCTCGAGCTCGAGCAGCGCGTTCCGCTAGGGCGCGGTCGTTCCCTGCTTCTTGAGCCGGCGATCCAGCAGCACCGCGGGCAGCGTGGCGTCCACCCGTCCCGCGGCCCGCGCCGTCGGGGAAAGGTCGATGCCGGTCGCCGCGCGGTACGACTCGATGTACCCTTGGATCTCGGGCTTGAAGTAGTTCACCCAGTTTTCGGCCTGATCGGCGGTCGTGTTCACGGCGTTCCAGTTGCCGAAGCGGATCGAGAGCAAGATCTTCTCGCCGTACACCGCCAGCTTGTGAAAATGGATGATCGTCACGTCGCTCCAACCCATCAGCTTCTTCATCGCGTCGACCGGCCCCATCCAATCCTCTTCGTACGGGACCATGGCGCGCGTCTGCAGGAACTCTCGCATCGGCGGCTGCGCGAGCAGCCATTGCTGGATCAGCATCTCCGCGCGGGCCGTCGAGGGAAGATCCCCGAACTGGTTGTGAGCCCCCTCGGCCAGGAGCAGGTGCACGGCGCGGATCGCCTCGAGGAGCGGGAACGCATCCGGCTTCATCATCAGGTTCTGCCGATCGGCGTAGAACACCGCCGCCCGGTGGAGCACGTTGTGGAACGCCTCCAGGAACTTGGAACGTCGCTCCGCGACGTCCAGGACCCCCACCGCCTTGCCGAGCAGGCGCAGCCCATAGTGGTGCTCGTATTCGTACGTCCGGCGCCGCACGGACAGCCGCAGGCCCTCGTCCTGGATATAACCCCAGAGCAGGTTGTTCAGGGGGCGGAGCGGGTGGAGCTCGAGGTTGGCGAGGGCATCCCGCCCGCCAGCCAGCACGCGGCGGTTCTGAAAGCGCAGTGAGATCGCGTTGAGCGCCTGCACGAGCATGCCTTCTTCGTGCCAGTAGGACCAGATGAGCTCGAACAGGCAGGGGGTGCCGAGCACGCTGTCGCTGCAGAACGGGAACTCCGCCCCGTCGAAGTCGCTCAGCTGCAGCGCGCCGATGATCTTGCCAAGGTAGGGCAGCGTGCCCGGCGTGACGCTGGAGTCGAGGTAGTCCTTCAGCCGGACCCGCATCTCCGCCGCGGTCGTGACGTAGCCGAGCCGGGCGCTCTCCGCCAACGGGTCGAAGTCCGAGAACTCGCTCTCGATTTCTCCGCCTTTCGGCAGCCCGCCGCAGCAGGCGTGGCAGAGCAGGTACACCTCGGTCGCCGCTTTGAGCAGCGCGTAGCCGTGCACCCCGTGGGTGTAGACACACGCCAACCGGTTGCCGCCGACGTCGGCGCGCAGGCGCTCACGTTCCTCCGGGTCGCACAACATCCGATCGATGAACTTCCGGTACTTGTCGAAGTTGCGCTTCTCGAGGCAGGCCCGGATCCTGCTCCAGAGCGCCTGGTCCGACGTCGGCTTCGCGCTGGCGAGGTTCACGGGCAGGCCCGACTCGGCCACCTTCTCGACCGAGCGGCGGATGGCCTCGATCGGCTCGATGCCGGCGCCGAGGCTCACCGAGTGCTCGCTGGTCGTGGTGGCGCCGCCGTCGTCGGTGCGCTCGACGGCGAAGGTGTAGGATCCAGGGCTCAAGTCCCGCGTCTCGAGCGTCGTCTCCCGGGCGGTGGGGTTGGCGATCGCGCCCTCGGCCCGCTTCCGATCGGCGTCGGAGGGCGCCTCCAGGACGCTCCATTTGTACTTCGCGTCCTCGGGTCCAGTCGCTTTCAGGCGAAGGGCGTCGCCCACCCGCAAGGCCCGCTCGTCCGGTATGATGGTCACGGATTCTGGTTGCGGCATTTTCATACTCCTCTCGTGGATGGTCCCCGCTCGGGGCTATGCAGCGCTCGCCAGGCTCAACGCCTGACCGCACTCGGTGGCCAGGCGCTCGCCTGGGAGGGCGCGTCGCAGTGCCCAGTGACCCAGCAAGCGGGCCAAGGTGTTGCTCTCGAACTCCGGGCTCACCGCTCCGTCCCAGCGCCCCTGGCCGAGGACGGCCATCACCAAGGTCGGTGGGGCGCTGCACATGCGGCGCGGGGAAGCGCGGAAGGTCCTCAGGACCGCGCGCAGCCGCGCAGGCCGCCGCACGGCGAGCGGCATCACCTCTCGCAGCGACTTCCCCCACAACGCCGCGGGCCGATGATCGAGCAGCCGCGCGACGAGCTCCGGCATCGTCGACTCCAGCAAGCGGAGCAGACGCAGCTGGCGCTCACTCAGATCCGCCGCCGGATAGAGATCCTGCCACAGCTCCGAGAGCCGCAGCCACTGCGGATCAGGGTAGAGCGCGCGCCCCATGGCGCAGCTCAACCGCGCGCGCACCCAGGGCACCGGGTGCGGGTCATCCAGGGCGATGCGGAAGACGAACGCGCGGGGCAAGCTCAGCACCCCGATGAGTCCCAAGCTCGAAGCAATGCCGAGCTTTCCCACGGACCAGTAGTCGGCGACGATCTCGGAGATCCAGCGGTCCCAGAGCACCCACGCGGGGGCGGCGGCTCCCGCTCGCCGAATGACCGGTTGCATCATGGCCCGCAGCGAGGGAACGAGGTCCAAGAGCGCAGCTCCCTGATGGCCGACCTCGTGCACGAGCGACGAGCCGACGGCGCTGCCCACCATGCGTTCGCGCGGCAGGCGGATGATGGCCACGGGATTGGGGCCTCCTCCGGGCAACCTGGTCCGGGCGCGCCGAATGGCCGCCCCGTGCCCCCGATCCAGGTAGGTGATCAGCGGCGGCGGATCGAAGAATCGATCGCTCAACGTCAGCGCCTCCGCCGCCGCGACGTCCAGCCCCGAGAGCCAGCTCCCGGCTTCTCCCTCGCTGCGTTGATTCAGCACGTCGGCGAAGATGTCGACCTGGTCGAGGGCCGCGTTGAACATCATGCGGAGCAGGGTGAATCTCCGCTGTTGGTGTGTTGTCGGCGCGCGCTGACCTTCCGGGCTTCGCAGCCACTGCATGTACGCCAGGACGCGCTGGCGAAGCTGCCTTCGTTCGTGGATGAGCTGCTGCTCGATCCGCGAGAAGGCAGCCCGTGGCAGCGCGGCGCTGCTCGTCGATGGCATCGTCGAGGAGAACGGCTGCACCCGGTCCAGACGCGTGAGCAACGCCTTCGCTTCTTGCATGAGGAAGTGGCTGGACGAAGCGACGGGGAGCACGATCACACTCCCAGCAGGACGATGGTCTTGCCGCGGCGCACCCAGCGCCCCGTGCGCGCTCTTCCCAGCGACGCGGCGCCGGCGGCCTTGTCGGCGCTGAGCAGGCCGGGGGCGTGCTGGCGCGCGGCCTTGACGACCGCAGAGCGGACGATCCGCTGCGGGCTTTGAGGCGTCTGCGATGCCTTCGCTGCGTTGTTCGTCGCGCTGGCGGCCAGGCGGACGAACCGTCGCGCCACCTCGAACTCTTGGTCTTCGGGGCTCAGGCCTTCGAGCTCCAGCCCGAACAGGCGGCCTCCGACGGACGCCAAGCGCCCGCCGATCGCAGCGCCCGCCGGTCCTCCGAAGGCTCCCCCGATCGCCGTCCCCGCGATCGGCAGCGCCTTTTTGGCCAACCCCTTCAGGACGCCTCCAAGCCGCCGGCCTACGCCGCTCTTGAAGAACCTCCTGCCAGCCCTGACCGCACCGCGGGCGGCCTTGCGAACCTTGTTGAACAACTTGCCGAGGAACTGCTCGAGCTCCTCCTCGCTCGAGACGTTGAGCAGATCCGCCGCCAGCTCCATCTCTTCTTCGTCGCTGAGCGGCATTTCGTCGTCGTCGGCCTCGTACTCCAGCTCTCCGTACTCGTCGTCGACTTCGAGCTCGCCGAACGGGTCCCCGCCTTCCAGCTCGAGCTCTTGATCCGAGGCGAGCCCGCCTTCGTACTCGCCCATCTCGTCCGATTCCAGTTCGGTCAGCGTTCGGTCGATGTCGTGCATCGTGATTCCTCCTCTTCGGTCGGGGGCTCCGTGGCAACGGCGTCAGCGCCTGCTCCCATGCGGAGACTCGTGCAGCGCTGAGCAACACGTGTGCCACCGTCGATCAGGCGGTGTTCCCGCAGCAGCGGCGCTCGCGAGGCGAAGCGTCGTTCGCCACACCCGGCGTGGAGCCGTCCGAGCGACGAAGCGCGCTTCGCCCGAGAGCGCGCCGGCGGCCGCTAAGCTCGCTTTCGTCGAGATCCGGGGGGCAGCGCCGACGGCTCGGCACCAGCAGCGCACCGGCCCGCTCGAGCCCCACTCGCTACATCCGCGGCGGCCCGACCAGCGGCGCCTCGGGCGGCTCCCGATGCTGGGCTCGATCGCGCGACGAAGGCCTGCTCCGCGCGAACGGCGCGCTCACCTCGGCTCCGTCTGAATGTTCCATTCGGCCATTTCGACGATCAGGCCGTCCTCGACCACATACTTCTGCGCCCACTCGTTGTGAAACGCTTGACCCGTCTTCTTGACGGTCCCTGACTCACTTCCGAGTATGACCACCGTCGTTCCTTGCACGACGAACTCTCTGGGCTCGAAGGCGGACATGTCCAATCGCGCCCAGATTCGCTCGAAAAACGCCCGAATCTGGGCGTGTCCGGTGAACGCCGCCTTCGCGAGGCGCGGGTTCGCGCCGTAGTAGACCCAGCGAGATTGCGGGTGAACGGTCGCGAGCAGAGCGTCGATGTCGCGGGCGGCGAAGGCCGCGAACATCCGCTCTACCGTCGCCTTGGCGCCATGGTCACTCTCGGTCATGTGGCCGCTCCTCCTGCCCGCCAGGCGATCCCGCGCTCATTTCGACACCGGGTCCACCCGGTCCGCCGCGGAGCCCGGTGGCTCCCCCAGGAACTCGACCCACGCGCGTCGGATGCACGGATAGTGCTTCGCCGCTTCGGCGAGCGCCAAGAAGGCTTGCAGGTTCTTTTCGAAGCGCTGCCGGAGGGCGGGGTCGGCGATCTCGCCGTCGGCGAGCGCCTGGTGCGCCTGGGCCAGGGAGAACATGTCCGGGTACACCCGAGCGCCCAGGTGCTCCAGCGGGATGCGCAGCGCCCACAAACCTCGGTTGCCCCCCGCCATCGACGGAGATGCGCTCAAGAGCAGGCCGTGCTTTCCGTCGAACGGCTGCGGCCGGAAGCGCGACGTCCAGTCGATCAGGTTCTTGAGCACGCCCGGCATCGACGCGTTGTATTCGGGAGACGACACGATGAAGGCGTCGCACTCGATGAGACGACGCCTCAGCTCGGCGGCTCCTTGCGGGATCCCCTGAGCTCGCTCCACGTCCCCGTCGTAGGACGGCGCCTCGAAGTCTCGCATCGACGCCTGATCCACCGCCCCGCCGCACTGCTCGACGACCCGCGCCGCGAGCGCCGCGAGCTTTCGATTCAGGCTATCTTCCCGGAGCGAGGCCCCGAAGACGAGCACCTTGAGCTTGGGCACCGATCCAGTCGCCATCCGCGTCCTTCCGCCGTCTCGAGAGCGGCGGGCCCCACCATAGTTCCTGCGGCGCCTGCTCACTACCCCTCGGCGGCGGGATCGCCGCGCTTGGCCTGCCGGCGCAGCTGAATCCCCCGCCACCAGAGGGCGAGGCCCCCCCAGAGACCGACCGCAGCGGCCGGCCAGGCCAGCGCGCGCGGGAACAGCGCGACGAGCACGGACAGCGCACACAGGATCAGGCCCGCCATGCTCGTCAAGCGCGCCTCCACGGGACCGAGCACCCGGCGGTCGCTCAAGACGGCGCCGACGACGTTGCCGATGCGGACCGCGCCCGCGGCGGCGGCGCTCGTGCTGCCCGATCCCCGCTTCGGGACGCTGCGCAGGTGCCGGGGCCGGCCCGGCGCCCTGACCTTTCGCCGCGCGTCGAGGACGATCTCGGTCGCGTTCGCCAGGTCCTCCAGGTAGGCCGCTTCCATCTGAGCCGCGAACGCGGTGTCCTCGATGACGGCGTCGAGCTCGCAGTTGCCGAGCCAGCTGGCGACGTTGAGGTTCGTCGACCCCACCCGCGCCCAGCGCCCGTCAGCGACGGCGGTCTTGGCGTGCAACATGGTGCCGTTCCACTCGAAGACCCGGATGCCCGCCTCGAGGAGCGCGCGGTAGCCGGCCCTCGAAAAGGGCTTGAGGAGCGGGATGTCGGTGGCGTTCGGGACCAAGAGCCGAACGTCGACCCCGTCGTGGGCCGCCGCTCGCAGCGCCTGGACGTACGACGAAATCCCGCTGTAGTAGGCGTCGGTGAGCCAGAGCCGGTAGCGGGCCTTCGCGGCCACCAGTTGATCGAGCCGCAGCATGGCCGCCGAGGCGGGTTCGCTCGAGACGATCCGGACTCCGACGTCGCCAGCGCGGGCAGGCTCGCGGATCGGCTCGCTCTCCGGGAGCGGCGGCCCGGCGAGCGCCCAGCTGCGCGCGAAGGCGCGCGCAATCTCCGCCACGGCGGGGCCTCGGATCTCGACCCCGGTGTCGCGCCAGGGCGCGACGTTGCGCGCCGGATCGCCCCCCCACATCCGCCCGACGCACAGCCCTGCCACGAACCCGACGCTCCCGTCGACGACCAGCGTCTTGCGATGGTTGCGTGAGATCCAGCCGAGCGGGCTCGAGAGCTGCGGCGGGTTGTAGGCCCGAACCTCGACGCCCGCGGCGCGCAGCGTCCTCCAAAAGCGAGACGGCGCCCGCCGAAAGCCCCCCATCCAGTCGTAGACGATGCGCACGCGGACCCCTTCGCGCGCTTTGGCGGCGAGCGCCTCGGCGAACTCTTGCCCGACCTCATCGTCCTGGATGAAGTAGTTCTCGAAGTGAACGTGATCGGTCGCTGCGCGGATCGCCGCTAGCCACGCCGGATAGTTCTCCCGGCCGTCCTCGAGCAGGCGCACCTGGTTGCCACCGACGAGCGGCGCGTCGGCAGCCCTGGAGAACATGCGATCGGCGAGCTCCCGAAGCTGCTGCAGGTCGGCCCGCTCATGCCGTTCCGTCCGCACCACGAGACCCATGTCGTCGCCTCAGCTCCCGGTTGACGGAGCTGCCCGCCTCGCGTCGTCACCGACGACGTGGACCATCCCCACGACCGGGGTCACGAAGACGACGGCCTCACGCTGCGCTCGGCGCGAGCTGGCGGCGCGGCGTCGGGATCGAAGGGGGTGCCGTTTTCCCCGCCCAAGCTCGCGCCGGCGCCGGAGCGCGCGCCGTGGACGATGTCCTGGATCAGCGGTCGGCCGCCCTCGCCTTCCCAACGTTCGATCGCGGCCCGGTCCGCCATGGTTTTCGACAGATTGCTCTCGCTCATGGGTACTACAACCTCGATGCCGATGGGCGCGTTGCCCGCGCGACGGTTCCAGCCCTTCGTGCCACGGCGTTTCCAGTGACCGATGTGGCACCGATCTTGTCCGCCGGCCAGGCGCTCGGCGTCAAGGCTGACCGTTTGCCCATCATCCCGTGCCTTCGGGCCGCCACGCGCCAACACGGCGCGCTTGGCTACCTGCCGGAGAGGAACCGAAGGCGCTGGAACAGGCGCTCGGGCGTGTTTCTCACGATCGGCATGATCGCGCGCCAGAAGGACGGCACGTACGCTTCCGCGGCCCGGGCATCGATGGCGCGCACGATCGCCGGCGCCACCGCCGGCGGCTTGGCAAAGAGCGCGTGCTTGGCGTGCTCGGTCGTCATGGGCGAGTCCACCGGGCCGAGCTTCAACGTCGTGACGCTCACCCCGGCCGGGTAGAGCCGGGTGCGCAGCCCCTGGAGGTAGACATTGAGCGCGCCCTTGGCCGCACCGTAGGTGTAGTTTCGCGGCCGCCCGCGGTCGCCGGCGACGGAGGTGATGACGCCGATGCTCCCGGAACGCGCGGCCTCCAGGTGGTTGGCGAGCGGGACCAGCAGCGACACCACGCTGGTGAAGTTGACCCGAACGATGCGCTCCGCTTCGTCGAACGATCGCTCGCTTTCGAGCTGGTCCCCGAGATCGCCGTGCGCGATGAGCGCGAGGTCGACCCGGCCGAGCGCCGAGATGGCTTCGGCCACCGCCGCCCCGTTGCGCTCCAGGTCGCCGAAGTCCGCTTGCTGACGGGTGACCGTAGCGCCGCTGGCGCGGCAGCGGGCAGCGGCGGCCGCGAGCTTCTCTGGGTTTCGTCCCACGAGGTGCAGGCGGCTCCCGCGGCGGGCGAGGAGATCCGCGACCTCCACCGCGATCGCCGACGTGGCGCCGAGCACGAGGGCGTGTCGTCGGGCCGTCGCGTCGGCCGTCAAAACCCGATCTTTCGCATGACGAAGCGCGGCAAAAGCCGGATGACCAGCATGATCAGCGCCCAAATGCGCGGCGTGTAGAGGACGGGGCGCCGTCGTTCCATCGCGGCGACGATGTCTGCCGCGACGCGCTCCGCGTCTCCCGCGAACGGAGGTGGACGCAGGCCGGCCGTCATCGCCGTCTTCACGAACCCCGGCTTGACGCACAGCACGGACAGCCCTGCCGCGTGAAATTTGTGGTCGAGGGCCTCGAGGTACACGGACAGGCCCGCCTTGCCGGCGCCGTAGATCGCGACCGGCTTGCGCCCGCGCTCGCCGGCGACGGAGGAGAGCACGACCAGGCGCCCGCCGCCGCGCGCGAGGAGCCGCTTGCGGGCGTGCTCGCAGAACGCGATCGTATTGGCGAAGTTCACCGTGGACAGCCGCCGGGCCAGCTCGACGTCAGCCTCCAGCGCCTCTTGGGTCGCGAACATCGCGGCGGTCACGATCACGGCGTCGAAGCCTTGGAGCGCGGCGTCGGCGGCGCCCAGCGCGGCGGCGAACCCCTCGGGGCGCTCGAGATCGCAGAGCGCGTGTCCCAGCCCGGCGGGGCGCGGCTGGCGCGCGCGAAGATCGGCCGCGCTGCGCTCGAGATCGGCCGTATCACGGCCGAGCAAGAAGACGTCGTCGCCACGCTCGGCGAGCCGCCGGGCGATCGCGCGCCCGATCCCGGAGGTTGCCCCAAGAACGACGACCTTCATGCTCGGTCTCCGAACACCCGCACCGACTGGGCGCTGCGCAGCCGCCGTCGTGGGTCCCACTTGTCACGCAACGCAAAGAACGTGTCGAGGCGCGGCTCCATCGCTCGAAAATGCTCCGGACGGGTGAAGCCGTCCTTCGTGAGGTAGATCCGTCCCCCCGCGGCGATCACGATTTCGTTGAGCGTATCGACGACCCGCTGAATGTCGGGCGTGATCGCCATGTCGACCGCGATCGAGGTCCCCTCCATCGGGAAGGACAGCACACCCTGCCCTTGGGGACCGCAGTCCTTGATCACACACAGCGGCGATGAGGCGCCGAGGGAGACCAGGCGCTCGAGCAGCTCGCGCACCGCGCCGGGCCCGGCCGCCCGCGGCAGGACGCATTGATACTGGGTGAAGCCACGTTGACCGTACGCGCGGTTCCAGTGCAGGACGGCGTCGAGCGGGTAAAAAAATGGGTCGGGCGCGATCAAGCGCGTTTCGCGCTGCTCGAAGTGGCTCCAGTAGTAAAACGCGTTGAAGACACTGGCGGTGACCCGGTTGAGCGCCCAGTTCGGCAGATCGACGGGCAGGCTCCGCGGCTTCGGCGGCGAAGGCGGCCCGTGCTCGGCCTCCTCCGGCGATGCCCAGCGGCCCGCCATGAGGATGCCTCGTCCCAGCGACCTGCCCCCGCTCAGGCAGTCGATCCAGCCCATCGTCATCGGCCAGTGATCGGCCGCCCGAGACAGCGCCGAGAGGAACGCGTCGATGTCGGGGACGCGCTCGCTCTCCATCACGAGCCAGCCGCTCGGGATGCTGTGCATGTCGAACTCGACCTCGAGGATGTGTCCGAGCAGGCCCATGCCGCCGATCGTGCCGAAGAAGAGATCGGGCTCGCGCGACGGGCTGCAGTCTACGATCCGATCGTCGGCGAGCCGCACGCGCAGGGAGCGCACGTGCGCCCCGAAACAACCCTCGCGGTGGTGGTTCTTCCCGTGCACGTCGCTCGCGACCGCCCCGCCGAGGGTCACGAACTTCGTCCCCGGCGTGACGGGCGGGAAGAAGCCCCGGGGGATGAACACCCGGTTGAGCTCGGCGAGGCTGAGGCCGGCCTCGGCGCGCAGGACGCCCGTCCGCGCGTCGAACGCCAGGATGCGATCGGCCAGGCGCGTCGCCGCCACTTTGTCGCCTGCCCGCGCCGGGAGCGACGCATCGCCGTACGAACGGCCCAGGCCACGGCTCAGCGTCGCGCCCCGCGTCACGGCCTCGAGATCCGTGGACAGCACTTCACGGCCAGGTCGTGGCAGCCGCCCCCAACCCTCGAGCGTCGGTACCGAGCTCATGCTCTCAAACGAAGACCTTTTTGCGACCCAAGTGTTGACGGCCCGGTGGCCGAAGCGCCAGATGGCTCGCGCGTCCATAGCATCTTGCCGAGGGTTTGACACGCGCTCCCGATGGCGGGGGGCCCCGGAAATGCTCGCGAACCTCCCCGGCCTCGCGCGAGGACGCCCCCGGTCGCCCTGCGCGCACGAACGGGCTCAGCGCTGCAGATCCTCGAACAGGATGGTCGACAGGTAGCGCTCCCCGGAGGACGGGATGACCACGACGATCAGCTTGCCGGCGTTCTCGGGCCGCCTGGCGACCTCGATGGCGGCGTGGATCGCGGCGCCCGATGAAATGCCGACCAGCAGCCCCTCGCGGGCCGCGGTGTCACGCGCGACCCGAACGGCGCTGCCGGCGTCGACGCCGATGACCTCGTCATAGATCTCGGTGTCGAGGATCTCCGGGACGAAGTTGGCGCCCAGGCCCTGGATCTTGTGCGGACCAGGCGCACCGCCGCTCAGGATGGGGGACTCGGCCGGCTCGACCGCGATCATCTGCACCCCTGGCTTGCGCGCCTTGAGCACTTGGCCGACCCCGGTGATCGTCCCGCCGGTCCCAACCCCGGCGACCACGATGTCGACCTTGCCGTCCGTGTCCGACCAGATCTCCTCGGCGGTCGTGGCCCGGTGGATCGCCGGGTTGGCCTCGTTGGCGAACTGGCGGGCCAGGATCGCTCCCGGTCGCTCGGCAGCGATCTCGTTCGCCCGGGCGACCGCGCCCCGCATGCCTTCGGCGCCCGGGGTCAGCACCAGCTCGGCGCCCAACGCGCGCATGAGCACCCGGCGCTCCGTGGAGGCCGTCTCCGGCATCGCCAGCACGACGTGGTACCCGCGGGCCGCGCCCACCATGGCCAACGCGATGCCGGTGTTTCCGCTGGTCGCCTCGACGATCGTGCCGCCGGGCAGCAGCTCGCCGGATTTCTCGGCCGCGTCGACGATCGACACCCCGATGCGATCTTTGACCGAGCTCGCTGGGTTGTAAAACTCGAGCTTCGCGAGGACGGTCGCGCCAACGCCTTCGGTGACCCGATGGAGCCGGACCAGGGGCGTGTTGCCGATGAGCTGGGTGACGTCGTCGTAGATGCGGGACATGGATCTTCTCTCGTCTGTAGGGCCGCGAACGCGGGCGCGGCGATACTCACAACCTGCGCTCTGGACCGCGCCTGGCTACTTCAGCAGCCCAAGAGCCGCGCGTGCAAGATAGGGCTCCTCGCCATCGGTAGAGATATCGCGCTCGGCCGTGGGCTCCGGTAGGCCATCGACCCCGCGGCCGCCTTCCTGGACGCCCGGGCGCCTGACCCCCGTCATAGCGGCTGCGAGATCCTGCTGAGACACTCTTCCGATGCGGCAGGTGCGAGCGCTCGCGCTGTTTGCCGGGGGAGCTGCGGCGTCGCTCGGCGCCATCGGCTGCGGCCGCGCCGAGCGCCACGAAGGGAGCAGCTACTACGAGCGCAGGATCGCGCCGCTGCTGCGCCCCGGGTGCGCGCAGAGCGCGACCGGGTCGGGCTGCCACGTCACCGCCGACGACCGCGGAAACGCGCTCGGCAATCTGGACGTGTCGAGCCACGCGATGCTGAAAAAGCGCCGCGATCTGCTGCTGGACTACGGCCCGTACGGGTTTCCGCAGCTGCTGGTGAAGGCCATCGCCCCCTACCAGATCACGTTGACGGCCTGGGACGGCGCCGAAGAAGACCTGACGATCGAGGTGGGGCATGAGGGCGCCGCCCCGCTCGACGTCACCTCCGCAGGGTTCACCACGCTGATACGCTGGCTCGAGCGGGGCGCGACCGAGAACAACGCCAGGGCCACGGGATCGACCGCCACCGCGACCGATCCGTGCAGCCACCGGCTGGGCACGAGCGCCGAGTTCCGCGCCGACACCGATCCCACGACGGACGACTTTGCGCTCTTCGCCGAGATGGTCAACCCGATCCTGGTGGCGAGCTGCGCGGCCGGCAATTGCCACGGCGCACCGGCCAGCTCGCTGTACCTCACGTGCGGGGAGACGCCGGAGGAGGTGCGCTGGAACTACTTCGCCGCCAGCGACTTCACGTCGGCGGACACCTCCGCCAACGAGCTGTTGCGGCGGCCGCTGTCACCGACCGCCGGCGGCGTCTACCACCAGGGCGGCGTGTTCTTCGAGTCCACCGACGCGCCCAGCTATCAGACGATCCTCGCCTGGTCGGCGGCGAAGGGCCCGCCCTCGAACATCCCCGAAGGTCGCGGCTTCGACGTCTTCGCACACCGGGTCCAGCCGATGCTGGTCAAGAAGGGCTGCATGCTGATGGGCTGCCACTCTCCGGCAGGCTTCTCCGAGCTGCGGCTGAACGCGGGCAGCGAGGGGTACCTGAGCCTCGCCTCGACGCGCTCGAACTACGACGATGTCCTCGAGCTCGTCGCCCTCGAGTCGCCGAACCCGAACGCGAGCCGCCTCATCCGCAAGAACCTCCCGCCGCCGCCTTCCGGAGCGGGCATCCTGCACCGGGGCGGCCCGCTGCTCGCCACCGGAGGCGATCCGGCCGCCTGCGACGCGGCGGCGGCGCTCTCCGGGCCGCTCGACGAGCAGTCCCCGTACTGCGTGCTCGCCGCCTGGATCGACCTCGAACGCCAGGAGCGCGGGCAGGGCGTGGCTCCCCTCTCCGGGGTGCTGTACGTGACCCGCCCACCCAGCGCCACCGGGGACGCGCCGCAAGACTTCGCGGCATACCGGCCGGGCGCCGACCTCCGCCTGCGGGCCGCGCACCTGGACGCGGACGGAGCGCTCGCGCTCGGCGACGACGACCGGAGCCTGCTCGACGGCTGCGATCTGACGCCGGCGACCGCCGATGTGCGGCGACCGCAGGTCTCGTGGGACGGGACCAGGATCGCCTTCGCGGCGCGCAGCTCCGAGCGCGAGGGCTACCGCATCCACGTGATGCAGGCCGACGGCTCGGCGTGCGAGGTCGAGCCGACCATCGGCGCCGCGCCCACCGACGCGGACGGGACCCCGATCCCGGACAACGGCGAGCTCATCCACGACTTTGACCCGACGTTCGCCGCCGACGGGTCGCTGGTGTTCGCGTCGACGCGCGGCAACCTCGGGGGGGTCTACGGCTTCCGGGGCCCGCAGCGCACCCCCGCCGATCCCGAAAGGCTCAACGCCAACCTGTACGTGCTCGAGGGCGGGCGCCTGCGGCAGCTCACCTTCCTGTCGAACCAGGAGATCTTGCCCTCCTTCAAGCTCAACGGGCAGCTCCTGTTCACCACGGAGAAGCGCGCGCCGGGCTTCTACCAGCTCGCGGGACGCCGCATCAACATCGACGGCGGCGACTACCACCCGCTGTTCGGGCAGCGCCCGACGATCGGCCACGACCAGCTCACCGATCTCGTCCAGCTCGCCGATCTCGAGTTCGCCGCCATCCTGAGCGAGCGCGGCGCCGCGCGATCCGCGGGCGCGCTCGCCGTGATCAACCGCTCCCTCGGCCCGGACACCGTCAGCCGCGATCCTGCCGACTATCCCGTCGCCCCCGCCGACGCCGACTTCCCGAACCCGAGCTTCTTCCGCCACTCGGTCCAGCTGCTGGACCCGGACGCCAGCGGCCGCGTGGGGGTCGCGGTGCGGGGGGCCTACCGAAACCCCTCCGCCTTGCCCAACGGCGACCTCCTGGTGAGCTACGCGCCGGCCGCGACCGACCTGACGAACATCGCGGGCAGCTTCGACGTCGTCGTCGTCGACGCCGTCACCGGCGAGCGGCGCGCGCTCGCTGGGCTGGACGCCGCAGGCGTCGACGAGATCTGGCCGGTCGCCGTGTACGGCCGCTCACCGCGCCGCGTGTTCCGCTCCACCCCCGCGGACCCCGCCGGCAGCGCGGTGATCCACGCCCCCGGGGACCCGGAGCACCCGGTCGATCGCGCGCAGCTCAGCTTCATCGACTTCCCGTTGATCTCGAGCCTGATGTTCCAGAACACCCGCGGCGGCCGGCAGATCGTCGACATGCAGCGCTTCGAGCTGTGGGAGAGCTTGCCGCCGCAGGGCGAGCGCAGCCTCGACGACCCGAGCCCCTTCATCGTCGAGGACGCCTACGGCAAGCTGTACGTGCGGCGCCGCCGGATCGGCGCCGTGCCCCTGCACGCCGACGGCTCGGTGCGCGTGCAGGTCCCGGCCGGGGTGCCGCTGGTCTTCGCGGCCGAGGCCAGGTTCGCCGGCGAGAGCGCGCCGCGCCTGCACCACCAGCGCGAAGAGACCCAGTACTACCCCGGGGAGTGGGTCACCCTGTCCTTCCGGCGTGAGCTGTTCGACGGCTTCTGTGGCGGCTGCCACGGCTCCGTCGCCGGCCCGGAGACGGACATCGCCGTGAACCCCGACATCCTCTCCAGCGCCTCCGATTTCGCCGCCAAGCACGCGCCGCCCGTGGTGCTGGTCGGCGGCGAGCCCGGAGCGCCGCAGGGGCCGCCGTTTCCGTGACGGCGCGGCGCGGTCCCTGCGCTCCTCACCCGAACACGACGTTGCGCATCGAGATCGAGCCCAGGTCGAAGCCCTCGGTGGGGAAGCGCACCGCGTCCTCGGGAGCCGAGGCCGCGAGGGCGTACAGGAGCGGCAGCCAGTGGTCGGGCGTCGGGTGCGCCAGGCGGGCGTCGCTGCCGCCGGGCCACAGCTTCAGCAGCGCGGCGGTGTCGTGCTGGGCCAGGGCCTGCTTGGCGTCGGCGTCGAAGCGCAGCGCCCAGTCGGGCGTCTCCGTGGAGCGCGTGCGCATGCGGGTGAACGCGTCGCGCAGGTTGTGGACCACGTTGCCGCTCCCAAGGATGAGGACGCCTTCGTGCCTCAGCTCGGCGAGCGAACGGGCAAGCTCGTAGTGCCGCTCCGGAGCGAGCCTGCGATCGAGGCTGAGCTGCACCACCGGGATGTCGGCTTCGGGGAACATCCAGCGCAAGACGCTCCAGGTGCCGTGGTCCAGGCCCCAGTCGGTGGAGAGCGCGGCGCGCTCGCTGCCAAGCGCCGCGCGCACCCGCTCGGCGAGGTCGACCTTGCCCGGCGCCGGGTATTGGATTTCGTACAAAGCCGGCGGGAACCCCGAGAAATCGTGGATGGTCCGCGGCCGGACGTCCCCGGTCAAGTAGGTGCCCGGCACGTACCAGTGCGCCGAGACAGCGAGGATCGCTGAAGGCCTCGGCACCAGATCGCGCAGCGCGCCGAACCCGCGGCTGAAGCGGTTGTCCTCGATGACGTTCATGGGCGAGCCGTGTCCGACGAAGAGGACCGGCATGCGGTCCTTGGTGCCCTCGGCGTTGGTGTGCTGGGTGCTCGTCATCGCCGTCTCCTTGGCGCCCCGTCGGGGTTTTCGACCCGAGCGTTGGCACCCTGCGGGGAGGAGGGTGCACGCTCCCGCGGCGAGCGCTCGCAGAAAATCACGCCGGCCTTGCATCGAGTCCACGGATCTCGCGCCCCGGGCTTGCCCTCGAGCGCCTCGTTCGACCCCCTGAGCGTAGCGCCGTTCGACCGGAATGGCGCGGGGGCGAACTGGAACCGACTATTCCGTTCGTGGGACAGTCCCTCCTGCTTTGCGACGGGCCCCCGCGGACGGCCCACTCAGGTCGTCTGCCGGTTGCAAATGCACGGTGCGCGTCGGCAGGGCAAACTCGATGCCCAGCTCCTCGAAGGCCTTGAAAATGCCCAGGTTGACCGCCTGCTGGCGGTCCATGTAGACGTTGTAGTCCGGGGACAGCACGTAGTAGACGACCTCGAACGTCAGGGCGAATTGACCGTACTCCTTGAAATGGGCGCGGTCGAAGCGCACATCGGGCTGCTCCTCGATGAGTCGCTGGATCAGCTGCGGGATACGCTCGAGCAGCGCCGCCGGCGTGGAGTAGCGAACCCCGAAACCGAAGACGATCCGGCGCTGTTCCATGCGCTTGTAGTTGTGGATGCGGCTGCTGGTCAGATCGGCGTTGGGGAAGACGATCTGCTCCCCCCCAAGGGAGCGGACGCGTGTCGTGCGCAGGCCTACCTTCTCGACCGTCCCGAGCTGCGAGCCGACGATGATGAAATCGCCGAGCTCGAACGGGCGATCGAAGTAAATCGACAGCGAAGCGAAGACGTCGCCCAAGAGGTTCTGCACCGCGAGCGCGGCGGCGATCCCGCCCACCCCCAGGCCCGCGAGCAGGGCGCTGATCTCGAAGCCGAGCGTCGACAGCGCGGTGAGCAGCAGCACGCTCCAGATCACCAATTTGGCGATGAAGCTGATGGCCGAGGCCATGGTGCGCGTGTCGGCGTCGCCGTCGGCCTTGTCGCTCCAGACCTCGGTCGTCTTGCGAACGCCTGCCTGCAGCCAGAGGCCGATCTGCACCAGACCCAGCAGGCTCGTGGCCACACGGACCCAGCGCGTCTGCTCTGCAGAGAGCGCGACGTACTCGACGGCCAACCACAAGCCGATCGCCAAGTAAAAGAAGCCTCGCGTCGCCTCCAGCACCGCGAGCACCACGTCGTCCGCTTTCACGGACGTCCGCTTCGCGATGCGCGCGAAATAGCGGACCAGGATCCCCTTTACCACGCGCAGCGTCAAGATCGCGCCCAGCGCGATCGCCGCTGCGATCAGCCAGCTTTGCGTCGAGACCCCGAAGAACTTCGTTTCCAACCATCCTGCGAGCATGCGGGGGACTGTACCGTCCACGGCCGGCAAACCCAACCCCCTCTCGATCCGCCGCCGTCGAACGGCGGCATCATCGCGCGCGAAGGACGAACGACGCGCGAAAGGCGCGCAGAGCACGATCGGCTCCGATCGTCACCGCCCGATTCGAAGACGTGGATGCTTCAGTCCAGGCCGGTCCTTCCGGGGATCCAATAGGTCTTCGTCGTGAGCTTGCGCACGCCGGCGCGGCGCAGCGCGTTCCTGGCGGCGATCACGAGCTCGGAGCCGCCCGTGAGCGCGACCACGGCGTTCGGGGACAGCTTGGCGGCGACCGCGTCGACGGTGGCGGCGGTGTCGCCGCGCGGCACGACGTCGACGTCGGCGAGACCCACGGCGGCAGCGGCTGCGCGGACGTCGGAGGGTCGATCCGATTGGACGACGGCATGGACCTGGCCGGGCCTGTCCGCCGAGAGCGCGGCGGCGACCCCGACGCTGGTTTCATCGCCGATCAGCACCGCCTGACCCGGAGCGAGGTCCAACGAGCGCTGAGGCCCTACGAACGGCAGCTCGTCCCCTTCCCGAGCGCTCGCGAGCCAGCGCGCGCCGGGTCCGCCCGCGTGCTTCCACCCGAGCAACACCATGCCCTCCGGCGCGCGGATCGGCGTGTACGTCCGCACGTCGTCGGTGGGCAGCAGAACCTGCACTTTCGCGCCAGCAGAGAACCCCCGCAGGTTGCACCGCAAGAGCAGCCGCTGAAAGCCTCCCAGGTCTTGCGCCGAGACCACGACGGCGCGCTCGAGCGCCACACTCGACACCCAGCGGATGATCCGACCCTTGATCGACGACATCGTTGTCGCTCAGGGTACTTGGACCTGGACGCCGCTCCAACGTCCGAACGGTCCCTCCACGTCGCCGCTCGTCAGCCTTTCTTGGGCTCCATCCGCGTTTCCAGGTACTCCTTCAAGGCAACGGCGTTGTTGTGCGCGACGTCTTTCGCCCCGAACAGAAGGGTGAGGGTTTCTCCGGAGCCGCTCTCCAGGAGCTCTTCGAGGGCGCCTTCACGCCGATCGAGCTCGTGAAAGTACTTGCGCTTGAACGAAGCCCATTTCGCCGGATCGTGGCCGAACCACTTGCGAAGCTCGTCGCTCGGGGCAACATCCTTGATCCAGCCGTCGAGCCCCGCGGCCTCTTTGGACAGACCGCGAGGCCAGATCCGGTCCACCAGAACCCGCGACCCATCCGTGGGGGCAGCGGGTTCGTAGACGCGCTTCACTCGGATTTCGAGCCTACTTTTGCGAGCCATGACCAGGGTGCTCATCCAGCGCGCCGAGGGCAATCAGCGAATGGGCGAACGCGCCGCCTGCCCGCATCTCCGCGGCGACCCAGATGGCCTCCATCAGCTCCTCGGGCGTGGCCCCTTCGCGGGTCGCCGCCTTGGTGTGCCCGCGAATGCAGTAGGGGCACTGGGTAACGTGCGCGACCGCGACCGCTATGAGCTGCTTGTACTTGCGGGGCAAGGCCCCGTCGCGAAACACGGCCTTGCTGAAGTCATCGAACGCGGACGCGACGTCGGGAGCGAGGCTCCGGCGGCGCTTCGAGAGTTCGGGGGATGGCTTTGGGAACAGGTCGTCCGACATGGCTGATACTTCCTGATATAGGTCGGATCGTCCCAAATGGCAGTCGTTCCCCACGAACGGGTTCGGCCATGCAGCCTGCCATGCCGACCGAGCAGACCGCTACGCGAGCTTGGATTCGACGCCCCCGAGGTGCGGGGGCAGCGCCGCCTGTGCGTCGTGCCAGGCGCGGTCACCGGGAAACAACTGGCTGCGCAGGTACGCCCACGAGAGGCGCTGAACGACCGCCACGCGCTCGGGATTCTCGTCGCTGGTCTCGGCCGCGTCGTAGCCCGCGACACCCCCGAGGCCGTGCTCCCCGCCGATCACCGTGAGCAGTGATTTCGGTCCCGGCGCGAGCTTGAACGGATCCTCGTGCCAGGACGCCCCGACCGTCTTCATGAACGGGTGGTCATCCTTGTCGCCAGCGACCACCAGCGCGGGCCGGGTCATCGTGGAAAAGTCGATCGTGGCGAGGAACGGGTACTGCTCGGCGGCGAAGGGGCTGAGCGCCGCCCCTCGCCCCGGCGCTGCGAGGAGCACCCCCGCGCGGACACGCGCATCGGCGACGCTCGACGCGCGCCCGCCGTCCGGGTCCGCGTGCTGCGCGCCGAGCAGGACGCTCGCGGTGTGCCCGCCCATAGAGTGCCCCACCACCGCGACCTTGTCGCGGTCGACGCGCCCGGTCAGCCCGGGGATGGCCCCCTCGACGACGTCGAGGCGATCGAGGATCTGGGTCATGTCTGCTGCCCGCGATCGCCAGAAGAGCGGCGCGTCGGGGTGATCGGTGCCCCGAAACGGCAGCGTCTTGGAGTCGAGGTGCGTCGGCTGAACGACCACGAAGCCGCGCGCCGCATAATAGTCGGCGAGCGGCCCATAACCATGGAGCGACGAGACGAAGTTGGATGGACCGTGGCCGTGCGAAAGCAAGATCACCGCGAGCCCTCGGCCCGTCACCGGTGCGCGGACGCGAAGCTCGAGCGCGACGGGTCGGCCGACCACAGGCAGCGTGATGGGGTGGACGGAGACGACCTGCGAGAGGCCTTCTGGGTTCGTCATGGTTCGGGTCCTTTCGTGGGGCTCGGTGCGCTTCAGCAGTGGCACTCGGCGCGGCCATTCGATTGGAGAAACCGGACATTTCCCTTCGCCCTGCCCGATGGCTGCTTGAGTGTTCGTGCGCCGCGCGCGACACTTCCTTCGTGCCGAACGCGATCGCCCACCGGGCCCCAACGTTCCCGCTCGCCCGGTTCATCGAGGAGGTGCGCTCGCTCGCTCCCGTCGACGGCCAGGTGCGTCACCCCTGGCTGCCCGACGGTCGCCCCTCGCTGGTGTTCCGCGTGCTCGACCGCGGCGGGCGGGGCGACGTGAGCCTCGCGGGGCCTCGAACCGTCGCCCGCATCAAGGATCTGAGGGGCGTCGACCGCGCGGTGATCGTCCGCTTGAAGCCGGGCTGGGTGGCGCCGTTCTTCGGCGTCGCGGCGCACGAGTTGACCGACCGGATCGTCTCGCTCGAGACCCTCTGGGGCCACGAAGGCGCCGATCTGTACGGGCGGCTGCTCGAGATCGAGGAGCCTACGCCGCTGCTCGCCGGCTTAGCTAGCGTCCTTTTGCAGCGCGCGCGGCGGTCGTTCGAGCCGTCGTCGGCGCACCTCGCACGCCGAGCCGCGCGCCTGCTCGATGACGGCGAAACGCGCGTCGATCGCGTCGCGTCGCGGCTCGGCGTCACCGATCGGCACCTGCGCCGCGCGTTCGCCGAGCACGTGGGCGTCGGCCCAAAGGACTACGCTCGCGCGGTCCGGCTGCAGCGCGCGTTGCGCTTGACCCAAGCTTCGAACGACTGGAGTCGCATCGCCTTCGACGCCGGCTTCTTCGACCAGGCGCACTTCACGACCGACTTCCGCCGGCTCATGGGCGTCACGCCGGGAGCCTTCGCGAAGCGAGCGCGCGAAGCCGACCTCCGCTGCGGCTGACGTGCGCGGTCAGCGCGAGGTCGCGGCGCCGTCTTTCTCGAGGCGACGCTTGCTCACCATCAACACCAAGAGGGCCACCACCGACAGCGGCACCACCAGCCAGACCATCACCCACGTCATGCTCTCGAGCAGCGGGTGTGCCTTGGCCGCAAGCACGACGAACGTCGCGTACACCACGTAGTACGCCAGGAAGATGCCCCCCTCCACCCGCCCAATGCGGCCACCGAAGAACACAGGCAGGCACGCCACGGAGACGGCCACCATGATGGGGACATCGAAGGTCAGCGCCGCCGGCGAGACCGCTACGCCTCGCGGCGACAGCACGGCGGAGAGCCCGAGCACCGACAGCACATTGAAAATGTTCGAGCCCACCACGTTCCCCACCGCGATGTCGCGCTCCCCGCGCAGGCTGGCCATCACGCTCGTCGCGACCTCTGGGAGTGAGGTCCCGGCCGCGACGATGGTCAGGCCGATGACCAGCTCCGTCACGCCGAGCGCCCGCGCGACCAGCACCGCTCCATCCACCAGCCACTCCGAGCCCAGGACGAGCATCGCCAAACCGGCCAGGATGAACAGCAGCTGCCCCAGCCGTGAGCTACCCAAGCCTCCCGCCCGCGGCACCTCACCGAACTCCTGCTCGTACTCGCGTTGAACCTCCGCGTTCTCCTTGCGGCTTTGGCGAATGACGAAGGCGGTGTAGGCGACGATGCCGGCCGCGAGCAAGGCGCCGTCCAACCGCCCGATGCTCCCGTCCCGCCCGAGCAGCCCCACGGCCGCTGCGGAGGCGATCATCAGGGGCGCCTCGAGCCGGAGCAGCTTCTGGCTGACGGCGAGAGGGGCCACCAAGGCCGAGAGACCGAGGATGAACAAGACGTTGAAGATGTTCGAGCCCACGACGTTGCCGAGGGCGATGTCGGCCTGGTTCTTGACCGCCGACGAGACGCTCACCGCCAGCTCCGGGGCGCTCGTCCCGAACGCCACCACCGTCAGCCCGACGACCAGCGGGCTCACCCCGATCGACGTGGCGAGCCTGGACGCGCCCTTGATCAGCACTTCGGCGCCCACCACGAGCAGGACGAGCCCCAGGCCGGCACAGAGCAGCACCCACGTCATCTCGATGGCCCAGTGGCGGGCGCACGGCGCGGACGGGGGTCGAGCGGAGCTTCGGTGCGTCCGTGGAGCATGAGCGCGCGGTCTCTTACCACACTCGCGCGACGCCAGGGGCCGGTCCCTTCCCACGCGATGGACCCCTGTCGAGCAACGGAGCAGCGCTTCTCGGCTCGCGCCCGCCAGAACGGCCCGAGGTGGAGAGGTCGCCCGCGGCGTGGGTTCGGCGCATGCAGCGCGGGAGGCCCGGCCCTTGAGCCCGGAGCGGCGAGTCTGTAGAACACGGTCGTATGGATGTCTTTCAGGTCTCCGCGGCGCTGCTCACGCTCGCGGCGCTGTTCAGCTACACCAACCACCGCCTCTTGAAGCTGCCCACCACGATCGGCCTGATGTTGATCGCGATGGCAAGCTCGCTGGTGCTCGTGGCCGTGGGTGAGCTGTTCCCTGCGGTGGAGGCGCGGGCCCAGGCGTACCTGGCCGGCATCGACTTCAACAAGACCGTGATGCAGGGGATGCTCGGCTTCTTGTTGTTCGCCGCGGCCCTGCACGTGAACCTCGCCGAGCTCCGGAAGCAGCGCGCCGTGATCGGCTTCTTGGCCACCGCGGGCGTCCTGATGTCGACGTTGATGGTCGGCGGCATGACCTACGGGCTGTTCACGTTGATGGGCGTCGAGGTGCGGCTGATCTATTGTTTGATCTTCGGCGCGCTGATCTCGCCCACCGATCCCATCGCGGTCTTGGCCATCCTCAAGCACGTGGGGGCGCCCAAGGCGCTGGAGATGAAGATCGCCGGCGAGTCGCTGTTCAACGACGGCGTCGCCGTGGTGGCGTTCTTCGGCCTGATCGAGATCGCGAGCGGGACGGGCTTCGACTTGCCGCACCTCTCGCTTTTGTTCTTGCAGGAGGCGATCGGCGGCGCGGTGTACGGGTTCGTGCTCGGCGCGATCACGCTCTTGATGCTGCGCCGGGTGGACGACTACAAAGTCGAAGTGTTGTTGTCGCTGGCGACCGCGGCCGGTGGCTACGCGCTCGCCTACGCGCTGCACGTCTCGGGGCCGATCGCCATGGTCGTCGCTGGCCTTTACATCGGCAACGAGGCACGCGGCGGCGCGATGAGCGAGAAGACGCGCGAGCACCTGGACGACTTCTGGGAGCTGATGGACGAAATCCTGAACGCGGTGCTGTTCGTCCTGATCGGCCTCGAGCTGTTGATCATCTCGTTCAGCGGCCTGAGCTTGATCGCCGGCCTGCTGGCGTTCCCGATCGTGATCCTGGCGCGCTTCATCGCGGTGGCTCTCCCGGTGAGGCTGATGCGCCGGCGCCGGGTGTTCACCAAGGGGGCGATCCGCATCCTGACCTGGGGCGGGCTGCGCGGCGGCGTTTCGGTGGCGCTGGCCCTGTCGATCCCATCAGTGGTCTCGGGCGTCCCCGTCGCCGAGCGCGAGATCGTCCTGTCGATCACCTACGTGGTCGTGGTCGTGTCGATCGTCGCCCAAGGTCTGACCATCGGCCCGTTGCTGCGCCGCACGTTGGCCGAGGCGACGGACGACGAACCGCTGATCGGCGGCGCTGCCTAGAGCACCGATCCTCATCGGCTCGGCTTGCGGCGGCTCCGCCTGAGGCGCGGCTTGCCCTGCGTTTTGCGGGCTGGCTTGCTGGCGGGCGCGCGCTGCTGGAGCTCGTCGAGGTAGTCGCCCAAGCGATCGAAGCTCTCCTCCCAGAAGCGCCGGTAGCTCTCTGTCCAGTCGGCCACGGCCTTGAGGGGCGCGGCTTCGAGCTGGCAGGGACGCCACTGGGCCTCCCTGCCTTGACGGATCAGCCCGGCGCGCTCCAGCACCCGCAGGTGCTTGGAGATCGCCGGAGCGCTCATGCTGAAGGGCGCCGACAGCTCCTTGACCGTGGCCGACCCCTGGGCGAGCCGCGCCAAGATGGCGCGGCGTGTGGGATCCGCCAGGGCCGCAAAGGTCGTGCTCAGAGGGTCGGGCGCCACCTTCACATCCCAGGCAGGTAGGCCGCCAGCTTGTCGAGGGTCTGATTGCCGTACTCCACCGCCCCGAACGCGATCTTCTGCTCGCGCAGCTCCTTCGTCGGGTGGAGCTGCCGGAGCGTCACCACGGTCTTGCCGTTGCTCTGCTCGTCGAAGGTCACCGTGACCCGAAACCGCTCGGGGTCGTCGTCGCGATCCGATCCATGATCGAACAGGAGCAGCTCGGGGCGCTTCACCTCCAGGAAGACGATGCGGTTGCCGTACGCCCTGCCGTCGGGGGCGTTGAACACGAAGCGCCACCGGCCACCGACGCGCACGTCGATCTCGTGCGTCGTCAGGCTGAAGCCCTTCGGCCCAAACCAGCGGCCGAGGTGCTCCGGGTTCGTCCAGGCCTCGAACACCAGCTCGCGCGGCGCGTCGAACACCCGCGTGATCACGATTTCCCGGTCCAGGGCCCATTTTTGTTCGGCGGCGGCTTGGCTCATGGTGGTCCTCGATCCTTTCTCTTTATTTCGCCAATCGGTTAATTAGCTTGATGGTTAACTAAGACGATCCACGGGCACTGTCAAGCGCGTTCCTTCGGCTTTTTCGATCGGCTCCCCCCTGACGATTCGGGGCACCCGAATGGTAGGCTGCCGCCGACTCCTCGCCTCGGCCGCCATCGCCACGTGAACTGATGAACCCCATCGCGCGCCTCACCCAGTCGCACGCCCCCGCCGCCACGATCCTGATCCGGGTGATGGTCGGCGCGGTGTTCCTGTCGGAGGGCATTCAGAAGTTCGTCGATCCAGCAGCGCGCGGTGCCGGTCGCTTCGTGAAGATCGGCCTTCCCTTTCCCGAGGTGTTGGGGCCGTTCGTGGGTGGCGTCGAGATCGCCTGCGGGGTGCTCTTGCTCGTCGGGCTTCTGACGCGCCTCGCCGCGGCGCCCCTCATCATCGACATGCTCGTTGCGATCGTGTCGACCAAGATCCCCATCCTGCTAGGACATGGGTTCTTGGGCTTCAGCCTCAAGTCGCTGTCGTCCTACGGCTTCTTCAGCATGGCGCACGAAGCCCGCACGGACTTCGCGATGCTCCTCGGCTCGCTGTTCCTCCTCATCGTGGGCTCGGGGCCGTGGGCGCTGGATCGGCGTCTCGCGCGCAGGCTCGACCCATGAAGGCCTTTGTTGCAACGAAGAGGGACGCAAGCGCCAGGCCCCGGCTCGAGCGGATGGTCGGCGTGCCCGGAGCGGTGCTGATGGGCCTGGGTTCCATCCTCGGCACCGGCATCTTCGTGAGCATCGGCATCGCCGCGGGCGTCGCCGGATCTTCCGTGATCCTCGCCGTGGCGGTCGCGGCCGCGGTCGCGACGTTCAACGGCCTGTCGAGCGCCCAGCTCGCCGCGAGTCACCCGGTGAGCGGCGGGACCTACGAGTACGGCTACCGCTACTTGAGCCCGGCGCTGGGGTTCACGGCTGGCTGGATGTTCCTCTGCGCCAAGTCGGCTTCCGCAGCGACCGCGGCGCTCGGCCTCGCCGGCTACATCCTCGCCGCCGCGGGCTCCTCGACCTCCGGGTATCGCGTCGCGCTGGCGCTGGCGGGCGTGGTGGTCCTCACGGCCATCGTCGCCGGCGGGATCCGCCGCTCGAACCGAGCCAACACGATCATCGTCGCGCTCACGCTCCTGGCGCTCGCCGGGTTCGTGGTGTTCGGCCTGCCGTCAGCGCTCGCCGGAGTCTCCGGTCACCTCACGCCCTTCTTCCCAAGCGTCGGCGAAGGCAGCGGCGCGCCGGGCCTCCTCCACGCCACGGCGCTGATGTTCGTCGCCTACACCGGCTACGGCCGCATCGCGACCCTGGGCGAGGAGGTGCACGACCCAGGTCGCAGCATTCCACGCGCGATCATCGTGACGCTCGTGGCGACCGCTGCCATCTACGCGCTGGTCGCCTTCGTCGCCGTGGCCTCGGCGGGTGCGGGCGGCCTGGCGGCGGCCACCCATCAAGCGGCCGCGCCGCTCGAGGTCATCGCGCGTGGCTTCGATGTCCCGGGCGTCGCCTGGCTCGTCGCCGGGGGCGCGGTCACGGCGATGCTCGGCGTGCTGCTGAATCTGCTGCTGGGGCTGTCCAGGGTCGTCCTGGCGATGGCTCGACGCGGCGACCTGCCTGGCGCCTTCGCGCGCGTCGATCGAAAGACCTCGTCACCCGTGGCGGCCGTCCTGCTCGTGGGCGCCATCACCGCGGGACTCGCCGCGATCGGCAGCGTCAAGACGACCTGGTCGTTCAGTGCTTTCACGGTGCTCGTGTACTACGCGCTCACCAACCTGGCCGCGCTGCGGCTCCCCGCGGAAACCCGGCTCTACCCGCCGTGGATTCCGGCAGCGGGCCTGGCGTGCTGTCTGGGCCTGGCGTTCTGGGTCGAGCCGGCCATCTGGGTTGCGGGTCTCGGCCTCATCGCAGTCGGCCTCGCCTGGCACGGCGTCGCACGCCGCCTCTCCGGTCGGGCCGCGGTGTCGCGCTAGATCGACGAACGGTTGGCTGCGCAAACCGTTCGTCGCGGAAAATCAGACGATCTAGAGCTAGAGCACCCATCCGCGAGCAAAGCTGTGGGTTCCCCGAGGAATCGGGGCGCTCGGCTGGCAAACGGAGCGGGGCGCTACCCCTCCTTGGTTGACGCGCCGCCGCCGGTGCCTAGCTTCCGCCGTGGAGGCAGAAGGTCATGGCAATCAAAGGGAAGGTCGCGCTGGTCACCGGTTCTGGGCAGGGCATTGGCCGAGGCATCGCGCTGCGCCTGGCGGACGACGGAGCGGACATCGCGATCGTCGACTTGAAGGAAGAGAAGATGAAGGCGGTCGCCGACGAGGTCCGCGCGAAGGGCCGCAAGGCGACGACCTTCAAGGCCGACGTGACGAAGCAGCAGGACGTCTTCGCGGCGGTCGACCACGCGGAGAAAGAGCTCGGCGGGTTCGACGTCATGGTGAACAACGCGGGCATCGCCCTCATCGAGCCGCTCATGGACACGAAGCCGGAGCAGCTCGACCTCATCTTCAAAGTCAACGTCTATGGCGTCCTCTTCGGCATCCAGGCGGCGGCGAAGAAGTTCAAGGCGCGCAAGCAGAAGGGGAAGATCATCAACGCCGCCTCGATCGCTGGACACGAGGGCTTCCCGATGCTCGGCGTCTATTCGGCCACGAAATTCGCGGTGCGAGGCCTCACCCAGGCCGCCGCCAAGGAGCTCGCCCACGCCGGCATCACCGTCAACGCCTACTGCCCGGGCGTGGTGGGCACCGACATGTGGAAGGAGATCGATCGGCGGATGGCCGAGCTCACCGGCGCGAAGCTGGGCGAGAACTTCGAAAAGTACGTGAGCGGCATCGCGCTCGGGCGCGCCCAGACGCCCGAGGACGTGGCGGCTTTCGTCTCGTACCTCGCCGGCCCGGACTCGGACTACATGACCGGCCAGGCGGTCATGATCGACGGCGGCTTGGTCTACCGCTGACGAGAGGACGCGGGGTCGCGGCGCCCGAGCCTCCCATGGCGCAGACCGACCTGCGGGGTCTCCCGCGACGCAAGCGATCCGGCGACCTCCAAAGCGCGCTAAATCAGCTCCAAGCCGGCGTGCGCGGCGCTCGGCGCGCGCTTCGCTCGCCTCCCGTTGCGGCGCTGGCGCCGGGGTCTGGCGGAGCCCCCGCAGCTTCCCCGATCCGTGCTATCAGGCTCGACAGCCACCCGGCGCCTCGATGGCGGCACGACGAAATGTCGCGGCCGTAGGGCGCCCTCGGGCCGTTTCGTCCAGCACGTCACCTCCCGAGCTTGACCGACTCCGCAGGAGGTCTCCCGTGGCATCATCAGAGCTCCCTGTTTTCGATTTCATCCTCAAAAACTACAAGAACTTCAACGCCCGCCAGACGCGAGATGCGCTGCTGGCCTATTGGAAGCACATCCAGGACGGCGGCCGCATGTACTGGGCCATGGCGGGCGCCATGTCGTCCGCCCAGCTCGGCATCACGCTCGCGCCCGCGATCCGTGCTGGCCTGATCCACGGCATGTCGGTGACCGGTGCGAACCTCGAGGAGTCTCTGTTCCGGCTCGTCGCGCACCACGGCTACAAGGACTTCCCCGACTACCGCTACCTCACCAAGAGCGACGACACGAAGATCCTCGAGGATCGGATCCGGCGCGTGACCGACACGTCCATCCCCGAGGACGAGGCGTTCCGTGCGGTCGAGAAGCTCATCGTCCCGATGTGGAAGAACGCGAGCCAGGCCGGCGAGCGGCGCTTCTGGCACGAGTACTTCTACGACGTGATCCGAGCCATCCCCAAGGACGCCTACGAGGGCGATCCGCAGAGCTCGTGGCTGCTCGCCGCGGCGCACGCCAACCTGCCGATCGTCGTCCCCGGCTATGAGGACTCGACGTTCGGAAATATTTTCGCAAGCTACGTTGGCACCGGCGACTGCAGCGCGTCCGTCGTGAAGTCCGGCATCGAGTACATGGTCGACTTGTACGATCGGTATCGGGAGCTGTCGGAGGGCGCCGGGGTGGGCTTCTTCCAGATCGGCGGCGGCATCGCCGGCGATTTTCCGATCTGCGTCGTGCCTTCCATCAAGCACGACTTACAGAAGCCGGTGAAGCCTTGGGCGTACTTCTGCCAGATCAGCGACTCGACGACGTCGTACGGCAGCTACTCCGGCGCCACGCCGAACGAGAAGATCACCTGGGACAAGCTCACCGAGAGCACGCCCATGTTCGTGATCGAGTCCGACGCGACCATCGTGGCCCCGCTCATCCTGACCGCCTTGCTCGAGTGCCAGAGCGCGCCCGAGGCGGCCAATGCGCGCATCGCCAAGGCCTCCGAGTAGCCACGACGCGTCAACACGCCCCGTTGGGCCGAGGCGGCTATCTTGGCTGCTCGCACGTGGGGCCCGCTCGTGATACATGGGGTCCCATGCAATTGGCCGAGGCCCAGGACGACGACGCCGCGAGCGTCCTCGACAACCTGCGCTGGCTCGTCCGCGCCCTGCGGGTCACCTCGCACTCCGTCGAGCGGGACCTGAGCATCACCGGCGCTCAGCTGTTCGTGCTGCGGGAGGTCGCGGCGGAGCCGGGGTGCTCGATACGGCGGCTGTCGAAGCGCACCCTGACCGATCCGAGCTCCGTATCGGTCGTCGTGTCTCGACTGGTGGAGCGTGGCCTGATCGCTCGCCGAAGAAACGCAGCAGACGCTCGCCGGACCGAGCTCTCGCTGACGGCGCGGGGCGAGCGGATCCTATCGCGGGCAGGAGAACCGTTCCAGGCGCGCCTGGTGCACGCCCTGCGCGCGCTCCCCCCGGCGCGGCTGAAGCGGCTCGCGACCGACCTCGCGACCGTGGTCCATAACGTGGGCGCCGACGCTGGCGCGCCCCCCATGTTCTTCGTCGACGAGCCCAGCCGGGGCAGCGACGACGAGCCAAGCAGGAGAACCCGCCGTGGGCATTGATCCAACACACGAAACCGCTCCCCACGCCAGCGCTGCGGTCGAGCCGCTGGCGCTCGGCGACTTCACCGCCAGCTGGCGCATGGTCTTCATCTCGGTGGTGGCGGTCGCGATCGGAGCGCTGTCGACCTGGGTGGCCTGGGCGCTCTTGCGCCTGATCGCGCTGTTCACCAACATCTTCTACTTTGGGCGCCTGTCGTTCGCGGAGGCCTCCCCCGCGGAGCATTCGCTGGGCGGGTTCAGCGTCGTGGTTCCGGTCGTCGGCGCGCTCTTGATTGGACTGATGGCGCGGTTTGGCTCCGACCGCATCCGCGGCCACGGGATCCCCGAGGCGCTCGAGGCGATCCTGACCCGGGGCAGCCGGGTCCAGCCCAAGGTCGCCGTCCTGAAGCCCCTCGCCTCCGCGATCTCGATCGGCTCCGGCGGCCCCTTCGGAGCCGAAGGACCGATCGTGATGACCGGCGGCGCCTTCGGCTCGATCATCGCGCAGCTGTTCTCCCTCACCGCCGCCGAGCGCAAGACGTTGCTCGTGGCGGGGGCCGCCGCCGGCATGTCGGCGACCTTCGCGACACCGCTGGCCGCGATCCTGCTCGCCGTCGAGCTGCTCCTGTTCGAGTGGAAGCCGCGGAGCTTCGTGCCGGGGGCGCTGGCCAGCGCGACCGCCGCGGCCGCGCGCCACTTCGTGCTCGGATCCGGCCCGCTCTTTCCAATGGCGCCACACCCCGCGTACGGAGGGACGACCATCCTGGTGTGCTGTGTGCTCGCCGGCGTGGGCGCCGGGCTGTTGTCGGCGGCGCTCACCGGGGCCGTGTACGCCTTCGAGGACTTGTTCAAGCGACTCCCGCTGCACTGGATGTGGTGGCCGGCGGTCGGCGGGCTGGTGATCGGCGTGGGTGGGCTGGTGTCTCCCCAGTCGCTCGGCGTCGGGTACGATGTGATCGGCGGGCTCCTCGCCGACACGTTCACGGTGCGGGCGATCCTCGTGCTCGTCCTGGTCAAGGCGACCATCTGGGCGGTAGCGCTCGGCTCGGGGACATCCGGCGGCGTGCTCGCGCCGTTGCTCATGCTGGGCGGCGCGCTGGGCGCGCTCGAAGCGCAGATCTTTCCTGGCGCCGGCGTGGGGTTTTGGCCGCTCGTGGGCATGGGCGCGATCCTGGGCGGCACGATGCGCTCGCCGTTCACGGGGGTCGTCTTCGCCGTCGAGCTGACGCACGACCTGAACATGGTGCTGCCATTGGTGATCGCCGTCTCCGTCGCGCACGGCCTCACCGTCCTCGTGCTGCGCCGGTCCATCCTTACGGAGAAGGTCGCGCGCAGCGGCTTTCACGTCAGCCGCGAGTACGCCACCGATGTGCTCGAGATCCTGTTCGCTCGCGACGTGATGAAGAGCGACGTCCGGGTCCTGCTGGCCGGCACCCCACTACGCGACGCCGCGGCCCAGGTGGACGCGCCGCGCGACGACCGCAGCCAGCACCTCTACCCGGTGCTCGACGAGCACGGCTTGCTGGTGGGCGCCGCGACCTTCGCCGAGCTGTCCGCGTGGGACCGCGATGCAACGCTTCGCGATCGGCCGCTCGGCAGCCTGGTAAAATCGCCAGCGGCCAGCGTGTGCTCGAATGAGACGCTGCGCACCGTAGCGCAGCACATGGCGGAGGCGGGGGTCACCCGCCTCTTGGTCGTCAACCCTGCCAACTCCCGCCAGCTCGTGGGCAAAATAGCGCTTCACGATCTGCTCTCGGCGCGGGCCCACCACCTGGACGAAGAGCGGCGGCGCGAACGTGTGCTGCCGTGGGAGTGGCGCCGGGCCGTCTTGGCGGTCCGCAGATCCCGATGAATCGGGACCGCCACGCCGGTCACTGCGCCAGCCTCGGCTCGCCTCACGCACCCGGTGATGCCGGACTGGGCACCGGAGCGGCGGCCGAACGGGCCACGGGCAACGGCCCCTCACCCGCCAAAGCTGCTGGCCCGTGAGGGGGATTCGTGCAAAATCGCCGCCGACGGTGCCGCCGACCGCCCCAGGACGCAAGGTGATCGGGCCGCCATCGCCGACGCGACGAAGATCCCGGGAACAGAGAGTGTGTGTACGTGCGCGCAGCGTGGAGTCCAGAACGATCGTCTCCGGCGTGTCACCCAGCCGCTCGCCGAGGTGACGGACGTCCTCGTCGAGCAAGGGAGCGCAGCGCCGCGCCGCCCGCACGTCTCCGAATGAAGCGCTGATGGACACGGTCTACGTCCTCGGTCCGTTGCTGTTGCTGGCCATCGTCGTGGCCGCCGTCTGGCTCGATCGGTTCAGCGTGCCCGTCATCCTCGTGGCCCTGGGGCTTGGGCTCTTGGCGGGCAGCGATGTCCTCGGGCTGTGGCATTTCGACGACGTCGACCTGGCCAACCAGATCGCCAACGCGAGCCTGGTGTTCATCCTGTTCCACGGTGGGTTCGTCACCAAACGCACGGTCCTGCGGACGGTGGCGCTCCCGGCAGGCGGGATGGCGACCTGGGGTGTCGTGCTGACGGCGGCCGTGACCTTCGGCGCCCTGCACCTCGGCCTTGGTTGGTCCTTCGAGCTGTCGCTCCTGCTCGGCGCGGTGATCTCGTCGACCGACGCGGCCGCCACGTTCTCGATCCTCCGTCGCCAGGACCTTCAACCGCGGCTCGCCTCCACGCTCGAGATCGAGAGCGCGGCGAACGATCCGATGGCGATCCTCCTCACCCTCGTCGTCGTCGAGGCGTTCACCGCCGGCACGGGGCTGGACTGGACGATCCTGCCCGTGTTCGTGTGGAAGTTCGTCGCCGGGCCGGTGGTCGGCTGGTTGCTCGCGCACGCCGCCCTCGCGATCTTCAACCGCCTGAACCCGCAGGACCGCGGCTACTACTATGTGCTCCTGGTCGCCGCGGTGCCGCTGACCTATGGCCTGGCAGAGGCTGCGAAGGCGAGCGGGATGCTCGCGGTCTTCACCGCGGGCCTGGTCATGGGGAACCGGAAGTTCATCTACCAACAGGGGATCCGGAACTTTTCGGCCGCTCTGTCGATGATCGCGAACATCGGGGTGTTCGTGATGATGGGGCTCTTGGTCTTCCCGAGCCAGTGGAGCGCTCTGTGGCTCGACGGCATCGTGTTGTTCCTGGTGCTGACGTTCGTCGCCCGCCCGGCTGCCTTGTGGCTGGGCACGCTCTGGATGGGGTTCACGGCCAAGGAACGGCACTTCATGTGTTGGGCGGGGCTGCGCGGCGCCGTCCCGATCGTGCTCGCGACCTACCCGATGGCCGCCGGGATCCCGGCCGGGCAGGACGTGTTCAACCTCGTGTTTTTCGCGGTGGTCCTGTCGATCGGCGTTCAGGGGTCGAGCCTCGGCGTGCTGGCGCGGCGCTTCGGGTTGTCGACGCCGTCCCGCCCGCAGCCGCGCTACGGGCTCGAGCTCGTCACCATGGCCCGGAGTGATCTCGACCTCGTGGTCGTCGATCTGCCAGACCCAAAAGGTCGACCCGGACCACGCATTCGCGACCTCAGCTTGCCTCCAGGCGCGATCCTCACCCTCATCACACGCGGTGACCAGGTCGTCGCGCCCACCGGCAACACCAGGCTGCTCGGCTGGGACCAGGTCACGGTCCTCGCGCACGCCGACGACGAGGCCGAGGTGCGCGCGGCGCTGCTCGAGCCGTTTGACCGACCCGCCACGGCGGAGGAGCCCGAGACGCACGCGGAACCCGCCGAGCCTTCCGAGCCCAGGAGCGATCGACCGTTCTCCAATCACGTCGTGCTCCTCGGTCACGGAGACGTCGGGAGCGTGCTCGCGCGGTTCTTGCGGCTGCGTGAGATCCCGTTCGTCGTGATCGAACAGGACCCCACGACCGTGGCCGCCCTACGCGGTCAGGGCGTGCGTGTGTTGCACGGCCATGGCGAGGACCCCGCGCTCCTGGAACAGGCCGGCATCGAGCACGCGCGGCTGCTCCTCGTCACCTCGACGCAGCCCGTGTCCGTTCGCCGGGCGATCGAGCACGCGCACCGCATGAACCCCGAGCTCGACGTGATCGCTCGCGTACACCATGGCGCGCTGCTCAGCGCCCTGTCAGGCCTGCCGCGAACCCGGCTCGTGCGGGGCGACGTCGAGCTAGCGTACGCGATGGCCAGGTTCATGCTGCTCACGTCCGGGGTGAGCGCCATCGAGACCGAGGCGCTGATCCTCGACGCGCGACAAGGCGAGCCGGGCACCCTACCAACGCGCTTCATCGAGATCCCGATCCCGCCCGCGTCGCCCGCCGTCGGCCAGCGGCTCGCCGAGCTCGGCATCCCCGCCGGGTCGCTGGTGGTCAAGATCTTGCGCAGCGGCGAGGCGATCGTCCCACACGGGCAGACCGCGATCGACGCGCACGACGTGTTGGTCGTCCTGGCCAACATCGACCAAGCACGCACGATCCAACACCTGGTCGACCCCGATCCGCCTGCGGTCGACGACGGCCCCGGCGCCGCGCCCAGCTCGACGGGCGCCCGCGGGGGCCTCGCGCCCTCCTGACCATGCACGCGCTCTATCTGTTCTCGGTATGGGTTCACATCCTGGCGGCCACCGTCTGGGTCGGCGGCATGCTGTTCTTGGTCCTGGTGGTCGTGCCCTGGCTGCGAAAGGGCGGCCGAACGAACGCCGGGATCTTTCTGCGGGAGACCGGCGAGCGCTTCCGCAACGTCGGCTGGGTCTGCTTCGGACTGGTGCTCGTCACCGGGACCTTCAACCTATGGGTGCGCGGCGTTCGCCTGTCGCACTTCGCCAGCGCCGACTGGCTGGGCTCTCCGTTCGGCAAGACCGTCGTCGTCAAGCTGAGCGCGTTCTTGCTCGTCCTCATGGTGAGCGCCGTCCACGACTTCGTCGTCGGCCCGCGCGCGACCCGGGCGATCGCCGCCGGCCCGCACTCGGCGCAGGCCCAGCTCGAGCGCCGCCGCGCCTCGCTGCTCGGTCGCGTCAACGTCGTCCTGGCGCTGATCCTCGTGGCCGCCGGCGTCCTGCTGGTTCGAGGCGTGCCCTGGTAGCGGCGCTACCCTACGCTCTTTCCACCGCGCAGGGCTGCCATGCTGGCGGCAACGACCCACGAGTTGGGCTGTCGGCGGCTGCCCTCAGAACTGGGAGATGAACTGCCAGGCCAACGGAGGGATGAAGGCCAGGCGGCCGTCGTCTCCGCTCGACATCCCGTCGCTGATGCTCGAGGGAGTGTGACCGCCGTCGAAGGTGCACACTTTGACCGGATAGCCTTCGTCGCAGCCTTCGAAATCGTAGCAGACATGGTTGTTGCTGCCGTTCATTGCCGTCACGATGTCGCCCGGGATGGTGCAGCCGTTGTCCTGGGCGTGCGTGAGGACGCAGTACTTCCCGCCGGTCTGGTTGCCGTCATCGTTGACCCACCGACAGGTGGTGTCCCCCATGCCGGTGATGCCGAAATAGGCGATCGACTCGGGCTGGTTGGGCGGCTGCGTGAAGTTGTAGTTGGCCGGTGCCATGGTCACCGCGCCGCGCAGCTTCGACGCACGCCCGATTGAGAGCGCGTGGCTCATCATCGCCCCAAAGCTGAAGCCCGTGGTGAAGACGCGGCTCTCATCGATGCACAGGTTCGAGGTGACCCGGGCGAGCAGATCGTCGAAGAGCTGAACGTCCCGATCGTAGCTCCAGGGAAAATCACCGATGCCCTGGGGCGCCACGAAGATGGCGGGCTGGTTGGCCGCCGTCGCCTCGCGGTGCAGGCCGAAGAAGGCGTAGTTCTGCGCGTCGAAGTTGGGGCCATTGAAGGCGGGGTACTGGCCGACCGCGTTGCCATTGGCAGAGCCAAATGCCTGGTGCCAGGAGAAGATCAGGCGATAGGGCTTATTCGGGTCGTAGTCGGCCGGGATGTCGATGATGTAGTCGCGGTTCGATCCGCCGCTCGAGATGGTGAGCCGCGTGGAGGTGGGCAGCCCTCCTCCGACCGACGAGCCGCCGGCCGTCAGCGTGGCCTTGCCGTCGGCCACACCGCAGCCGCTGCTGGGCACAGCAGCGCCCGGGCTGGCGCCTGCCATGCCCCCGCTGCCGCCAGGAGCACCAGCGCTGCCAGCGCTGCCGCCGCTCGAAGCACCCCCGGTGTCTCCGCCACCGGTGCCACCACCACCGGTACCACCACCACCGGTCGCCGCGCCGCCGGAGGACGCGCCCCCAGTCGCCGCGCCCCCGGTTGCCGCGCCGCCGGAGGA
>JAEZYZ010000376.1 GCA_023418705.1 Pseudomonadota bacterium | reverse complement strand
AGCCGGGAGCATAGGAGCGGGTTTCCCGATGCAGCGGGGCCCTCACCCGCGGGGGGGCCCCGATGCATCGGGATCTCCGGTCTGGCAAACTGATCGGCGCTCTAGCCTCCTGTTTGGGCGCGTCGTGGGTGGTGCTCGCGTGCGCGGGGGCGTCGCCGGACATCGAACGGCAGCTGCAGCAACGCACCGCGGAGCTCGAGCCGTCTCAGCGGGCCTGCTACGAGCGCTCGGCCACGGCCGAGGCGGGTCTGCCGAGCCGGGGCGAAGTGATTTGGGAGCTGTCGGCGCTCGGCAACCCGATCCATGTGCGCGCCGTCACCGAGCCGAAGGACGCCGAGCTCGCCCGCTGCTACGAACGCGCCGTGGAGGCGGCGCGCTTCCCAGCCGGATACCCCCACCTCGGGTTTACGATGCGAGTGGATCAAGCGCCCCCTCTGGATAGCGCGGCGCCGGTGGTGCAAAACGCAGAGCTCGGCTGGGTGCTCCTCGACGCCAAGGAGTGACGCGCGCCGGGGGTGGGCGCGCGAGAGCTGGAATTCATCGGTGGTTGGGGTATACGCCACCGGGCATGATCCCGCGCCTCGACAGCGACGCTGGCCTCGCGCCCCTCTACCGCGCTTTTCTGCAGGCGCTCCGAAGCTCCCGCTTCGACGGCGACCTTCAGACGGACTACGCCCAGCGCCTGGTCGCGGGCACCGACAACAGCGTCTACCAGCTGGTCCCCGAGGCCGTCGTGTTCCCCCGCAACCACGCTGACGTGGTGACCCTGCTGCGGCTGGCGGCGGAGCCGCGCTTTCGCGGCGTGCAGCTGAGCCCCCGCGGCGGTGGCACGGGCACCAACGGTCAATCCCTGTGCGGCGGCGTGATCGTCGACCTCTCGCGCCACATGAACCGCATCCTGGAGCTCGATCTCGAGCGGGGGCTGGTGCGGGTTCAGCCGGGCGTGGTGCTCGACCAGCTCAACCGCTATCTCAAGCCGCACGGGGTGTTTTTTGCGCCAAACTTGTCGCCCAGCAACCGGGCCACCATCGGCGGCATGATCGCCACCGACGCCTGCGGCAAGGGCTCCCGCATCTACGGCAAGACGAGCAACCACCTGGAGGCGCTGAAGCTGGTGTTTCGTGGCGGCGCCGACTGGACCTCGCGCGCCCTCTCGGCGGGGGACCTGGGGCGGGTGATGCGCCAAGACGACCTCGTCGGTCAGGTGCACCGGGAGGTGCACGCCGTCGTCAACCAGAAGCGCGAGCTCATCGAACGCCAGTTCCCCACGCTGCAGCGCTTCTTGACCGGCTACAACCTGGCCCACGTTCAGCCAGCCGAGGACGCGCCGTTCAACCTCAACCCGTTGATCGCCGGTTCGGAAGGGACGCTGGCTTTCGTGACCGAAGCCGTGCTGCGGGTGGTGCCCATCCCGCGGCACAAGCAGCTCATCGCCATCAAGTACGCGGATTTCGACACCGCGCTCGGCTCGGCGCAGCGCCTGGTCGCCGCCGATCCCGGGGCCATCGAGACGATCGACGACAAGATCATCGGGCTGGCGCGCGAGGATCCGATCTGGCACCGCGTCTCCTCCATGCTCGACGACCGCGAGGGCGCGCACATCCGAGCGGTCAACCTGGTGGAGTTCGAGTCGGACGACCCCGCGGTGGTGCGCCGCAAGGCGGACGCTCTGGTCGCGGAGCTGGAGGCCGAGCTCGGTCGCCCCGGCGGCGCGGTCGGCTTTCACGTCACCCAGAACGAGCAGGAGGCGGCCGCGCTCTGGGAGCTCAGGAAGAAGGGGGTCGGGCTCTTGGGCAACGCCAAAGGCGCGCGCCGCCCGGTCCCGTTCGTGGAAGACACCGCCGTTCCCCCCGAGCGCCTCGCCGAGTACATCCGCGACTTCCGCGCGCTGCTCGACGAGGCGAACCTCAGCTACGGCATGTTCGGGCACGTCGACGTCGGCTGCTTGCACGTCCGGCCGGCTCTGAACTTGCGCGACGAGCACGACGAGCGCCTGCTGCGCTCCATCAGCGATCGCGTCGTGCAGCTGGTGAAACGCTACGGGGGCGTGATGTGGTCCGAGCACGGCAAGGGCTTTCGCAGCGAGTACAGCCCGGAGTTCTTCGGCCAGGAGCTGTTCGCGGATCTGTGCCGGATCAAGCGAGCCTTCGATCCGGACAATCAGCTCAACCCGGGCAAGCTCGCGGTGCCCCTGGATTCGGACCACCGCCTGGTCAGCGTCGATGCCATCAAGCGCGGGCACTACGATCGGCAGATCGCGCCGGCCTCGCTCGAGCGGTACGCCGTCGCGGTCAACTGCAACGGCAACGGGGCCTGCTTCAACTACGACCCCGACGACGTGATGTGCCCTTCGTCGAAGGTGACCGGCGATCGCATCCACTCGCCCAAAGGCCGCGCGTCGGTCATGCGCGAGTGGCTGAGGCAGCTGTCGGCGCGGGGCTACGACCTCGGCGCAGCGGGGCGTGCGCCGGGCGCCGACGCGTTCACCCGCATCGCCAACAGCCGTCGCGCGCGGCGCGGGGAGCCCGACTTCTCCCACGAGGTGTTCCAGGCGATGGACGGGTGCCTGAGCTGCAAGGCCTGCGCGACCCAATGCCCGGTCAAGGTGGACGTGCCGCGCTTCAAGGCGGAGTTCTTGCACGCCTACTACGGGCGCTACGCCCGTCCCCTGAAGGACTACCTGGTCGGTCTGCTCGAGCACCTGCTCGTGGTCTTGGCGTGGTGGCCGTGGCTCAACAACTGGATGATGCAGCGGCGGCTGGTGCGCTGGCTGATGGCGCGGGTGGTGGGGCTCGTCGACACCCCGCCGCTCAGTCGCCGAAGTCTCAAGGCCGAGCTGCGTGCGCGGCGCGCGCCCGCGTTCGACCTGCAGCAGCTCTCGGCCTTGCCCGAGGCGCAGAAGCAGAACAGCGTCTGCTTGCTGCCGGATGCGTTCACGACGTTCTACGAGCCGGAGGTCCTGCTCGGGGTCTACGACCTGATGGGCGAGCTGGGCTACGACGTGTTCGTCTTGCCCTACCGCCCCAACGGCAAAGGCCTGCACATCAAGGGCTTCTTGGGGGCCTTCGGGCGGCTCGTGCGGAAGAACACGGCGTTTCTGCGCCGCGTGGCAGAGACGGGGATCCCGATCGTCGGGGTCGATCCGGCCGTTACCCTGACCTACCGGGAGGAGTACGCGCACGAGCTCGGGGAGGAGCCGGGCTTTCGCGTGCTCTTACCGCAGGAGTGGCTCGCCCCCCGAGTGGGCGGAGCGCTTCGAGGCGCTGCCCCAGCGTCGGGCGCGTTCGTGCTCTTGCCGCACTGCACCGAGCGCACGAGCCTCGCGGTGTCGCAACAGCTCTGGCAGCAGGTGTTCGCCGCGCTCGGCGCGCAGCTCGAGGTGCCAAGCCTGGGCTGCTGCGGCATGTGCGGCGTGTATGGACACGAGGCGAGCCACCTCGACGAGAGCCGCGGCATCTACGAGATGAGCTGGGGCAGGCTGTTGCAGCGGCGCGCCGGCTCGACCTTTCTCGCGCAGGGGCACTCCTGTCGGAGCCAGGTGAAGCGCTTCGGTGGCTTCGTGCCGCAGCACCCGGCCCAGGCGCTGGTCGACCTGCTGCGCGAGCGTGCGTCCACGTCGGCGGCCCCGCCCCCCTCCGGGGTCACGGCCGCCGCTTGAACACGGCCACCGCTCGAACACGGCCACCGCTCGAACACGGCCGCCGCTCGAACACGGCCGCCGCTCGATCGAGCCGCTTGAAGAGCTCGATCGAGCCGCTTGAAAGGAGCTCGATGGCCAGCCGCGCTCGCCGAAGGGCAGGGAAGGCCCCTGCAATTTGCAGCGCAGCCGCGTCGAAAATGACGCGAGCGCGGGATTGCCGGGTCGACATCAGATGTTACGCTCCCACCAGCCAATGCGTCCCTTCGAACTTCTGATCGCCGTCGTCCTCGTCGCTCTGCTCGGGTTTCAAATCTGGGTGACCGTCCGGGTCTGGAAGAACCAACTCTTCGATCGCAGCCAGAAGGTGATGCAGAGCAAGCTGGTGTGGCTGCTGCCCATCATCGGGGCGATGCTCGTGCACTCGGTGCTGAGCGAGGAAGAGCAGCACCAGAAGCCCAAGTCCCACCTGCGCGGCTAAAAGGCGCAGGCGGTCGCGGCGTCGCGCCGCAAGGGGTCTGCCTGACAGGGAACGGCCGCGTCCGCGGCCGGCGTGGCGCGAAAGGGGGCGGCGCGTGCGGGGCGTTGCAGCCATGGGTGCGCCGCACTAGCTTCGGCGCCTCGGCAGCCGCCATGCGACGCCCCGTTTCCCTGCTCCTCGCCGTCCCGGCCTGCCACCTGGCGCTCGCGTCGCCTGCCGCGGCCGGGTCTGCCGCGGCCGAGCCGTCCGAGCCAGGCGTTGCCGAAAAGGGCGCCCCCGTCCCTCGCTCGAGCGAGCCCGTCTGGCAGCCTCCGCTCGACGCGCCCCTGCCGCCGACCGAGCCCTTCGCGCCAGGTGAGCCCGAGCCAGGCGCCGCGCCGCAGGCGCCCGAGGTGAATCGCATCTCCGAGCCTCCACAGGACACCATCGCGAGCGACACGGAGCGGCCGAGGCCGGACTACGACGGGCTCTCGGAGCCGACGACCGCGGGGGATGTCGCGCTCTGGGTGCCGCGTGTGCTCCTCTCGCCCCTGTACCTGGTGAGCGAGTTCGTGGTGCGGCGCCCGCTCGGGTTCATCGTCACGACGGCCGAGGAGCACCACTGGCCCGCGATCCTCGTCGATTTCTTCACGTTCGGTCCGGATCGGAACGCCGGGATCATCCCGACCGGCATCATCGATTTCGGGCTCCGGCCGAGCGTCGGCGTCTACTTCTTCTGGAATGAGTTTCTGGCGCACAACAACGCGCTGCGCGCCCGCGCCGCCACCGGGGGGCACGATTGGTGGTGGTTTCAGCTCACCGATCGCCTCGAGGTGCACCCCGGCCACCACATCGCCCTGCGCGGCGAGCTCAGCACCCGTCCGGACCGGGTCTTCACGGGCCTCGGCCCCAGCACGACCGACACCGAATACCGGTTCGGCGAGCGCTGGGTCGAAGGCGGGCTCGGCTACACCGCGGAGCTTTGGGCGAGCAGCACGTTCGAGAGCTTCGCCGCGGTGCGCGACGTTCGCTTCGACCCGAGGGATCGCTGCTGCGGTGACCCGAGCTTGCAGCGCGCGCTGGACCGCGGCGTCATCGCCGAGCCCGCGGGGTTGGCCGACGGCTACGCGCTGTTCCGTCATGGACTGGTCGCCACGCTCGACACCCGGCCCTCGCGCGGCCCGGAAGGCCCGATCCTCGGCGAGAACTTCGTCGCTCCGCCTGGCAGCGGCGTGAAGCTCGAGCTGCGCGCTGAGCACGCCGGAGGTCTGCGGGAGGAGTCGGGTGGGGGGCGCGTGCATTTTCTGCGTTACGGCGCGACCCTCGGCGGATTCGTCGACCTGACGGCGCGGCAGCGCGTGATCGGGCTGCAGCTCATCACCGATTTCGCCGACCCGGTGGGAGACGCGCCGGCCATCCCGTTCACGGAGCTGATCTCGCTGGGCGGAGATCGTCCGCTGCGCGGATTTTTGCCCGGACGCTTGCGCGATCGAAGCGCCCTCGCCGCGCGCTTCTCCTATAGCTGGCCGGTCTGGGTCTGGGTGGACGGCGCCGTGCACTACTCGGTCGGCAACGTGTTCGGCGAGCACCTGGACGGGTTCGATCCGGAGCTCCTCCGGAGCTCCTTCGGCATCGGCTTGCAATCGACGGGCACCCGCGACCACGTGTTCGAGGTCCTGGTGGCCGCCGGCACGGAGACCTTTCAGGACGGCGGCGCCGTGGAAAACCTCCGCCTCGTCTTCGGAGCGACCAGTGGCTTTTGAGGGTTGCGGTCGGCGGCTGGGGTTTGGTTGCGCCGTCGCCGCGGCGCTGCTCGTGGCGTGCTCGGGCGGCGTGCGACGGTACCCGCGCGCCGCGCCGCTCTGGGTGGACCCGGACCAGCACCCGTTCTCCGACAAACCAGCCGAGTACTATTCGCCGTTCGGGTGGGACGCCGCCAACCAGACCCTCTTCCGCCCGATCGCGCGGTTCTTCGCGGTGGATCCCGCGGGCGAGGCCGCCAACGTCAACGCGCTCGACGAAGTGCCGGACTCGAGCTGGTTTCAAAACCGCATCGGCATGTTCGCCGTGAGCCCCGAGCGGCTGGCGCGGGGACCTTGCACGACCCCGCCGCTCGATCCCAACCGCCCGTGGACCGTCAAAGACGCCAAGCCCGATGGCTTCAACCCGGGTTTCGTGATCGAGGGCCCCGACGATCGGCGCTACCTCATCAAATTCGACGGCGTCGATCAGGGGCCGCGGCCTACGGCCGCGGACGTGCTGGGCACGCGCGTGTATTGGGCCGCGGGCTATCACACCCCGTGCAACCGGGTCGTGTACTTCGAGCGGGACATCCTGCGCGTCGCACCGGACGCGACCGTCGAGGACGACCGGGGCCGCGAGCGTCCCCTCACGACCGCAGACCTCGATGAGGTCTTCAGCAAGGCCATTCAGCTGCGCGACGGCCGCTACCGCGCCAGCTCCAGCCTCTTCTTGGAGGGCAAACCGCTCGGGCCGTGGACGTACGAGGGGCGCCGCGACGACGATCCCAACGACGTGATCCCCCACGAGGATCGCCGAGATTTGCGCGGCATGCGCGTGCTGGCCGCCTGGATCCACCACTTCGACTCCCGCGAGCAGAACACCCTGTCGACCTTCATCGAGACCGCTCCCGGCAAGGGGTACGTGCGGCACAACGTGCTCGACTTCGGCGACAGCCTGGGCAGCCTGTGGACGCCGCCCGAGCTCGGGCGCCGGATCGGTCACGCTTACTATTTGGACGTCGGGGACGTGCTCGAGGATTGGGTGACGCTCGGCCTGCTCGAACGCCCCTGGGATCGGGCCTCGTTCGGCCCGTCGGGGCCCGTGTTCGCCTATTTCGACGTGAAGAGCTTCGAGCCGGCGTCCTGGAAGCCAGGCTACCCGAACCCCGCCTTCAGCCGCATGCGCGAGCGGGACGCGGCCTGGATGGCGCGCATCCTCTCTCGCTTCACGGACGCGCACCTGCGGGCGCTGATCGCGACCACGGACTTGCGGGATCCGCTGCTGGAGCAGGAGCTCTCGCGCATCTTGATCGGCCGCCGCGACCGCATCCTCGCCCGCTACTTGCTCGGGCTGTCGCCGCTGACCGCGCCCGTGCTGTCGCGAGAAGGCGACACGGTGCGCTTGTGCTTGAGGGACGCCGCGCTCGATGCGGCGACGGTCCGCGCCGACACCCGCGCCTACCGCGCGCGCGGGTTCTGGGGCGAGCCCCTGCAAGCCACTCAGCTGCCCGTCGAGGGGCCGCTCACCGGCGCGCGCGCCTGCGTCGCGCTGCCGGTCGTCGCCGGCGCCTCGATCGAGCGGCCCCGCTACCTCATCGTGGACGTCCTCGCCTCGAAGGGGAACGGCTGGCAGCCGCCAAGCCGGGTCCACCTGTACGCCACCGGCGCCGCCGCGTTCCACATCGTCGCGCTCGAAAGACCGGACGATCTCGATCCCCCGGGCTGAGCGCAGGCGCCGCTCACAGCGGATCGTCCCGGGTCCGCTTCCAGTGGTCGAGGGCGACCAGGTCGTAGCCAGGGGCGGCGCGCTGTTTGCCGTCGTAGCGAGCGAGCACGGCCACGAGATCGCCCGTGCGGTACGCGGCCCGATCGTAGCCCTCGACGTCGGCCACGTGAACGAAGAACCAGGTGCTGGTCAGCCCGACCGGATCGTTGGCGTCCCGCGGCGTGTAGCGAACGGCGATGTCGAACCCCTCGGGCTTCGGGTTGGCGAGGTGCCCGGTGAAGAGCACCCATTGGTCGGCCGCCAAGCGGCCGAAGGCCGCGACGGCTTCCTTGGTCTTTCCGCGCGCCAGGTTCTTCTCGAACAGCTCCGCTTCGAGCTGCTGCGCGTCGAGGAAGCCCTTGACGTGGGGCAAGGCGGCTTCGATGCGAGCTCGCCGCTCGGCGGTGAGCAACAGCTCCCCGCGGTCCTGGGGGCGCCAATTGGCCGCCGCCGACGTCGCCGGCCTCGGCGCGGCCGCCCGGGGTTTCGCGGGCGCGCGCGCGCTCGCCTGTACCGGCGGTTTCGGGTCGTCGCGAGGCGCCGCCGGCGGCTGGTCTTCACAGCCAGCTATCACCACGGCAGCGGCTACCCCAAGGCTCCAGTGTCGGCGCACGCACGGCATGCAGGCTCCTTTCCGGCTTGCCTTTCGACGGTAAACGAGCTTCACGCGCTTGTCGAATGGCTTCGCCCACGCTCGGGCGTGGTCGGGTGTGCGAGTCAGGGGAGAGGGCCTCACCAGCGAGCTCGCGTCGTGCATCGACGGGTCTAAATTGGAGATTGGTCACAGGAAGGATCGGACGAGCGGAAGGGGGGACCGACGTCGTCGGTCCCCAACTGGAGTTTCGATCTCGGCGGCGCGACACGCCACCGTCGTGGCTACCGGACGCGAGGATCGCGTCGGGCTCAACTGTCGAACTCCCAAAAAACTCTTCCGTCCTCCCGCCCTTCCTGTGAACAAAAATAGCGGAGCTCGTCGCGGCGGATTCCCGTGTCTTCGCTCGCTTCGAGGCTCGTTTTCGTAGGAGGAGCGGAAGAGCGGACGGGGGACCGACGACGTCTCTCGAATGGCGCAGCGTGTCACCGCCTGCGTGTGAAAAAGTGCGCTCGGCGCGGAGTTGCGACTCAGCACGTCATTGGCAGGCAGGCACGCAGCTGGTGTTCGGCTCGCAGCCCCAGACGTGCACGCCGTTGAAGTAGAGCGTCACGTATTGCCAGGGGTCTCGCCAGTCGGTCACGCTGCCGCTGTCGGGGTAGGACCAGTCGTCGGTCTCGAGCAGCTGGTTGTCGCCGCCGCTCTTGTGAATGTCGAAATCAAGGGCGGTCATGCTCTGACCAGCTGCCAGGATGCCGGCATTGAAGGTGATGAGCAGGTGACCATTCGGATTCGTCCCGGCAAACTCCCAGGTGTAGTCCGAGGGGCCGCTGAGCGGAGAAGGTGCCGTAAGTGGCTCGAAGTTCAGCTGTCCGGCGTTGCCGCCGGTTGAGTTGGTGAACCAGTACCGCAGCGTGAGCTTGGTCAGATCCAGAGGCACGGTGCCGGTATTGCGGATGGTGACGCTTGGCTTGATACGGCCGTCGCTGCTGGCCGTGTCCCGCGACCGGTAAGCAACACGATAGGTACACGGCGGTAGCTCGCACGTGCCGCCAGCGGCGCAGTTCTCCGTCCGGCAGTCGGCGGGGGCGTTGCACGTTTCGCCCAGATCGCACGGCTGCTGAGCGCTGCAAGGCCCGCCGCAGTCGACGTCGCCTTCGCCTTGGTTCTTCACGCCGTCGCTGCAGGTCGGCGCCTGGCAGATCTTCGGCGAGCCGCTGCAGACGCCGCTCTGGCAGTCGCTGTTCACGCTGCACGCGGCGCTGGTGGTGCATTTGGGGCAGCTGCTGCCGCCGCAGTCCACGGCCGTCTCGCTGCCGTTCCGGACGCCGTCGCTGCAGCTCGGCGCCTGGCACCGGCCGCCGCTGCAGACGCCGCTCGCACAATCGGCGGAGCCAGCGCACAGCCCGTTCGTCCCGCATTTGGTGGAGCAGCTGCCGCCGCAATCGACGTCGGTCTCGCTGCCGTTCCGGACGTCATCGCTGCAGGTGGGCGCCTGGCAGCGCCGCGGATTGCCGGAGCAGACACCGCTCTGGCAGTCGCCGGCGACCGAGCAGAGTCGGCCGTTGACGCAGTCGGCACAAGAGCCGCCGCAGTCGACGTCGGTCTCGTCGCCGTTGCGGGTGGAGTCGTTGCACGACGCGGCCTGGCAGAAGCCGTTGGTGCACACGCCGGTCGAGCAGTCGGCGTTGCCGAGGCAGGCCTTCTGGGCGCCGCACTTCGAGCAGCCGGCGCCTCCGCAGTCGATGTCCGTCTCGCTGCCGTTCTTGACGCCGTCGCTGCAGCTCGGCGCCTGGCAGCGACTGGGTGAGCCCGAGCAGACGCCGCTCTGGCAGTCCCCGCCGCCGTTGCAGAGCAGCGTGTTGCCGCATTTGCTGGGGCAGGACCCGCCGCAGTCGACGTCGGTCTCGTTGCCGTTCTTCTTGCCGTCGCTGCAGGTGGGCGCCTGGCAGGCTTTGGGGGACCCGCTGCAGACCTGGCTCGCGCAGTCCCCCTCCGCCAGGCAGCTGCGGCCGGTGTCGCACTTGGCGCAGGTCGCGCCGCCGCAGTCGATGTCCGTCTCCGCGCCGTTCTTGACCTGGTCGGAGCAGGTGGGGGCCTTGCAGCTGCCCGCGTCGCAGACGCCGCTCTCGCAGTCGGCGCCGACGGCGCACCCGCCGCCAGAGGGGCAGCGCTGGGGCGGGCTCTCCGACGCGCAGGCGCGCCCGCAGTCGACGCCCGACTCGGTTCCGTTCTTCACGCCGTCGCCGCAGCTCGGCGGTTGGCACAGACCGCTGCCGCAGACGCCGCTCTCGCAGTCGGTCTTGTTGGTGCAGGTCTCGCCGTCGTCACACAAAGTGGGGCAGCCGCCGCCGCAGTCCACGGCGGCCTCGGTGCCGTTCTTGACGCCGTCGTTGCAGCTCGGTGGCTGGCAGACGTTGCCCGTGCAGACCCCGCTCTGGCAGTCCCGTGCCTCCGCGCAGCCCTGCTCGACCGCGCACGGCGAACACTCCGGACCGCCGCAGTCGACGTCCGTCTCCATCCCGTTCTCGACCTCGTCCCCACAAGCCGCGCTCTGGCAGGCGAGCCCGTCGACGCCCTGGATGCACACCCCTTCGACGCAGTCGGCGTTCACCCGGCATTTTTCCATCACGTCGCACTTGAGCGGGCAGGTGCCGCCGCAGTCGACGTCCGTTTCGTCTCCATTCAGGATGTCGTCTTGGCAGTCGGCCGCCACGCAGCGCATGTTCGTGCTGCAGTTCTTGCTGATGCAGTCGAGCGGCTGCGCGCACCGGAGGTCGTCTGCGCACGGGCCGCACGATCCACCGCAGTCGACGTCCGTCTCGTCCTGGTTTTGGATCGTGTCCTCGCAAGAGGCCTCGCTGCAGGCGCCGTCGTCACACAGTCCGCTGTCGCACTGGGCGTCGTCGCTGCACTCGGTGCCAGCGGCACAGCGCGCGCAGTTGCCGGCGGGATCCCCGCAATCAACCGCCCCTTCGCCCTGGTTCTGCTTGCCGTCGTTGCAGGTGGCCGGGACGCACACCATGCCTTCGCAGCTGCCGCTCTCGCAGTGCGCGTCCTCCCCGCAAGGCGAGTTCTCCGGACACAGTCCGCAGCTGCCGCCACAATCGGGAGCGACCTCGTCCTCGTCTTGCACACCGTTGATGCAGGTGGCGCTCTGACACCGCTCGTTGACGCAGGAGTCGTTCACACAGTCGGCGTCGACCTCACAGCGGTCACCCAACCCACAAGGGTTACAGTCGGGGCCGCCGCAGTCTTGGTCCGTTTCCCCTGGGTCCTGAGTCCCGTTTTCACAAGCGGGCAGCGCTCCGGCCGATCCGCCGCTGCCACCGCTGGCGCCGGTGCCACCGCTGGCGCCGGTGCCGCCGCTGCCGCCGTCGCCGGAGCTGCCGCCGTCACCGGAGCTGCCGCCGCTGCCACCGTCGCCAGAGCTGCCACCGCTGGCGGCGCTCCCCCCGCTGCCGCCGATCCCCGCGTCCGGGGGATCGACGTATTCTGGGACGCCGCAGTTGACCGCCAGCAGGGCGGCTCCGGACGCCAGCGTGAGCAGGACAAAGCGGCGCAAGAGCATACCTGTAAGTCTAACCGAAGCCGGCGCACCCCGCGGTTTTTTCGCAGCGCGGTCACCCGGACGCCACCCACCCTTCGAGCCGCTCTCCGGGGCGGACGTCGTCACACAAACGCCGCGCCATGGCGCCGCGGCAGGCCCGACGAGGTGCTTTGCGCCGCTCGTGGGTACGGCTACCACACGCTCTGTGCCGAAGGATGTCGTCGCCGCGCCCCGCTTGTTGCTGCTGACCTTCAGCGAGAGCGCCGGGACCATTTTGCTCGAGCGCGGCGCCTATTTCTTCACCCACGAGGTGCTGCAGTTCTCGCAAGCTCGAAATCTCTGGCTGGCGCTCGCGTTTGGCGCCGCCTACGCGGCGGGCGCCGCGTGCAGCCATGCCGCCAGCGACCGGGTCGGGGAGCGCCGGCTCCTGATCTCGCTGATGGGGTGCCTGCTCATCGCGCACGGCGCGCTCGCGGCGCTTCCCGAACAGGTGCCCCTGCTCTGGGCGATGTTCCCCGCGATCGGCTTCGTGCGCGGCATGCAGTGGCCCATCGTCGAGAGCTATGTCGCCGCGGGCAGCTCGCCGGAGCAGGTGCTGCGGGTGCTCGGCCGCTTCAACGTGAGCTGGGCGCTGGCCGTGCCGCTGGCGATGGCGGCGTCCGGTCCGCTCATCGAAAGCGGCTGGCCAGCCCTTTTGTACGCGGTGGCAGGTGCGCTCACGCTGCCCGGGTTGCTGCTGGTGTCGGGGTTGCCGCCAGCGCCCGCCCACGCGTCGCCGGGTGAACCGTTGAGCACGGGGGTTCACGTCCGGCGCGACGCGGCGCTGCTGATCTGCGCCCGGTTCACCATGCTGGGCAGTTATTCGCTGATGTTCCTGGTGGCTCCCCTGATGCCGGGGATCTTCGAGAGCGTCGGCTTCGAGCTCCGGCTGGCGACGGTAGCGGCGTCGTTGCTCGACTGGGTGCGGGTCGCGACCTTCGCGATCCTCGGTTACTTCGCCGGCTGGCGCGGCCGTCCCTGGCCACTGGTCGCCGCGTTGCTCGGCGTGGGCGTCGGCGCGTGGCTGCTGCTCGTGAGCCCGCACGCCGCCGGCGTGCTCGCCGGCGAGGTGCTCTTCGGGGTGGCGTCGGCGCTCAGCTTCTACGCCGCCATCTACTACGCGATGGTGCTCGGCAATGCCGCGGTGGGCGCCGGCGGGGCGCACGAATCGTTGATTGGGGTCGGGTTTTTCCTCGGGCCCGCCGCCGGCCTGCTGGGCCAGCTCCTGCCCTTCCGCCCGAGCGCGGCGAGCTTCGTCGCCATCGCGCCTTTTTTGATCCTGTGTGCGGTCGCCGCCGGACGGGCGTTGGTTCGGGGCTGGCGCTGAAACCGATCTGCTGCACCCGAAACACGTCTCGTTGGGGCTGGCTTGGCGGCGGTGAACCAGCGCACGAAGAGGTGATGTCGGCGCCGGGGAAGGCATGATTTCCGTCAGGAGTCGAATCGGCGCGTCATCGAGCCCGAAAAGATCCTGAGCCAAACGGCGCCCTAAAGAGACTTATTGGAGTATGGGAACGGTGCACGCCCTCCGCCCCAAGAGCTTGGAGCGACCGGAGGCCGAGCTGATTTCGGCCGCGCGTCGCGGCCAGTGGTGGGCAAAGCAGGCGCTGTTCGAGCGGCACGTGCACGCGGTGCATGAGCGCGCCGTTCGACTGCTCGGTGGGGAGGGGGACCCCCTGCGGGTCGTGGAGCAGGTCTTCGTCGAGGCGTTCGCGGTGCTGGAGCAGCAGGGGCCGCCGGGGCGCTTTTCAACGCTGCTGGAGGAAGCCACGCGGCGCCGGGCGCGCCGGCCGCGTCGGTTTTGGCAGTGGGCGTCCTGCTTGCCTGCGCTCGGACGGGGGCTCGGGCTGGCGCGCCGCGCCGCTCCCGGAGCCTGCGCTCGATGATCGCGAGCGAGCGCCCCGACCGGATCGTCCCCGCCTTGTCCGACGCCGACGTGCAGCGGCTCTGGCGGCGGGTCGCTCGGACGTCGGCCATGGCCAAACAGCGGGCGCGCAAGCGTTGGTGGCCCCGCGCGGTCGCCCTTGGCGCGGCATTGGGGGTGACCGCGCCGCGCGCTGCCGAGAGCCCCGCGAGCCAGGCCCCGGCGTCTGCCGGCGGGATCGTGCTCTCGGAGCGCTTCGAGACCTTGGAGCTGCCGGACGGCTCACGCGCTCGTCTCGGCTCGTCCACGGAGCTGAACCTGATCCGCTCGGGTCCGGGGGTGATCGAGATCGTGCTCACCGCCGGTCAAGCCCACTTCGAGGTGAGCGACGTCGTGGAGCGACGCTTCTCCGTGTTTGCTGCCGGCGTCGAGGTGAGCGCCAACGCCGCCGCGTTCACGCTGGGGACGGAGTTCGTGGCGCAGGGCAAGCAGGGGGAAGAGACATTGCGCGTCGGCCTCGTCATCGATCACGGCAAGGCGCACGTGTGGCGGCTGGGCGCCGAGCATCCGACCGCCATCGAGACGGGAGAGTCCTGGTCGAGCGACCTCTGAGGCACCTTCCGGTGGCTGCCGAGGCTGACGCTCGGGTCTCGCTCGTCGGTCACAGCGCCGGGCGGCGTTCGTGGATCAGATCCCCAATGTCGGGCGCACGCGTCCAGCGCTCTTTCGCGCCGTCGTAGACGCCACCCCGCCGAACCGCGCACTCGAAGCACAGGACGCCGGCGTCGCTGAAGACGTAGCCGCGGTACAAAGTCGCGGACGTCTCGACCCGGCAATCCTCACACTGCGAGAGATCCTGGAGCTCCTCTTCGTGCATGGCATCCTACGATGTGGCCATGCCCCGCTTCGCTGGCAAGCCCGCTCGCCCACCCAGGCAGCACGCCCGGCCGGTCCGCGACGCGGGGATTTCTCGAGGGCGTCACCCCTTCGGCAGGCAGACGCGATTTCGTCCGCCGCGCTTGGCCGCGTACAAGAGCTGATCCGCCTCCTCGACCAGCACGACCGGAGACGTGTGCTGCTCGGGGACATAGGTGGCGACGCCAGCGGAGATGGTCACTGGGATCTTGGTGCCCTGAAAGTCGAACACCTCTTGCTGAATCGCCGCGCGCAGCCGCTCGGCGAGGGCCGCGGCACCGTTCAGGTCCGTCCCGCGCATGATGAGCGCGAACTCCTCGCCGCCGATGCGGCAGAGCGCGTCTTCATTGCGGATCGAGGCGCTGAACACCTCGCACAGGCGCTTGAGCACGTAGTCGCCCGCCAAGTGACCGTGGGTGTCGTTGATCTGTTTGAAGAAGTCGATGTCGGCGACCATCACCGAGAGCGGGTCCTCGTGCCGCTTCGCGTGGCTGAAGTCCTTGCCGAGCTGCTCTTCGAAGTAGCGCTTGTTGTAGGCGCCGGTCATCGCGTCGCGCGTCGCGGCGGCGTAGAGCTGCTGCTGAAACTGCTCCTCGAGCGAGTCGTTGAGGCTGAACTTGAGGATGCTCACCGAGCCGAACTGGATGCGATCCCCATCGCTCAGGACATGCGCTTCGATGCGGTTGCCGTTGACGTAGGTGCCGTTGGTGGAGTTCAGATCCCGGATCGACACCACCCCCGGCCCGTATTGAACGAGCTGCGCGTGGTGGCGCGACACCCCCTCGTCATCGAGACGGATGTCGGCGTCGCTGCCACGGCCGATGACGTATTTGGTGCGATCGACCTTGAACATCTTGCCGACCGATTGGCCGGACAGAATGATGAGACAGGCGCTGGTCTCACCGGTCTGCGTGAGCACCGTCGGGCGCCTCACAATCGTATGGTCGTCGTCCACGTCCCTCGAGTTTAGCCAAACTTCGGCGAGAGTGTGCAGGTCAATCTTGCGCGCCCTGCTCGGCCGCCCCAAATCCGCTGGAGGCCGCTCGTGGGGAGGTGTCCCGCAGCCGCTGGCATGGTAGGCAGCCGACACCCATGAGCCGCATTTATCGCTCTCTGCCCAAAGCTGGCACCCGCCTTGGAATCGCCTTTTCCGGGGGTTTGGACACGCGCTGCGCCGTGGCCTGGCTCAGCCGCCAAAACCTCCAGGTGTACGCCTACACCGCTGACCTCGCGCAGCCCGACGAGCCGGACCCGCGCGCCATCTTGCCGATCGCCGAGAGCCACGGGGCCGTGCGCGCCCGGCTGGTCGACTGCCGCGAGGCGCTCGCCCGCGAAGGCATCGTCGCGATCCAGTGCGGCGCCTTCCACCTGGGCAGCGGCGGCAAAAAGTACTTCAACACGACGCCGCTCGGCCGGGCCGTGACCGCCACCGCGATCATCCGCGCGATGCGCGAGGACGACGTGAACGTGTTCGGCGACGGCAGCACCCACAAGGGCAACGACATCCAGCGCTTCTATCGCTACGGCGTGCTCACCAACCCGGAGCTGATGATCTACAAGCCCTGGCTCGACCAGAAGTTCGTCGATGCCTTTGGGGGCCGCAAGGAGATGAGCGAGTACCTCCAGGGGCTCGGGCTGCCCTACAGCATGAGCACCGAAAAGGCATACAGCACCGACGCCAACGTGCTCGGCGCCACGCACGAAGCCAAGGACCTCGAGCACCTCGACCGCGGGCTGCACATCGTCGAGCCGATCATGGGCGTGGCGCACTGGAAGAGCGAGGTCGACATCCGCCCCGAGACCGTCACGGTCGAGATCAGCCGCGGCGTGCCGGTCGCGCTGAATGGCGTCCGCTTCGGCAGCTCGATCGAGCTGATGCTGGAAGCGAACCGCATCGGTGGCCGCCATGGCCTCGGCATGAGCGATCAGATCGAGAACCGCGTCATCGAGGCCAAGAGCCGCGGCATCTACGAAGCGCCCGGGATGGCCTTGTTGCACATCGCCTACGAGCGGCTGCTGTCAGCCGTGCACAATGAAAACACGCTCGATCTGTACTTCGGGCTCGGGCGGCGGCTCGGGCGTCTGCTGTACGAGGGCAAGTGGTTCGATCCCGAGGCGATGCTGCTCAAGGACGCGCTCACGCGCTGGGTGGCGTCGGCCATCAGCGGTCGCGTCACGCTCGAGCTCCGTCGCGGCGACGACTACTCGATCATGGACACCCAGGCCGAGTACATGACGTACGCGCCGGACAAGCTCAGCATGGAGCGGGTGGAGGCCCCCGCGTTTTCTCCAGACGACCGCATCGGCGCGCTCGAAATGCAGAGCCTGTCGGTCACCGACAACCGCGAGCTGCTCGCGCGGCAGCTCGATGCGGTCCGGCGCCTGAGCTCCGATACGGGGCTCTTGCCGGAGCTGCTCGGCGAGAGCAGCGACGAAAGCTGACGCGCAGCGACGAAAGCTGACGCGCAGCGAGTGGCAGGCTGACGCGCGGCGACGAAAGCTGGCGCGCAGGGATGCCAGCTGACGCGCGGCGACGAAAGCTGACGAACAGCGAGTGGCCGCTGGCGCGCGGCGCCGAAAGCTGACGCGCTGACGCGCGGCGACGAAAGCTGGCGTACAGCGAGTGGCCGCTGGCGCCCGGCGACAAAGCTGACGCAGCGAGTGGCAGCTGACGCAGCGACGAAAGCTGGCGCGCAGGGATGCCAGCTGACGCGCGGCGACGAAAGCTGGCGCGCAGGGATGCCAGCTGACGCGCGGCGACGAAAGCTGACGAACAGCGAGTGGCCGCTGGCGCGCGGCGCGAAAGCTGACGAACAGCGAGTGGCCGCTGGCGCGCGGCGACGAAAGCTGACGAACAGCGAGTGGCCGCTGGCGCGCGGCGCGAAAGCTGACGAACAGCGAGTGGCCGCTGGCGCGCGGCGCGAAAGCTGACGAACAGCGAGTGGCCGCTGGCGCGCGGCGCCGAAAGCTGCCGTTCGGCGCCGCGCGATCTGCAAGGAAATTCGAAAACCGCGCGCGGTTCGCCGGTGGAGCGCGTCCCCGCGACCTGGGTGCAGAGCGACCCGTGCGCAGCAAGCTACGCAGCAGTTCCCGGTCGACAACAGGGCGCGCGCAGGTTTTGTCCAGGTTGTCCCCAGAAAATCAGCCGGGTGCCGTCGCACCCTAGACCTACGAGCAGCTTGCCAACCGAGCGCCCCTCATGCTGACATGTAGGTAAGACGATGCTTTCCCCGCAACGTGTTCTCGTCGTCGGTGACGACGAGCTGCAGGCCCGAGAGACGGCGCTCGTTCTGCGCGGCGCCGGCTACGATGTCATCCACGCTGGCTCCTGCGCCGCCGCTCGTCGCCTGAAGGTGGCGTTCGAGATCGGGCTGTTCGACGTGGAGCTGGCCGACGGCGACGGCGTCGAGCTCGCCGGAAGCCTGCTGGCGGAAGGTCATGTTCGCCGCGTCGTGTTCCGGTCGGCGATCGAAGCCGCGGCGACGCTGCGCGACGCTCGCCGCCTCGGTCCCGTGTTGCCGGCCGAGTGCGCCAACACCGAGTTGCTCGACATGGTCGTGCACTCCTGTCCTCCCCGCAGCCAAATCCCTCCGCCCCCCGCGAGCCTCGCCGTCTCGAAGCGGTTCGCTGCCGGCTGAGCCTGCCAAGGGCCTCGGCCTCGGCCCTTCAACTCGATTGTGCCGCGCCGGCGCGACCGGCCGTCGCTTTGCCGCGCCGGCGATCCATGTGCGTTCGGCCAAAGTCTTGCTCGGCCGCCAAGAGATTGTGCGGAGCGCATCGAAGCTCGAGGTTCGCCGCCGTGTCCGGCCCGCCAAGGGCATACGCCTGGCGGTGATGCACCTCCAGGCTCCCGGTCTCGGCACACCGCCGCCCGCGATCGTCGGTGTAGGCACATCGCCCGGCGTCGCGCGCCCACACCTCGCGCCGGATCGCCGCGCTCACGTAGCGCCGCGCCGGCGCGGTGTTTGGGAGCAGTGAGGTGCCGGTCCGGTAGGCTGCTCGCGTCACCGAGCTCTGTCTCTGGTGCGCGATTGGGCGTTGGGCGCGCTCACGTAGCGCCGCGCCGGCGCGGGCGCGGGCGGTGACGTGCCATCCGGCAGCGGCTCGGTGTTGAGAGCAGCGACGTTCCGGTCCGGTAGGCTGTTGGCATCACCGAGTTCGGTCTCCGGTGCGCGGTTGGGCGTTGGGCGCGCCGATGTCCCGCGCCGGCTCGGACGCGGGCGGTGACGTGCCATCCGGCAGCGGCGCGGTGTTGGGAGCGGTGAGGTGCCGCTCCGGCGGGCTGCTCGCATCACCGAGATCGGTCTCCGGTGCGGGGTTTGGCGCGCCGATGTCCCGCGCCGACGCGGTGTTGAGAGCAGCGAGGTGCCGGTCCGGTAGTCTGCTCGCGTCACCGAGCTCCGTCTCCGAAGCGTGGTTGAGCGCGATGTCCCGCGCCGGCGCGGTGTTGAGAGCAGTGACGTGCCGCTCCGGTAGGCTGTTGGCATCACCGAGCTCTGTCTCTGGTGCGCGGTTGGGCGTGCTGATGTCCCGCGCCGGCGCGGTGTTGAGAGCAGCGACGTGCCGCTCCGGTAGGCTGTTGGCATCACCGAGCTCTGTCTCCGGTGCGCGGTTGGGCGCGCTCACGTAGCGCCGCGCCGGCGCGGTGTTTGGGAGCAGTGACGTGCCGGTCCGGTTGGCTGCTCGCGTCACCGAGCTCTGTCTCTGGTGCGCGGTTGGGCGTTGGGCGCGCTCACGTAGCGCCGCGCCGGCGCGGGCGCGCGTGGTGACGGGCCGTCCGGCAGTGGCGCGGTGTTGAGAGCAGCGAGGTGCCGGTCCGGTAGTCTGCTCGCGTCACCGAGCTCTGTCTCTCGTGCGCGGTTGGGCGCGCCGATGACCCGCGCCGGCGCGGCGTTGAGAGCAGCGACGTGCCGCTCCGGTAGGCTGCTCGCATCACCGAGTTCGGTCTCCGGTGCGGGGTCGGGCGCGCTCACATGGCGCCGCGCCGGCGTGGGCGGAGAGGCGCCATCCGGCAGCGGCGCGGTGTCGGGGGTCGTGAGGTGCCGCTCCGGTTGGTTGTTCCCGTCCCCCAGCGTCTCCGGTGCGCGGTTGGGCGCGCTCACGTAGCGCCGCGCCGGCGCGGCGTCTGGTCCGGTGGGGGCGGGCAAGCACGTGACGCCGGACGCTGCGACCGGCGCGGCGTCTGGCCCGGTAGGAGCGGGCAAGCGGGTGACGTCGGACGCTGCGGCCGGCGCGGCGTCTGGTCCGGTGGGAGCGGGCAAGCGGGTGACGTCGGACGCTGCGGCCGGCGCGGCGTCTGGTCCGGTGGGGGCGGGCAAGCGGGTGACGCCGGACGCTGCGGCCGGCGCGCGCACGCCGCGTTTCGTTCCCGTCCGGCGCCGGCGCAGCCGCTCGACAAACTCACGGAGCGCTCGGAGCTGAAGCTCCGGCAAGCTCGCGGCACGCTGCTTGAGGCCGAGCAGATCGAAGGCCTCCTCCAGTAGGTCGACGTACTCCTGCTCCGCGGTGAACTGTACGCGAAACCGCAGGGGCCGCTCCGGGCGCGCCTGCTGCTTCGCCAGCCAGGCGCGCTCGAGCGCGGC
>JAEZYZ010000346.1 GCA_023418705.1 Pseudomonadota bacterium | reverse complement strand
GCGGCGCCCGAGCCGGCGGCCGCAGCGCTGGTCGCCGTCGTGGCGCCGAGCAGGGCCGTGCCCACCCCCAAGGCGGCCGCGGTTTCGAGCACGGATCGCTCCCGCGGCTCGTCGAGCCGCGCCGAGCGCAACAGCGCCAGCTCGAAATCGTCGGCCGCGCCATTCAACAGGCGTCGAGGTTCCGTCATGTGGTGCCTCCACGAAATTCAGTCCGCGCTCTCACCCTCTTCGCGGCGGCCTGAAAACAGCCGCGCGCTCGGCGCAGCCGCGATGCGATCGTCCCGATCGGCGCGTCGACCAACTCCGCGATTTCCGGGACGCTCATGCCCTCGAGCTCGAACAAAACGAACACCGTGCGCAGGTCCCGAGACATGGAGTCGAGCACCTCGTCGAGCAACTCCCGGGTGCGTTTTTGATCGAGCAGCTGCTCCGGCCCCGGGCTGAAGTCCCGCTGCAGGCCGATGGTTTCGTCGTCGGCGAATTCCGGCCGCGCTGCCCGAGCGCGCCGGAAATTGGCGGCCACCCGCACCGCCGTGCTGAGCAAGTACTTGCGCTCGCACCCCGCCTCGATGCAGTCGAGCTTGCGGGCGACGATAATGAAGACCTCTTGGGCCGCGTCGTCCACCCGATCGGGCACCACCCCCATGCGCCGCAGCGTGCGCCAGACGATCCGGTAGTGCGCCTGGAGCATGCTGGCGAGGCGCGCTTCGCGCAGGCGCAGCTCTCCGGCCGGGGTAGCCCCGGACCGGGATAGCAGCGGATCCGGATCCCGAAGGGGGATCGCTGGCTCCGAGCAGTCTTGCGCGCGCAGCGAAATGGTCACGCCTCCTTAGGATGTGGCGAGCTCGCCCGACCGATCAGAAAAACCGGAAACCCACCCCCAGCTGCCCCGAAAACCCAACGCGGGGCACGGAGTGGGCGACGTTTTCGGGGCGATCCGGGTCGAAATAGAATTCATCATCGACCAGCGGCAGTATGACCCCTAGATCGAGGCCGAGCACGAGCGCCCGCTCGAGCGAGAGCTCGGCCCGGACAAGGCCGCCGACGGCCGCCCAGAAGGCGCTGGCGGAACGCGGATCTCGGGTGGCAAACCCCTGTCCGGACAGCTCGCCCGCCTCCAAGAGCAAGCAGGGACGCAGCCAGAAGGTCGCTTCGACGCCCCAGCTCACTGGACATCCGGACAGCCGCGCTGCCCACCACTCGAAGTCGGCGCTCCCCGACGCCACCTTTTCGGTGCGACCGCGGACGTGCAGCAGCGCGAGCCGAACCTGTGGGGCGAGCCAGGCCGCCTCCCAGGGCGTCCAGTCGGCGTGGATGGCCAGCCCCGGCGAGAGCCCCGGTGCGACCGCGGACTGCGCCAGGAGCCCGACGCCGGCCCCCAGCGCCCACTCCGGCGGCGGTGGCAGCTCGGGCGGCGACCCGACGACCGGCGGCGGCCCGGACGGCAGCGGCGCCGTCGAGGCGTTCGGATCCAGCAAAATGGCGCCGATCAGCGCCATGGCGGCGATGACCTCGTGACAGTCACGTCCCGGGACCTCCCGCGCGGTGCTGAAGGTGCCGTCCGCTTCGGCGACCCAAAACCGCCCCAAAACCCCGCGGTCGGCGGGCGCGATCAGCACCCAGAAGGTGAGCGACGGCTCGCCGGCCGCGGCGGGCCGAACCCTAGGCGTCCTCGCCGACAGCTGGCGGGAGAACTCCCAGGCGCCGTGACACTCCGGAGGGCCGCGATAGTCGATCCGGAAGGGGATGTCCGCCGCGGCCGCCGCGCCACCGTACTGCGCCAGCGCCGGGGGAGCGACGAGGAGCCACGCCCAACACCACAGCGCGAGCACGGCAGGGCAATACCGTGCCGAGAACTTTCCACGGGATGGCGCTGCGCGGCGGGTACAGCCCATGAACGTGCCGAACTTACTCGCCTTGGCTGTCCGGCAACAGCAGAAGCACGAAAAATCCCCTCGCAAGCGGTCGGGGAACTATCCGTCGCGTCGCTCGCCGGCGAACCCCGAGGCTTGCAGGGCCGCCTCGATGGCCGCGACGTGCTCGTAGCCGCGCGTCTCCACCTCGAGCTCGACCACCGCCTGACCGAGCTCAAGCCGCAACCCGTGCCGATCGTGCTGAACCTGAAGCACGTTGGCTTCGCAGTCGGCCAGCACGCACAAGAGGCGCGCGAGCTCGCCGGGCGCATCCCGCAGCAAGAGCCGCACCTTCATCAGCCGCCCCGACCGCACCAAGCCGCGGTCGATCACCCGAGACAGGATGTTCACGTCGAAGTTGCCCCCTCCGACGACCACCACCGTCGGGCCCTGGCCGAGCTGGACCCGCCCCGACAAGACCGCGGCGATCGGCGCCGCCCCGGCGCCCTCACTGAGCAGCTTCTCGCGTTCGAGCAAGAGCAAGATGCTCTGGGCGATCTCTTCGTCGTCGACCAGGACCAGCTCGTCGAGGGCCCGCTCGAGGATCGCGAACGGCAGCTCGCCGATGCGATCGACGGCGATGCCTTCGGCGAGCGTGCGCTGCACCGGCACCTCGACGGGCGCCCCTTGCTCGCGCGCTCGCTGCAGGCTCGGCATGGCGGTGGTCTGCACGCCGATCACGCGCGCGGACGGCAGCGTCTGTTTGACCGCCAGCGCGACCCCGGCCGATAGCCCGCCGCCGCCGACGGCCACCACCACCGCGCCGAGGTTGGGCACCTGCTCGCACAGCTCGAGCCCGAGCGTGCCCTGGCCGGCGATGACCTCCGGATCGTCGAAGGGGTGCACGAGCACCCGCCGCTCTTCGGCGGCGATCCGCTCTGCCTCGGCGCGGGCCTCGGGATAGCTGTCGCCGCACAGGACGACGTTCGCCCCGTACGACTGGGTCGAGGTCACCTTGACCAGCGGCGTCGAGCGGGGCATCACGATCGTCGCGTCGACGCCGAGCCGCCGAGCGTGGAACGCCACGCCCTGGGCGTGGTTGCCGGCGCTGGCCGCGACCACCCCGCGCTGCGTCTCGGCCGGGCTCAAGCTCAAGAGCTTGTTGCAGGCGCCGCGCTCCTTGAACGACCCCGTCAGCTGCAGGTTCTCGAGCTTCAGCAGCACCTCACCGCCGCTCAGCGCGCTGAGCGCCGGCGACGGCGTGCAGGGCGTGCAGCGCACCGCCCCCGCGATGCGGGTCCGAGCCCGCCGAACGTCGTCCACGCCGAGCGAGGGGGTCATGGGGCGATCATGGGCGCGCAGAGGAGCCGTCCGCAAGCGCCGACGGCCGTACAAAACGGCGAAACCGAGCCCGAAGGCCCGGTCTCGCCCGCGAGCCCAGAGCGGCTCACTCTTCGCCGACGGCGGCGCCCATGTCGATCGGAGCCGCAGCCCGCGCGTACTGCGGGGGCGCGTAGGTCGGCGACTTCTCGTCGACCACCACCTGCAGGCGCTTGTACGCCGGCAAGCCGGTGCCCGCCGGGATGAGCCGGCCCATGATGACGTTCTCCTTGATGCCTCGAAGATCGTCGGTCTTGCCGCAGATCGCCGCCTCGGTGAGCACCTTCGTCGTCTCCTGGAACGACGACGCGCTGATGAACGACTCGGTCGACAGCGACGCCTTGGTGATGCCGAGGAGCATCGGCTCGGCGACGGCGGGCTGCCCGCCGCGCTCCATGACCCGAGCGTTCTCCTTCTCGAAGATGTGCTTCTCCACCTGCTCGTCGACCAGGAAGTTGGTGTCACCGACCTCCTTGATGCGCACGCGGCGGAGCATCTGCCGGACGATCACCTCGATGTGCTTGTCGTTGATACCGACGCCCTGCAGGCGGTAAACCTGCTGGATCTCGTTGACCAGCCAGGCCGCGAGCTCTTTCTCGCCCTTCACCCGCAGGATGTCGTGCGGGTTGGCCGGGCCATCCATCAACGGATCGCCAGCGCGCACGATGTCGCCGGGCTGCACCTGGATGTGCTTGCCCTTCGGGATCAGGTACTCGCGCGCCTGATCCGGCTGCTGGGCACCGTCGATACCGAACGGCGTCGCGATCACCTTTCGCTTGCCCTTGGTGTCCTTGCCGAAGCTGATCATGCCGTCGATCTCGCTGATGATGGCGTGATCCTTCGGCTTCCGAGCCTCGAACAGCTCCGCGACACGCGGCAGACCGCCGGTGATGTCTTGCACCTTGGTCATGTCGCGCGGGATGCGGGCGATGGCGTCACCGGGGTGAATCATCTCGCCGTCCTGCGCCACGATGTTCGCGCCCACCGGCAACAGGTAGCGCGCGTCCAGATCCGTCCCCGGGATCTTCACCGGCTCACCCGTCTCCGGGTCGTTGATGGTGATGCGGGGCCGCAGATCCGCCGCGCGCGACTCGATCACGATCTTGCGCGACAAACCGGTGACCTCGTCCACCTTCTCGACCACGGTGACGCCTTCGACGAGATCCCCGAAGCTGGCGATGCCCCCCACCTCGGTGAGGATCGGCGCCGCGAAGGGGTCCCACTCGGCGACGGTCGTGGCCGCCGGCACGCGCGTCCCGTCCTCGAACTTGAGGGTCGCGCCGTAGACCAGGCGGTGGTGCTCGCGCTCGCGACCGGTGTCGTCCATGATCACCAGCTCACCGTGGCGGTTCATCACCACGATGGTGCCGTCCTGCTTGCGGGCGAGCTGCGTGTTGCGGAGCTGGATCGTGCCCTCGGTGCGCGTCTCGAGCGAGCTCTGCTCGATCTTGCCGCGCGCCGCCGCACCACCGATGTGGAACGTCCGCATGGTGAGCTGCGTGCCGGGCTCGCCGATGGACTGTGCCGCGATGATGCCGATCGCCTCACCGATGTTGACGCGGTAGCCCCGCGCCAGGTCGCGGCCGTAGCAGAGCGAGCACACCCCGCGGCGGGTCTGGCAGGTGAGCACCGAGCGGATGACCACCTCTTCGATGCCAGCGTCCTCGATCTTCATCACCAGCGACTCGTCGAGCTCGGTGTTCGCGTCGACGATCACCTCACCCGTCAGCGGATCGACGACGTCTTCGAGCACGACGCGACCCAGGATGCGGTCGCCGAGCGGCTGGATCACCTCACCGGCCTCCTCGAGCTTGGTGACCCGGATGCCGTCGAGCGTGCCGCAGTCGAACTCCGCCACGACCGCGTCCTGCGCCACGTCGACCAGACGGCGCGTGAGGTAGCCGGAGTTGGCCGTCTTCAAGGCCGTGTCCGCCAGACCCTTGCGCGCGCCGTGGGTCGAGATGAAGTACTCGAGCACCGTCAGCCCTTCGCGGAAGTTGGCCTTGATCGGGTTCTCGATGATCTCGCCGGAGGGCTTGGCCATCAAGCCGCGCATGGCCGCCAGCTGCCGCATCTGCTGGGTCGAACCGCGCGCGCCGGAGTCGGCCATGATGTAGACCGGGTTGAAGCTCGACTCCTCGCTGGTCGCGCCGGTCTCCGGATCGGTCACCACCTCGCGGGCGATGCCGTTCATCATCTCCTCGGTCACGCGATCGGCGACGCCCGCCCAGACGTCGACCACCTTGTTGTAGCGTTCGCCGTCGGTGATCAGGCCTTCCTGGTACTGATCGACGACCTTCTCGAGCTCGCGCTGCGCGGCGTCGATCAGGTCCTTCTTCTTCTCCGGGATGACCATGTCATCCATGCAGATCGAGACACCGGCCTTGGTGGCGTAGCTGAAGCCGAGCGTGCGGAGCCGGTCGGCGAGCAGCACGGTCTCCTTGTTCTTGTGCTTTCGGTAGCAGGCGTCGATCAGCGCCGAGAGCGCCTTCTTGTTCAGCACCTTGTTGACGTAGTCGAACGGCACCTCGGGCGGCAGGATCTCGGCGATCAGCACGCGCCCGACGGTCGTGTTCACCACGCGCGAGCGGGACTTGCCCTCCTCGTCGGCGTCGGTGATGCGAACGCGGATGCCGGCGTGCAGCTCGACGATGCCGTTGTCGTACGCCATCCGGACCTCCTCGGGCGAGCTGAACACGCCACGTAGGTAGCCCGACAGCTCCTGCTTCGAGGCGTCGTAGCTGAGCGCCTCCTCGCGGTAGCTGCCGCGAGCGAAGCGCCGCATGCGCGTCGCGTAGTACAGGCCCAGCACGATGTCCTGGGTCGGGTTGATGATGGGCCGGCCGTTGGCGGGCGAGAGGATGTTGTTCGTGCTCATCATGAGCACGCGCGCCTCCATCTGCGCCTCAATGCTGAGCGGGACGTGCACCGCCATCTGGTCGCCGTCGAAGTCGGCGTTGAACGCCGCACAGACGAGCGGGTGCAGCTGAATGGCCTTGCCCTCGATCAAGACCGGCTCGAACGCCTGGATGCCCAGGCGGTGCAGCGTCGGAGCGCGGTTGAGCATCACGGGGTGCTCGCTGATCACCTCGTCGAGGATGTCCCAAACCTCGGGACGCTCCTTCTCCACCATCTTCTTCGCGCTCTTGATGGTGTTGACGTAGCCGCGCTCTTCGAGCTTGTTGTAGATGAACGGCTTGAACAGCTCGAGCGCCATCTTCTTCGGCAAGCCGCACTGGTGCAGCTTGAGCGTCGGCCCGACGACGATCACGGAGCGGCCCGAGTAATCGACGCGCTTGCCGAGCAGGTTCTGGCGGAACCGCCCCTGCTTGCCCTTGAGCATGTCGCTCAAGCTCTTGAGCGGGCGCTTGTTGGGGCCGGTGATGGTCTTGCCGCGGCGACCGTTGTCGAACAGGGCGTCCACCGCCTCTTGCAGCATCCGGCGCTCGTTGCGGATGATGATCTCCGGCGCGTTCAGCTCGAGCAGGCGCTTGAGCCGGTTGTTGCGGTTGATCACGCGACGGTACAGATCGTTCAGATCGCTGGTCGCGAAGCGACCGCCATCGAGCGGGACGAGCGGGCGCAGGTCCGGCGGGAGCACCGGGATCACCGTCAACATCATCCACTCGGGACGATTACCGCTGCCGCGGAACGCCTCGACGACCTTCAGGCGCTTGGCGTACTTCTTCCGCTTGGCTTCGCTGGTCGACGAGCGCATCTCCTGGCGGAGCTGCTCGGCCAGGCTGTGCACGTCGACGCGCTTGAGCATCTCGAGCACGGCTTCGCCGCCCATGCCGGCCTCGAACCGGTCGTCACCGTACTCGTCCAGGAGCTGCGCGTACTTGTCCTCGCTGAGCAGCTCACCGGCCTGCAGCTCGGTGTCCTTCGGATCGATGACGATGTACGCCTCGCAGTACAGGACCTTCTCCAGATCCTTCAGCGTGATATCGAGGATGTTGCCGATGCGCGACGGCAAGCTCTTCAGAAACCAGATGTGCGCGACGGGCGTGGCCAGGTTGATGTGGCCCAGGCGCTCGCGCCGCACCTTGGACTGGATCACCTCGACGCCGCACTTCTCGCACACGATGCCGCGGTGCTTCATGCGCTTGTACTTGCCGCAGATGCACTCGTAGTCCTTCACCGGGCCGAAGATCTTGGCGCAGAACAGGCCGTCCCGCTCCGGCTTGAAGGTGCGGTAGTTGATGGTCTCCGGCTTCTTCACCTCACCGTGCGACCACTCGCGGATCTTCTCGGGGCTGGCCAGCGAGATCCGCATGGCTGAAAATGACAGCGGATCTTTGGGCTTCTCGAAAAAGGAGAAAATGTCACGCATGGCAGCCTCCACTGACGCTCGTTTCGAACCGAGCTGCCGCGACGACGCCCATCGCGCGTCGCGGATTCGCAAAATTCTTGCGGTTGATTGATTCAGTCATACTTCGCTTGCGAAAATCGGGGATGGTCCCCGGAGCGGGGCTGGCCCGCTCCGAGTACCGACGTGGGCTCACTCCTCGGCCGCGGTCGCCGTCGCCGGGCCAGCGGTCTCCACGAGCTCCACGTTCAGGCACAAGGACTGCAGCTCCTTGATGAGGACGTTGAAGCTCTCGGGCAGGCCCGCCTCGAGCGCGTACTCACCCTTGACGATCGACTCGTACATTCGGGTTCGCCCCTGGACGTCGTCGCTCTTCACGGTGAGGAACTCCTGCAGCGCGTACGCCGCGCCGTAGGCCTCCATCGCCCAGACTTCCATCTCGCCCAGGCGCTGACCACCGAACTGGGCTTTGCCGCCGAGCGGCTGCTGCGTGACGAGCGAGTAGGGGCCGATGGAGCGGGCGTGGATCTTGTCGTCGACCAGGTGGTGGAGCTTCAGCATGTACATGATGCCCACCGTGACGTCCTGCTCGAACGGCTCGCCCGTGCGGCCGTCGAACAGGATCGCCTGACCCGACGCCGGCAAGCTCGCCTTGTCCAGAGCGCCCTTGATCTGCGCTTCGTGAGCGCCGTCGAAGACCGGTGATCCGAAGAAGACGCCGCGGCGCAGCTTGAAGGCCAGACGGCGCACCGACTCGTCGTCCATGTCCTTCAACATCTTCACGAAGTCGGCGTCGCCCTCGTAGATCTCGATCAGCCGCTGCCGGATCTTGTCGGCGCCGTACTTCTGCTCGAGCAGCTGCTGCAGCTGCTCGCCCAGGACACGGCCGCCCCAGCCCAGGTGCGTCTCCAAGATCTGGCCGACGTTCATGCGGCTCGGCACGCCCAGCGGGTTGAGCACGATGTCGACCGTCGTGCCGTCCGCCAGATACGGCATGTCCTCTTCCGGCAGGATCCGGCTCACGACGCCCTTGTTGCCGTGGCGTCCGGCCATCTTGTCGCCGACTTGGAGCTTGCGCTTGATGGCGACGTAGACCTTCACCATCTTGATCACGCCCGGGGGCAGCTCGTCGCCCCGGCTCAGCCGATCGATCTTGTCGCGGAAGTGCTCTTCGCGCTCGCGCACCATCTCCTCGAGATCGTGCAGGAGCTGGGCGACCTCGTCGGCGCCCGCGTCGACCGGGATCTCGCCCCAGTACTTGCGCGGGACCGGCTCGAGCGCCTCGGCGCCGAGCTTGACGCCCTTCTCGAGCAGCACCTTGCCCTTGTCGTCGACCAGCTTGCCGGTCGTGGTCTTGCCCGACAGCACGCGCCCAATCTTGCGATAGAACGAGTCGCGGAGGATCTTGACCTCCTCGTCCCGCGTGCGCTCGAGCTTGGCGCGCTCCTGGTCTTCGATGGCGCGCGCGCGCTCGTCCTTCTCGGTGCCCTTGCGCGAGAAGATGCGGGCGTTGATCACGATGCCGCTGACGCCCGGGGGCACCTTCAGCGAGCTGTCGCGCACGTCGCCGGCCTTCTCGCCGAAGATCGCGCGGAGCAGCTTCTCCTCGGGGGAGAGCTGGCTCTCGCCCTTGGGCGTGATCTTGCCGACGAGGATGTCGCCTGGCTTGACCTCGGCGCCGATGCGGACGACGCCCGCGTCGTCGAGGTCCTTGAGCGCCTCTTCGCCGACGTTGGGGATGTCCTTCGTGATCTCTTCCTTGCCGAGCTTGGTGTCCCGGGCGACGCACTCGAACTCTTCGATGTGGACCGAAGTGTAGACGTCGTCCTTGACGGCCCGCTCGCTGACCAGGATCGAGTCCTCGAAGTTGAAGCCCTGCCAGGGCATGAACGCGACGAGCACGTTCTGTCCGAGCGCGAGCTCGCCCATGTCGATGGCGGGACCGTCGGCCAGCACGTCACCGGCCTTGACCGCCTCACCGGGACGAACCACCGGCTTCTGGTTGTAGCAGGTGCTCTGGTTCGACCGCTGGAACTTGGTCAGGTGGTAGATGTCCGGCACCTCGTCGTCTTCACCCGACGTGGCGCGCACCACGATGCGCTCCGCGTCCACGCTCTCGACGATGCCCTCGCGCTTGGCCACGATGCAGACGCCCGAATCGATCGCCACCCGGCGCTCCATCCCGGTGCCGACCAACGGCGCCTCGGTGCGGATGCAAGGCACGGCCTGGCGCTGCATGTTGGCGCCCATGAGGGCGCGGTTGGCGTCGTCGTGCTCGAGGAACGGCACCAGCGCGGCCGCGACGCTCACCATCTGATTGGGCGCCACGTCCATCAGCTCGATCTGGTCGGGCAGCGCCATCCGGAACTCGCCGTTGAAGCGCGCGCTCACCAGGTTGTTCCGGAATTTCATCTCGGGCGTGAGCTCGGCGCTCGCCTGGGCAATGTACTTGCCCTCCTCTTGGAGCGCGCTGAACCAGTCGACCCGGCCCTGCACCTTGCCGTCGGTGACGCTGCGGTACGGCGTCTCGACGAAGCCGTACTCGTTCACACGTGCGAAGGTGGACAGCGACGCGATCAGGCCGATGTTCGGTCCTTCCGGCGTCTCGATCGGGCAGATGCGGCCGTAGTGGGTCGCGTGCACGTCGCGCACCTCGAAGCCGGCACGCTCGCGGGTCAGGCCGCCCGGACCGAGCGCGCTCAAGCGCCGCTTGTGCGTCACCTCGCTGAGCGGGTTGGTTTGGTCCATGAACTGCGAAAGCTGCGAGCTCCCGAAGTACTCCTTGACCACCGCGCCCACCGGCTTGGCGTTGATGAGATCGTGCGGCATCAGCGTATCGATCTCTTGCGAGACGCTCATCCGCTCCTTGATCGCGCGAGCCATGCGGACCAGGCCGATGCGGTACTGGTTTTCCATCAGCTCGCCCACCGCGCGCACCCGGCGGTTGCCGAGGTGGTCGATGTCGTCGACGCTGCCGCGGCCGTTCTTCAGCTCGATCAGGTGGCGGACCGTCTCCAGGATGTCCTGGGGCGTGAGCACCGTCTGGTCGAGACCAGGCTTTTGGTCCTCGGGCAGGTCGCGATAAAACTTGTAGTTGAGCTTCAGGCGGCCGACCGCCGACAGGTCGTAGCGCTCCGGATTGAAGAACAGGTTCTGGAAGAGCTGCTTGGCGGTCTCGAGGGTCGGCGGATCCCCGGGCCGGAGGCGCCGGTAGATCTCCATGATGGCGTCCTCGGTGGTCTTCACCTTGTCCGCGATCAGGGTGTCGCGCAGGTAGGGACCCACGTTGAGCCCGTCGATGAACAGGACCCGGAACTGCTCGATGTTGGCCTCGCGCAGGCGGTCGAGCGTGATCTCGGTCACCTCTTCATTGCACTCGAGCAGGACCTCACCGGTCTCCTTGTCGATGACGTCCTCGGCGCTCACCTTGCCGATCAGATCGGTGACCTCGATGGGCAAGCGATCGAGCTTCGACTCGCGGAGCTTCTTGATCGCGGCGCGGGTGAACTTCGTGTTCTTCTTGACGACGACCTCGCCCTCGATCTTGATGTCGCGGGTCGAGCGCTGCCCCTGGAGCAGATCGAACTCGATGCTCTTGCTGAACTTGCCGCCCTTGTCGAGGTAGACGGTTTCGTTCGAGTAAAAGTAGTTCAGGAGCTCCTGCGTGCTGTAGCTGAGCGCGCGCAAGAGCACCGTCGCGTGCATCTTCCGGCGACGGTCGATGCGGACGTACATCACGTCCTTGTGATCGAACTCGAAGTCGAGCCAGGAGCCGCTGTAGGGGATGACGCGGGCGGAGTACAGGAGCTTGCCGCTCGAGTGCGTCTTGCCCTTGTCGTGGTCGAAGAAGACACCGGGGCTCCGGTGCAGCTGTGAGACGACCACGCGCTCGGTCCCGTTGATGATGAACGTCCCGGTGTCCGTCATCAGCGGGATCTCGCCGAAGTAGACCTCTTGTTCCTTGATGTCGCGCACGATGCGCTCGCCACCGTCGCGCGCGTCGTACACCATCAGCTGAGTGGTCACCTTGATCGGCGCGGCGAAGGTCATGCCGCGCTGCCGGCACTCGTCCACGTCGTACTTGGGCTTTTCGAGGTTGTAGGAGACGTAGACGAGCTCGCTCGTGCCGTCGAAATCCTTGATCGGGAAGACGCTGCGGAACACCGCCTCCAGCCCGATCTCCCGCCGCTCACGCGGCGCGACGTCGGACTGCAGGAACTTGTCGTAGCTGCTCTTCTGGATGTCGATCAGGTTCGGGATCTCCACGATCGGATCGACCCGGCCGAGGTTCTTGCGATGTCGAAAGTTCGACTGGACCTTGGACGCCATTTTGATGCTCTTCCTCCAAATCACGCCACGCGGGAACGGCACACTACGCCGCCCCGCGAGGCGTCTACCCCCTCACGCACGCAATCGGTGGTGCCCCGCTGGGTGACGCGGGGCGCCGAATCTCTGATATCGGAAGTGACCAACTCCACCTGGCGCTTACTTGACCTCGACCTTGGCGCCTGCGGCTTCGAGCTTCTTCTTGATGTCCTCGGCCTCTTCCTTGCTGACGGCTTCCTTGATCGGCTTCGGCGCCGCCTCGACCAGATCCTTCGCCTCTTTCAAGCCGAGCGCCGTGATCTCGCGCACCGCCTTGATGACGTTGATCTTGTTCGCTCCGGCGTCGGCCAGGACGACGTCGAACTCCGTCTTCTCCTCGGCCGGCGCTGCCGCCGCCGCTCCGCCGCCAGCCGCGGCGACCGCCACCGGTGCGGCGCTGACGCCCCACTTGTCCTCGAGCTCCTTCACGAGCTCGGCGATCTGGATGACGGGAAGGTTGGAAAGGTAGTCGACGACCTGTTCACGGGTAATATCAGCCATTTGGGTTCTCCCTAAAAATGCCTTTGTGGCAAGCGTTGAGTTGGTCAGTGGATTCGGCGCCCAAGAAACGCGGGGCGCGGCGCGTTGAAATGTGTTTCGACGGTCACCCGCCGTCCTTGCGACGTTTGGCGTCCAGCACGCCGACCAGCTCTCGAGCTGGGGCGTTGAGCAGCATCACGAAGCGCTGCGCGGGCGCCATCAGCGTGGCGAGCAGCATGGCCCGCGCCTCGTCCTTGTTCGGCAGGGTGGCGAGCTGGCTCTCGACCGCCTGAGCGTCGAGGACCTGCCCCTCCAAGACGCCTGCCTTGATCTTGAGCTTCTCGTTGTCGGCCTTGAACTCCTTGACCACCCGCGCGGCCGCGCTGGGTTCCTCGAAGCTCCAGGCGACCCCGGTCATTCCCCGGAGCACCGGCACCAGGTTCTCGACCCAGGCCTGATCGTTCATGGCCTGCTTGACCAGGGTGTTCTTGACCACCTTGTATTCGACGCCGCGGGCGCGGAAGGTATCGCGCAGCTTGGTCACCTCTTCCACGGTCATGCCCTGGAAGTCGATGAACACCGCCGAGCTCATCCGATCGAAGCGGTCGCGAATTTCCTTGATGGCTTCCACCTTCTCCGTGCGCAGCATCACTGTTCCTCCTCGGCGCCGGTCGTCACGGACGTGGGATCCACCCGGACCCCGGGGCCCATCGTGCTCGAGAGCGTGATGGACTTCAGGTACGTGCCCTTTGCGGTGCTCGGCTTCTTCTGAATCAGCTCCTGGATGAGCGCCATCGCGTTGTCGGCGAGCGCCTTCTGATCGAAGGACGCGCGGCCGATGCGGCAGTGGACGACCCCGCCCTTGTCGACGCGGTACTCCACCTTGCCTGCCTTGGCCTCGCGCACGGCGTTCGCGACGTCCATCGTCACGCTGCCGACCTTGGGGTTCGGCATCAGCCCGCGCGGGCCGAGGATGCGACCCAGCTTACCGACCGCGCCCATCATGTCGGGCGTGGCGATCACGCGGTCGAAATCCAAAAAGCCCTCCTGGACCTTGGCGACCAGCTCGTCGGACCCCGCGAAGTCAGCGCCCGCCTCGAGCGCCTCCTTCTCCTTGTCGCCGCGGGCGAACACCAACACTCGCACGGTCTTGCCGGTCCCTTGCGGCAGGAGCAGCGCGCCACGAACCATCTGGTCGGCGTGTTTGGGATTGACGCCGAGCCGCACCGCGACGTCGACGCTCTCGTCGAACTTGGCGTAGGCCGCCCCTTTGACGAGGTCCACTGCCTCGCCGACGGTGTAGCGCTTGTTGCGGTCGACCTTCGCGACCGCTTCTGCGCGCTTCTTGTTGAGCTTCTTTGCCATCGTTTCGTCTCGTCTTTCGACTCCTGGATCACGTGCTTCCGATCATCGGATGCCGCTCCAGTAAACTTCGTTCCGGCCCGTCCTCAGGCGACGTCCACGCCCATGCTGCGGGCCGTGCCCGCGATCGAGCGCGCGCACGCATCGAGGTCCGTGCTGTTCATGTCCTGCATCTTGGTCTTGGCGATCTCGCGCACCTGATCCCAGGTCAAGCTGCCGACCTTGCTCTTGTTCGGCTCCTTCGATCCGGAGCCGGGCTTGCCGCTGGTCGAGAGCCCGCAGGCCTTCTTGATCAAGATGCTGGCCGGCGGAGACTTCATCACGAAGCTGTACGACCGGTCCGCGTACACCGTGATCACCACCGGGATGATGGTGTCGCCGAGCGGCGCGCTCCGCGCGTTGAAGTCCTTGCAGAACTGCATGATGTTGACGCCGTGCTGACCCAGCGCCGGACCAACGGGAGGCGAGGGATTGGCCTTGCCTGCCGGAAGCTGCAGTTTGATGAACCCGGTGATTTTCTTTTTCGCAGCAGCCATTTTACCGCTTCTCTACGTGTGAAAAGTCGAGCTCGACCGGCGTCGGACGGCCGAAAATGCTGACCATGACCTTGAGCTTTTGTTTGTCCGGTTTGACTTCCTGAACCGTCCCGGAGAAGTTCGCGAACGCCCCGACGACCACCCGAACCTCATCGCCTTCCTGAAACTGATGGCGGGGCTTCGGCTTCACGGCACCCTCGACGATGCCCTTGCGGAGATCCTCGATGTGCGGTGGCTTGACCTCTTGGGGCCGCTGATTTCCGATGAAACCGGTCACCTTCGGCGTGTCCTTGACCAGGTGCCAGGCGTTCTCCCCCATCTCCATCTCGACGAAGAGGTAGCCGGGGAAGCTGGTCTTGGTCTTGACCCGAGTCTTGCCGTCCTTGCCGTGCTCGGTCACCGTCTCGGCGGGGATCAAGATCTCGCCGAACTTGTCCTCCATCTTGAACTGACGGATCCGCTCTTGAAGCGCCGCCTTGACCTTGTTCTCGTAGCCCGAGTAGGTCGTGACGACGTACCATTTCTTTTCGGACATCTGAGCTTCCACCAACGTCATGCGCCGTAAACCAGGCCTGTGACGAACCCCCAGAGGCGGTCCAAAAGTGCGACGTAAACCGTCGCGATCATGCTGGCGACGACGACGACGATGGTGCCATTCGTGACCGCTTCCTTGTTCGGCCAGGTCACCTTCGAGAGCTCGCCCGCGACCTCGTCCGCGTAGCCACGCACTTTGTCGCGGCGGTAGATCTGAACGACCGTGATGAGGCCGATCAGCGCGCCGACGATGGTCATGATCGTCTGACGGTCTTCCTCAGCGTAGCGCAACAGCGCGGGCACGGCACGCACCGCCGCCGGCCACTCGGCCAGAGAATTCCAGATCCCCCAGAGGACCTTGCTGCTCAGGTACGCGATCAGGATCCCGCCCACGAAGAACGCGGCATGCACGTACTTCCTCGACCCGAGCTGGGTCGGGGCGGCCCCCTCTTCGGCACCCTCCGCCATCGCGGTGCCCTCGGCGCCCGGCGACGACACAACGCTCGCATCCGCAGCGTCTTCGGCGGACTCGAGCGTTCCCTTTTCTGTTTCCTTGGTCGCCATGACTTCCTGAAAAGCCGCCTGTTCGGCTTGGGTTCAGCAGGGGCGGAGAGACTCGAACTCCCGACCCGCGGATTTGGAATCCGCTGCTCTACCGACTGAGCTACGCCCCTAAACTTCCTGGTGGTGGTCGCCGAGGTTCCCGGCCGAGTGTCCTACTTGCTCTCCGTGTGCAGCGTGTGCGCGTTGCAGGTTTTGCAGAATTTCTTGAGGCTCAGAGCCGGGGTGCCGTCGACTCGGGGGCGAGTGGTGCGGTAGTTGCGTGCCCCGCAGGCCGAGCAGCTCAGAGCGACGCGGGTCCGCTTCCGAGCCCCCGGCCTACGGTCCGACATTCGTCACTCGATGATCTTGGTCACGACGCCGGCGCCGACGGTCTTGCCGCCTTCCCGGATCGCGAAGCGCATCTGTTCCTCGAGCGCCACCGTCGTGATGAGCTCGATCTCCATCGTGATGTTGTCGCCG
>JAEZYZ010000283.1 GCA_023418705.1 Pseudomonadota bacterium | reverse complement strand
CCCCCCCCCCCCCCCCCCCCCCCCCCCCCCCCCCCCCCCCCCCCCCCCCCCACCCCGACCCGCGCGCGACAGCGAGTCAGACGGGCACGGGCACGGAACGGGCACGGAACGGACCCTCGCCCGTCGCCCTACCCATGCCCCGGAGGGCGACCCGTGTCTTCCGGGGTGATGCCCCGGGGCTCCGCGCGCGGCGAAGGACCAAAGCCCCAGCCCGCCTCGGTGGCCCGCTTCCACTGGGCATGGTTGTTCATCCCGGCGAGCACGACCAGCGGCAGGGCGCACAGCAGAATGGGGCGGCGCAGCGGGCCGAGCGTGCCGAGCGCCAGCGCGGCGATGAAGAACGGCAGAAAGTGCATGGAAAACAAAAAGGTCTCGCCGCCGTAGACCAGGTGCAGCGCGAGCTGTCCGGCGAGACAGGCAGCGACGACGAACGACGTTCGCCCGAGGGGGCGTCGCGCGGCCATGGTCCAGATCGCCATCCCCAAGACGGCGAGCCAAAGCGCGCTCGCCACGCCTCCCCAGACCGAGCCGCTGCCCAGCGCCGACAGCTGCATGCGAAAGTACAAAAATGGACTCTCGCCGCGCTGGTCCATCGCGATCTCGGGCGCCACGACGGTCGTGACCAGAAACGTCTTGGCGATCGCGAGCGGACCGCCGTTCATCGACAGAAAGAGATAGTGCTGCTCCTCGCTCGTCCGCAGGGGAAACTGCGCGCTGGGGATGATGAGCCGCTGAACGGCCCAAACCGCGACCAGGATGCCGAACGCCGCAGCGCAGATCGCGATCGCCCGGCGACGAGGGTGATGGGCCAACGCCGCGGCCGCGCCGAGCATCCCGTTGGTGACCGTCATCGACAGCGTGAGGGCGCCGGCCGCCGCGAACGGCAGCGGGCCGAAGCGCCGCCGCTCCGCCACGGCGACGAACCACAAGCCGATCGCGATGGTGACCGCCCCGAAGAGGAACGTCTCGGGTATGCACGACCAGAACCACCAGGCCGCGCTCGAGACAGCGATCGAAAGCAAGAGGAGCGTGTCGAGGCGGCGGCAGCCCAAGGCCCGCAAGCAACCGAACATCGCGGCGACGAACGCGGCGGCGGCCAGCGCTACCGTGGCGCGCAGCGCCGAGAGACCGTCGAACACCTGCCGGAACAGCGTCACCAGGCTGAAGCCGGTCAGGCTGAAGAGCGGGTGGACCTTGGCGCGGTTGTGGTTCGACTCGGTCGAGACCATGTTCGCCACCACGCGCGGGATGTCCGCGTCGAACCAGACGTCCCAGGTCGCAAACTCGTACAGGTGCGGGTTGATCCTGGCTTGCGCGGCGAGCGACGCCGCCCCCGCACAAATCGCCAGCGCGGCGCCGAGCGCCAGGTCGACCCGATGCCTGCGAAGCTCCCCCGTCAGTGACTCCATTCGATCACCCGTTAAGCGATTTTGCGGGAATTCGCGGGCCGCGGCAACCCCTCGGGCGGGCCAAGGGCGGCGCGCGGAGCCGGTCAGCCGGAGCTCTTCGAGGAGCGAGGATCGTCGATCCCACCGCGAGCGCTTCGTGCTACGGAAGGGGACTATCCCGACTTGGGATCGAACGGTACCGATGCTGATCTCCGTCGTCGTAGCCACCTATAACCGCCTCGGGCTCTTGCTCGAGCTGCTCACCGATCTGGCCGGGCAGCGTCTCCCCGCGGGGAGCTTCGAGGTGATCGTGGTGGACGACGGCTCGAAGGTCCCGGTGCGGCCGAGGATCCTCGAGCGCAGCTGGCCGTTCTCGATCCAGGTGGTGGAACGCCCGAACGGGGGTCAGGCCGTCGCACGCCATCAGGGGATCACGCACGCCAAAGGGGACATCGTCGTCATCACGGACGACGACATGGCGCTGCACGAAGACTTTTTGGCAGCCCACCGGGATCTGCACGCCGAGGGCTACGAGGTCGTGCTGGGCCAGATTCGAAACCCCGAAGATCTGACGAACAAGCCGATCTTCGAGCGTTTTCACGCCGCCCAGCTCGACCGGTTCGTCGCCTCGATGCGCTCCGGCGATCCGATCCCCGGCGCCGCTTTGTGCACGGGCAACGTCAGCTTCCGGCGCGACCTCTACCTGAAGGTCGGGGGCTTCGATCTCACGCTGAAGCGCTCGGAGGACCGAGACCTGGGCATTCGCTTCAAGAAGGCCGGCGCGCGGTTTGCGTTTTCGGAGCGGGCGTACACCGTGCACCGCTCCGATCACAGCGACCGAGCCGTCTGGCTGCGCCGGGCCTACCTGTACGGTGCGTACGATACGCGCATCGGCCGCAAGTACGCTGGCGACGGCTACAACGACTCCTTTCACTACCTGGCCATCGCCAACCCGATCGCGCGGCCGCTGCTGCTCGGCGCGGCGCTCGCGCCCAAGCCGGCCGGCGTGGTCAGCCGAGCCGTCCTGGATGTGGCGGAGCGGATCTCGAAGTTTGGGCTCGAACGGGCGGCGATCAAAGCCACGACGCTCGTCTACGGCCTCGAGTACTACCGCGGCGTGCGCTCCGAGTTCACGTCGACCTCCCAGCTGTTGGGAGGCATCCTCGATTTTCTGCGAAAAGACGCGGCCTTTGCCCGCACGGAACCCGCGCCCGCTCAGACGGACGACACAAGATGAAACTTGCATTTGCCATCGAAGACAACGTCGGCAACACGACGTACCGAAAAAACCTCGCTCATTTCATCGCCCAGCGGGAGGACGTGCAGGCCGAGTTCGTCCCGGTGAAGTTGATCGCGGACGACATCTGGCAGCTGTTGCCGGTCATCAACGCCAACTATGCCCTGACCGCGAGCGCGCGGGCGGCGAGCTCGCTCCACGCCATCGACAAACGCATGGGCCTGGACGCCGCCTTCATCCACTCGCAGTCGATCGCGCTGTTCGGGTTGTCCTTCATGCGCAAGGTGCCGACGGTAATCTCGTCGGATGCCACCCCCGCCAACTTCGACACACTAGCGCACGGCTACGGCCACGAGGTGCGCGGGCCAGGTATGGAGCGCTTCAAGAAACACTGGACCCGCGCCACCTTCAAGGCGGCGGCCAAGCTGCTCGGCTTCTCCGAGTGGGTGAAGGACAGCTACGTCAACGACTATGGGGCGGATCCGGACAAGGTCGTGGTCGTCTCTTCCGGCGTCGACACCACGCTGTGGCGGCCCGAGCCCGCCAAACGCGCACAGGATGGGATCGTTCGTATTCTTTTCATCGGCGGCGACCTGAAGCGCAAGGGCGGCGACGTGCTCCTGCGCTGGGCCGCGGAGACCCGCCACCGCGACTTCGAGCTGCACCTGGTCACCAAAGATCCCGTCCCGGAGCAAGCGCGGGTGCACGCGCACTATGGCATGACCTCCAACGCGCCGGAGCTGATCGAGCTGGCGCAGCGCTGCGAGGTGTTCGCGTTCCCGACGCGGGCCGACTGCTATCCCTTCGGTTGCATCGAGGCGGCGGCGGCGGGGATGGCCGGGGTGAGCTTCGCGCTCGGGGCCATTCACGAGATCATCGTCGACGGCACGACCGGGCTGCTCGCCAAAGCCGGCGACGACGCCGGTTTCTGCGAGCGGCTCGACAAGCTCGTCGAGGATGCGTCGACGCGGGAGGCGATGGGGCGCGCCGCCCGCGAGCGCGCCCTCTCCAAGTTCGACGCCAAGACGAACGCCGGGCGTGTCATCGAGGTGATGCGGAGCATCTCGGAGCGCTGAGCGGGTTCGAAAAAAAAGGACGAGCTTCGCTGTTCTTACTCACAGGAAGGGCGGAAGAGCGGAAGATCCTTCGATCGGGGACCGACCTCGTCGGTCCCACTTCCGCTCGTCCCCCCCTCCCTGTGACCGATCTCCGATCTAGACCCGTCGATTAACTCGAGCTGCGCCGAGAAGGCCTCACTGGCGCGCGAGGGGGCGGACCTCGGCTGGGATGCCGACGGCGAGCGACCTGGGCGGGACGTCGCGCAGGACGACGGCGTTCGCGCCGACGACCGACCCCGCGCCCACCCGGATGGGGCCGAGCACGCGCGCGCCGGCCCCCAAGACCACGTCGTCCTCGATCACGGGGTAGCCGTCGCCGCGCGCGGTCCCGACCGTGTTGTTGCCCATGAAGACGACGCGATCCCCGATCACGGCGTCGCCGCCGATCACGGTGCCCACGGTGTGGACGAAATAGATCCCCTCTCCGAGCCGGACCCCCTTGCCGATCTCGATGCCAAAGAGCGCGGTCTCGGTCAGGCGGATGACCCGATTGATGCCGATGAGGTGCAGCCGCCGGCCCGCGGCGCGCGTCCGCTCGAGGGCGAGGATGGTGAAGGAGTCTTGCAGCAAGGCCGTGCCGAGCGCCCGCAGCGACCGATCCCCCTTGGTCACGACGGCGCCGAGCTCTCGCGCGTCACGCAATAGGTTCGCCAGCACGGGCGCATCGTAGTCGCCGGCGCAGGGCCGAGCAACGGCCGGGTTTCGCGGCTGCGGTCACCCCTCAGCGCGCTGGCCAGTCGCTCCAGGGGCGCTCCGGATAGGCGCCATCGAGCGAGAGGAGCAGCACCGCCAGATCGTTGATCTGCGCGTCGCTCAGCGACGGATCGTGCGCCTGCAAGAACTCCGGCAGCGTCGCGTAACGTCCCGCGTGCCCATAGGGCCCCGTCAGGCTCAACAGACGTAAGCTCGGGGTTCGGAGCGCGCCCACGTCCTCCGGGCCCGCGGCTTCGGGCAGCTCCGGCGGCGTTCCCACCCCCTCGTCCCAGTACGCGCCGCGGGAGTTGAACGGATTCGAGAGCAGCACGGGCAGCCCTGCCGCCCTCCCCTCGTCCCTACCTGGATCCGTCGCGGGGTGAAAGCCGCCGTCGCTCAGCGCGTGCCCGGAATGACAGGTGGTGCACCCCGACTCGAGCAGCTGGCCGAGCCCGCTGCGCGCCGCGTCTCCGAGCGCGCCGAGATCCCCGGCGAGGTACCGCTCGAGGGCCCCCGGGCCGATCGCCACCTTCCGCATGTACGCTTCGAGGGCCTTGCCCAGGTTGGCGAACACTCGATTGATCGCGTCCTGATCCTCCGGCGACATCTGGTCGAAGGCCGGGTCACCGGGCGCGCCGCTCGGCGGGAAACGATCGGTGTCGTCGAGCGGCGGCAACGCGCCGAAGATCGCCTCGTAGCGCGAGGCGTACATCGGGTTGGCGTGCAGGGCGTGCGCCACCGCGAGCCGGGAGGAGCCCATCTCGTCCGGCGCTTCGAAGGCGAAGAGCGGCTGCGACCAGAGGCTGTCGGCGCGCCCGTCCCAAAAAAAGAACGGCCCCATCCACGCCGCGGTCAAGATCGTCGGGCTGTTGCGCGCCACCGGCTGGCCCGGCACCACCTCGGACACGGGCTTGGCATCGTGAAACGACTTCTCTGGCAGGTGGCAGGTCGCGCAGCGCACGTCCGGGATGCCCGAAAAACGCGGGTCGTAAAAGCTCAGGAAGCCGAGCTCCGCCGCCGCGTCCTCGTCGGCGTAGGCATTGCCCTGCGACGGCGGCAGCGTCTCCGGCAGCGCCAGCGCCAGCAGCTCCTCGCACCGCTCCCCGCTCACGCCGAGGTCGCCGCACGCGGGCGGCGCCCCACTCGACGGCCCCCCCGCGTTGCGCGGCGGCTGGCCGTTCTCGCAAGCCAAGAGCAGCGCGCTCAGCACCAGGGCGCCGCTGGCGCGCGTCACTCCGAGCGGCGGTAACATTGTCCTTCCGCGAACCCCTCAGGCAGCTCGACCCCCTCGCGGACGCCGAAGTTGTCGAACGTGCGATGGTCGAGAAATGGCGTGTTGTGCCAGTAGTAGTGCTGTGCGGTGCGGATCCAGTCCTCCCGCTTGAACCCGAGCCGCTCGGCCGTCGAGTGGTAGAGCACGTGGCCGATGCCGATCGCCGCCTCCGCCATGGTCAGGCGCTGAGACGGATAGTCGTTGCAGAACTTTTGGATGTCGTTGGCGAAGAACACCATGCGTTCGCGATTGAAGTAGACGTCGATCCGCGTGCGTTGCTCGATGTACATCTCATCGTCGAGCAGCACGCCGCTGATGCGCTTGCGCTCGTTCCACTGGCGGAACCAGCCGCCGTACAGCTCCGCATCACCGCCGCCAGGATACTGGATCGGTGACATGTTGAGCACCGTGTTCCCCGGATCGCGCGAGTGGCGGTAGCCCTCCACGTGGGGGTTGATGATCACGCGGATGTCCGTGCCCGGGCGCGACCCGCCGAGCCGCTCGTTCTCGAAGAACCCGCCGTCCAGCAAATCATAGCCGCCGCCCCGCGGGACGAGCTGGATGCAGTTCCAGCCTTGAGTGCTGATGTGAGAGCCTTCGAGCGGGTTCATGAAGCTCGGGGAAGGCAGGATCCCCGCCTTTGGCGCCAGCCGTCCATCGATGACGGTTTGACCCGCCTGCGGCGCGCCGCAGGCGTGGAACATGAAGTAGCGACGGTCGGTCGCATCCGTCTGCGTCTCGAAGGTGACGTGCAGGTAGCGGTCGCTCTCTTCGGGCAGCTGGAACGCACGGCGAGGATACATGAGGCTCGAGCCCATGATCTGTTGACCGGCGTCCGGCAGCACGCTCCGGAGCGCCCCCTGCGTCACGAACATCTGGGCGCCATCCGCGCCGTAGGTGTAAAGCGAGAGCTGGCTCGTCTGATAAAGCTTGGGGTTTACCACAGCGACGTCGTCCGCCACCAAGCCTCCGTTCTCGCCCTCGACGACCAGCTGCGGCTGGTCGGCTGGGTCGGAGAAGTCTTCGAAGAACGCCGCCTCGTCGAAGCCGTCCGGGAGGGACTCGGTCCCGATAGGCTCGACTTCGATGACCACACGCCCGAGCACCTTCGGCGCCCGCGGCTCCGCGGGCAGCGCCAGGTTCGCATACGGCGACTCGCCCGCCGCGGGCGTTGGCGCCGGGCGGTGGCCGTTGATGATGAGGCTGCCGTACTCTTCGCGGATCTCCTGCTCGGTCCGGATCGGGAACGTGCGCGGGCACCCTTCCCAGCTGACCACCTGACCCTGATACGTGGCCTGGTGCATGCGCTGCCCGTCGTGCACACAGTCGATGTCTGCGTGTTGGTTGCCGAAGGCGCCCGTGAAGGGACACAGCTCGTCGATGGCTTCGACGACGAGCCGCGTCTTACCCACGAGGCCGTCGACCTCGACGTTGCGCAACACGGTCCGGCCGACGCTGATCGCTCGGACGTCCTCCCGGCACGGCGGAACGTAGAACACGCCCTGGCCGTAGTCCGTCGCCGCCAGCGAGTCGTCACAATGGTTGTGCTGGCGCAGTCCGCCGCAGAAAATCGTCGCGCCCTGCACGTGTTCGCCCTCGCCGTCCGCCTGGAGCGTGACGCCGTCCGCCAGCGCGAACACGCGATAGTCGCCCGCGCCCTCGACCTCCGGGACGTAGACGGTGACGCTGCTGCGGTTCGGACGGTAGTGGACCTCACCCGTCAGCGCCGGCGCCGGTGGGAGCCCGTCGGGGGTGTCGACGACGGCCGCTGGGATCGCCCCTGGCGGCACGGAGCCGACGGGGGGCACCACGGGAACGGCCTGGCCTCCGTCCCCGCCCGATCCGGAGCTGGCACCGGCACCGGGCGTGCCCCCCGTCCCAGGCGCCGAGGCGTCCTTGTTGGAAGAGCCGCAGCCTACCCAAATCAAGGCCACGAGCACCGCACAAAACTGCTGGCTTCGATTGAACTGCATCATCCCACCGCAAGCAATTGGGCCACCGTAGATTTCGAGGTTCCTATCCCCCCTCGAATCGAAAGTGAGCGGACAGAGTACACGGCTCAACCTTCATGGCGATCCCCTCGAGGCTCGAGGAGCCGCCAGTGTCTTCTAGGACACCGAGGCCAGCACCTTATAACTCAACTCGGGGCGGAAGTCTCTACCCGCTCGGACGAACGCGACGAGCCGATCCGCAGCAGCGCGAAGAGCGCCAGCGGAACCATTGAAGAAATCCCGCGGTCGACCAACACCGCGGCTGTCGCGGACTCCGCGTCGACCTGCGCCAGCTGACCGAGCAGCGCCACGGTAGTCACACCCACCACGCCCTCGGAGAACGGCAGCAACGTAAGGATCCCTGCCACCAGTGAGACCGGGTACACGAACAGCACGGGCAAGAGCGGCACCTCCAAACCGATGCAGCGCAGCACCACCCATAGCTTGAGAAAATCGACGAGCCATGCCGCGGCCGTCACCGCGACGTACTTGAAGACGCTGATCGGGGACGAAAAGATCTCGTCCCACACGTTGAACAAGTTTTGCAGGACGTCCACCACCCGTTCGCTGCGCAAGCGCCGGGTGAGCGCCGTCGCCAGGCGCGCGAAGACCTCGATGGCCCACCGCCGCCAGCGCTTCACCGTCACCACGGCGGTGCCCGCCGAGAGGCCCAGAAACAGGAGCATCCCCGCCAGGCGCACGGAGGGCAGCTCCGCGCGATAGCTCAGCAGCGCGCCCGTGACCACGATCGTCGCGGCGATCATCAAGAGGTCCAGGATCCGTTCGATGGCGACGATGCCGAGGCCGGTGGCTCGCCGGATGCCGTGGGCTCGAGTCAGCTCGGCTTTGATGAGATCCCCCGCTCGCCCGGGCGTGACGATCGAGGCGCTCAAGCCGATGAGAAAGATATGAGCGCCGTCCACGAACCGATAGGGCGACGGCGACGCGCGCCGCACCAGCGCGTGGTAGCGGAGCACCCGGATGGACACATGCAGCACGGCCAACCCGATCAGGAGCGAGACGTGGTGCGGGCGCAGGCGCGCAAACGCCTCTGCGAGCCGGGTGAGGTCGAGGGTACGCAGCGCCAGCGTCAGGATCGCCGCGTAGGCCAGCAGCGCGAGCGCCGGCCGCCAACGCGTCCATCGCGAGCGAGGCGCCGAACGATCTGCTGCCGCCGGGAGCATGGCTACTCGAACTGAAGGGTCGAGTGGATCACTTCGCCAGCCTCGAAGGCGGGCAATGTTTCGCTGATCACCTGGCCGTCACGACCGGTGAGCCGCAGCGTGAAGGGCCCGGGGCCGACGCCGCTGCCCGCCGTGAAGGTGCCGTCGCTGCCGCGATCGAGCTCGACGAAGGATGGATGGCGGTCACTTTGCACCTCGACCTTGTCAATCGGCACCTTCGGGTTTCGCACCCAGAAGCTCGTCCAGTCCACGTTGGCGAGCGTCTGAAACTGGTAGATCAAGCCGCCGTTGTCCGCGCAGGGAACGATCTGCCACTGCATCGAACGAGGAAACTCGTCCGAGTGGAGCGCGTCGAACGCCGCGGAGCTCAGGTCGACGTTGTTCGGGTGCGTCGTCTCACCCGTGGTGATGACCCGCGCCACGACGCTCTTGCCGGTGTCGGCGGTGATGCGCACGCAGCTGTCACAGAGCTGCCCATCGCCATTGAAATCCAACCCGACGCCCACCAAGAGGTCCCCCTGCACCTCGCTCACCTCCGCGGGGTAGGGCCCACACGAGTTCCAAAACGAGCCTTCCCACTCGACGGGTCCGAGGTGGTACTCCCCTTCATGAACGGACCCGATCCCCGAACCCGAGCTCGGCCCCGCTCCGGCTCCGCCGGCCCCGGTGCTCGTTGCACCGCTGCCACCATTGCCGCCGCCGGCGCCATTGCCGCCGTCTCCGCTGGCGCCATGGCCCCCGTTGCCCCCCGCCGACGCCGCACCCGAGCCCCCACTTCCGGAAGAGCCACCGCTCCCGCCAGACGTGGGGCCGGCTTGCTCGCCGCCGTCGTCGTCCCCACACCCGACCGTCAGCATCAGCACCCACACAACGCCTACGGACCGAAGGCCCGCCATCCTCAGCATCGCGTCACGATATCGCTCTTGAGCGCCGCGTGAAAGAGCGGGATCTCTCGGAGGTTCAGCGTCATTGAACGCCCTACGGCGCAGGTCCGGTCGCCAACGCTGCGGGCCCTATCGAACGGGAGCCGCGAGGCGGCTTGGGGGCCGCGGGAGCCCCTCACCTGCCGACGCTTGGGCAACGACCGACGCCGGGGGGCAGCCCTAGGCAAATGTTCGATCGCATTGAAGAAATTCACGAGATATAGTACCAGGATCGGCGACATCGCGTGCCGCCTCCCCTGACGAACTTCGGAGTACCATGAGCGACCCTTCCATCGAGGCGGATGACGCCGACGCGACCGAGGGCAGCGGCGTCAGCATCGTCGAAATCCTTCGCTTCGTGCTGCAGGCAGCGCGACGCCACCTCTGGCTCTGCCTGGGCGTGCTGGTGCTGTCGGCGGCGGCAGGGATCACGATCTCGCTCATCATCCCGCCGATGTACGAGGCCAGCGCCAAGATCTTGGTGACCCAAGAAGGCAACGTCACCAGCGCGCTCAGCAACCCCGATTTCCACGGCCCCTCTGCGGATCCGCACCGGGGCCTCTCGGAGATCGTGCTCCGCACTGAAAACCTGCGCGCCATCGCCACCGAGGCGAACCTCTTGAAGGAATGGGACGCCCACCGCCCGCCGGTGTTGAAGGTCAAGGATCAGCTGATGGAGTTGATCTTCGGGCCGTTGCCGGATGACGAGAAGCTGCGGGCCATCGTGGGGGTGCTCGAACACCAGATGCACGTCTACAGCGAAGGGTCGGGGACCATCCGCATCGGCGTGTTGTGGCGCGATGCGGCCACGGCCGCGAAGATCGTCAACGTCGCGAAGCGGCGGTTCTTGGAGCAGCGCATGCAACAGGAGACGTCCGTCATCACGGCGGCCATCGATATCCTCGAGAACGAGGTGCGCAAGGCCGGTGAGGGCATCGATCCGCACCTGAAGCGCGTGCAAGAGCTCCGCGAAGCGCTCGCCGCCGAGCGCAAGCCCGCGGCCCGCAAGGTGGCGGACGAGAAACCGGCGCCGACGACCATCTACGAGGCGGCGCCGAGCGCGCCGCGCGCCAAAGAACCCGACCCTGCCATTTCGCTGCGGCTCGAGAAGATCCGCCAAGAGATCCACCAAGCCCAAGATCCCTGGCAGCGACGGCTCGCGGACCTGAAGCTGCAGCTCGTCGATCTGCGCGGGGTCTACGGGCCGAAGCACCCGGCCGTGCTGCAGCAAGAGCGCCGCATCGCGGACGCGTCGCAAGAGCCGCCCGTTTTGGCGAAGCTCCGCCAGCAGGAGCAACAGCTCCTCTCGCAGCTCGAGGAAGCGTCCGCACCGGCCGCTGGCGGTGCCACCCGCCGGCGCGTGTCCCGCGCGACCAGCAGCGAGCGGCTGAGCGCGGAAGAGGCCGCCGAGGAGAGCGCAAGCTTTCTCGAAGATAGCCCGCAGCTCGCCGCCGAGCGCTCGAAGCTCATGAACGCGGTTCACAAGTACAATGATTTGATTGACCGCATCGACCGGGCTCGGCTCGAGCTGACGACGGCGGAGGCGGCGTTCAAGTACCGCTACGTGGTCGTGCAGGAGCCCGAAGCTCCCCGCAAGCCCGTGAAGCCCAACCGCCGGATGTTGATCCTGGCGAGCCTCGCCGGCGCGCTGATGCTGGGCCTGCTCGCCGGGGCGGCCCGCGAGCTCGCCACGGGCCGAGTCATCGAGGCCTGGCAGGTCAAGCAGCTTGGCGTGCCCTTGCTCGCCGACATCGATTTGTCGGCCGGGCGCGACGAAGCCGCCTGAGGCAACGCGCACACACGGAGGCCGCTGGCGGCCCTCCCCGAAGGTCAGCGCGGCAACAGCTGGGCGAGCACCTGCCACCGGGCGAGCAGGAAGACCGCGCCCACCGATCCGGCTGTGAACGCCTCCTGAAAGAGCGTGGGCCAACCCTCGACGCCCGCCGCGCTGGCAAGCAGCGCAAATGGCAGGTGCATCACGAAGCAGTAGAGGCTGTGCCGTCCCATGAAGCGGAGCGGCTCATGGACGCAACCCTGCAGCGCTCGCCCGACCACGCTGCGGGCTTGCGGTGCCCGGCGCTCCCACTGGCGCAGGGCCGCGTAGGCGAGGCCCAACAGGACCAACGTGTACAGCGCCCGCCCGGGCCCCCAGGTTTGCTTCGAGAAGAGCCACTCGAGCCGCTCCGGTAGGACCAGGCCGAGCTGCGACAGCCCCGACCGCTGCAGCTGCGCGGCGATGAACAGCGCGGCGGCGATCCCCAGGCTGGCGGGAAGGATGAACGCTCGCTGGGCGCGCCAGAGCGCCGCTAGCCGTGCGCGGTGAAAGCCGATCGCCACCCCCAGCGCGAAGACGAACTGCCAAGCCCCGATCGAAAATACCAGGGGCCCGGCGATCGGATCGACCAGCGGCAGCACCGCGGGGTCCCGTTGAGCGTACGCGAACAGCGCCGCGCTGGCCCCGATCCACACCAGCGTGAGGCCCCGGCGCATGAGCTCGAGCCCGACCGGCGCCAGCAGAAAGCAGACGATGAAGAGCGGCAGGATGTTCATGTAGTCGACGGACTGAAAGCGCAGCACCACCATCAGCGCCAGCGCCGAGAGCCAGCCCCCGAGCTCTGCCACCGGGGCGACGTTCAGCCTGCCCGTGCTCTCGTGGATCGCGACCACTGCGAGCATCAGCGCGCAGTGCACGAGCCAGAGCTGCCCCGCTCGCCGCCAGACACCGCGGTAGACGAGCGCCGGCTCGGCGGACTTCATGCGCTCGGAAGCACGCCAGCCGAGCACGACCCCCGAGATCAGCAGGAAGGAGTCCGCGGCGGAGAGCCACACCGGGAGGTGCGCGAGCGTCGCCAGCCGCGTCGCGGCGCCGGTATGGCTGAGGATCATCAGCACGATCGCCCAGCCGCGCAGGACGTCGATCGCGTCGTCGCGAGCCGGCGCGGGGCGCGTAGCGGTGGCCAGCTCGAGCCCCACCGTCGTACCGGTCGCACTGGCGACCGCAGTGCCGCTCGCTCGGAACATGCCGGGAGATCTAGCGTCTGCGCTCGAAACCCGCACGCCCCGCGCGGGTGGGAAAACGTGAGTGGGGGAAAACACACACGCTACCCTGTCTCACGCCGCCCCGCCGCGAGCGCGCTCGGCGTCGGCAAAGGTGATACGCTCGGCGCGTGCAGCACTATTCTTGGCGGCGTGTTCGCATCGGTCGCCTGCCGATCGACGCCGTGACCCTCGAGCAAGCCGTCGACGCCATCGAACGCCTCGTGAACGATCGGCGCGGCGGCACCGTCTACACGCCCAACGTCGACCACATCATGGTCGCCGAAGAAAACCCGGTGTTTCGCAGCGCCTACGAGCAGGTCAGCCTGTCGCTGGTCGACGGCACGCCCGTGATGTGGGCGGCGCGCCTGCTCCGAGAGCCGCTGCCGGAGAAGGTGTCCGGCTCGGATCTCTTCGATCCGCTGATCGCCCGAGCCGCCGAACGCGGGTTTCGAATCTACCTGCTCGGCGGAGGTCCCGGCGTGGCCGAGCTCGCCGCGACCCGCCTGAAGGAGCGCTACCCCAGGCTGAACATCGCCGGGCTCGACGCGCCCTTCATCGATGGCGACGGGCTGGCGCGCAACCGCGACGAGGTCTTGCGGCGCATCACCGCGGCGCGACCGGACATCGTGCTGGTCGCGTGCGGCGCCCCCAAGTCGGAGCTCTTTTGCTACCACAACTTCGACGAGCTGAAGCCGGCGGTCCTGGTTTGTGTCGGCGCGGCGATCGACTTCGCCGCCGGGACGGCGCAGCGCGCGCCCCGGTGGGTGTCCCGGGCGGGGCTCGAGTGGCTCTATCGGCTCTCCCGCGAGCCCCGGCGGCTGGCCTACCGCTACCTGGTGCGGGATCCGCGCTTCGTCGGCGTCGTCACCCGGGAGCTGTTCGCTCGAAAGTCAGGCGCTGGGGCGGCTTCCCCCTGACGCCAAACCCTGTTCATTCGATGACATCGTTCTTCCCCCGAGGTCCCATGAACCTTCGCAGCACCTTCCTATCTTCACTGCTTTGCCTAGCGTGCGGCTGCACGGGCGAGCCGAGCGGCGAGCCGGGCGGCGACGGCGGCTCCGGCACTGCCGGGGGTGGCAGCTCGTCCGCCGGCGGCAACGGAAGCTCGACGGCGGGTGGCAACGCAGGCACCTCGTCCGGTGGGGGCAACGCGGGCAGCGGCGGCTCGGGCGGCAGCAGCTCGGGCGGCAGCGGCTCGGGGGGCGGGGCTTCGGGCAGCGGTGGCAACGGGCAAGGAGCGACCGGGGGCTCGGGCGGCGGCAGCAGCAGCGGACCGTGCGGGGGCCTCGGCCTCGAAGAGGACGTGCGGGTCGCCAGCGCCGACACCGATCGCGTCACCTGGTACGACGCCAATTGCCGTCCGCGCAGCGCCGCGATGGTCCGGGTCGGTGGCGGCTACGTCCGGCAATTCACTTATGACGTCGACGGCGCGCCACGCGTGTGCACCGGGACGGGCGCCAACGGCCACCCGGGCTGGGGCTACTCGGTCAATCATTTCGGCAACACCGCCTCGCTCGGCAACGATCGACCGGGCAGCTTCGGCCCCGTCTTCGTCGGCGATCACCACGCCCTCTACCGCTACCAATACTCGCAGCCGATCGCGGGCGAGGACGTCGACATCACGCTGGAGTGGTTCTTCGCCACCGGACGCAGCCACCCGGTGCTCGCCATCACCTATCACCTGGATGAGACGCAGCCTGGGTCTCTGGTCGCCGACAGCCGCACGCCGTATGGCGATCTCGCCTGGGACGGGGACGAAAACGCCAACAGCACGGTGGTGTCTGGGGTCGGCTGGGGCGATCGCTACCACTTCGTGACCACCCGTGAACCGCTGACGATGGACAGCACCTGGGACTACTCCGAACCAAACCTCGTCCCGTACGTGATGGCGTGGACGAGCGCGTCCGACGCGGAAATGGGTGCGGTCCAGACGCAAACGTATCTGCAGCACGACGCCGGCGGGTACTGGTACTACGTCAACTGGGGGCAGACGAGCGCCACGCTCACCTCGGACGGCTCGCAGGTGGGCCGCATGCCGGCCACCTGGAACTGGACCTATCAAATCAACCAATACGAGCTGTGCATCGAGGACCCGAGCTGCCTCGACGGCACGACCGGCTCGCACCGGCTCGCCTGGGGTACCAACTACGGCGCGATCGGCGGTGACAGCGCCGACGGCACGTACCCGGCCTACGGCGATGACCGCCGCGTCGTCGGCTACCCCTATCAGAGCTACTCCGTGTTCATGGTGCTCGGCAAGCACAGCGACGCGCCGGTACGGACCCTGGTGGAGGATCTCGAGACCGTGCAGGAGGTCTCGCTGACCGCGAGCGTGGGCGTCGTGCCGAGCAGCGGACCGGGCGGCGTGGGACGCAGCGACAGCGTCCCGCTGGAGCCGCCCGGCTACGACGCCCGCTACTCGGTGTGGCGCGTGCAGGCCGACGGCAGCGCGGCGGCGCTCGAGTGGACCGTCGGCAGCGGCGCGCTGCACCACCCGGTGCTGGTCGTCGACGGCTACAGCGCGGCCTCGCCACCGGCGGTGAGCGTCGGGGGCGAGCGCTTGACCGCAAACACGGACTATGCGGCGTCGACGAACCCCGACGACGGCACGCTCTGGATCACGTTCTTGCGCTCCTTTAGCGGCTCCACCAGCGTGGAGATCACGCCGGGCGAGTGAGGCCGCGCGGGCGTCAGCCGCCGATCGTCGCCAGCAGCTTGCTCGCCAGCGGCACCCCCTCGAGCGAGAGCGGTGGCCCCCGGCGCTCGTCATGCGCGAGCACGAACAGATCGGTGACGTCGTCGAGCGCCCGCCAGTCCACCGCGGTGCAGGCGATGGGGGCGTCGAGCACGATGACCTGATAGTGGCTCCGCAGCTCGGCGATGGCGTTCGAGAACTCGATCGACCAAAGCAAGCCTGGCGAGCGCATGCGTCCTTCGTTCAGGACGTGCAGGGTCGGGCTGCACTGGGTGACGACCCACTCGGGCTCTGCCAAGCCGTGCACCCGCGCGTGCAGCTGCTGGGAGAAGCCAGCCGCTGGCGGCGCCTCGATGTGCAGCTGCTTGCCGAGCGACGGCCGCTCGAACTCCGCCTCGATGAGCAGCACCTTGATCCGCTGCCGCTCCGCCACGCCGAAGGCGATTTGAGCGGCGACGCGGGACTTGAGCTCGGACGTGCGCGGCGAGGAGGCGACCAGCACCACGGTCGAGCGGCGGCGCGCCTCGTACACGATCTGCTCACCCACCGCGCGGGTCAAGCTCGTGCCCTCGACCAGCACCACGTCGGGGACCCAGGCCCGGCCGACGGCGACCGGACGAACTCGGCTCGCGTTGCCCGGCGGCGGATCCTGCGCCGCCTCGGACGGCCGAGGCTCGGGCGGCGGCTCGGCCGCGCTCGGGCGCTCGGGCGGGGGGTGTCCGACGGTGGTGGGGATCTCCGGATCGATGCGCTGTCCGGAGGCCGCGGGCTCCTGCCCGCGCCCCGCGTCCTCGGCTTCGCGGAGGAGCGCCGCGACGTCGGCGACCGAGCCGCCGATCAGGGTCGCGGTCCGCGACACCATGACGTTGGCGGCAGGCGCGCCGGGCGCAACGGGCGGCGACGCTGGATCGATCATCGAGCTGCCACGCCGGGTCTCGGGAGCGCCGGACCCCAAGCCGTCCGCGGCGTTCGCCGACAGCTTCGATCCCGGGTCGGTCCCGTCGTTCAACAGCTCGCGCGGCAGTCGGGGGTCTCGCGGCATCACCTCTGCGGATAGATAATCCGTCGAGGCATCGCGCGCTGGGGCTCGCGACGAAATTGAATAGGCCCCCGGGCTCGACGAGTGCCGCCGCGCGCCGCGGGCTGGCAGGGCTCGGAGCAGCTCGGGCTCGCTGTCGTCCCCGGGCGGTGCGCTCGAGGCGCGCCGACCTGCCGGCTGCTCCGGACCCGGCGGCGCGCTCGATCCCGTCAAGGTCGACCCCAAGGCGCGAGCCGCGTTGGGCGCGTCGAGCAGCGCGCCGCCCCCTCCCTTCGGCGGGTGCACTTCCGCAACCGGAAGCGGCAAAGCCGGAGCCTTTCCGGCCCTCTCTTTCTCCGTCGGGGAGACGTCGCCCCGCTTGCGGGAGGATGAACGATCGGTCGCGTTTCTGCGTTTCATGAAAAAGGACCAAGCCCCGCTCCCGAACAGCGAAAGGAGCGTCCCAACGGTTCCCAACATCCAGCGGTTGGGCGAAACCGGCTGCTCTGGCAACGCCACCGGCGACGCCAAGCGCGCCGTCAAGAGCGGCGCTGCCGCCGCCGTCTGCGCCGCGGGTTCGGCGCTCACCTTGCGCGTCGCCTCGACCAGCTTGCGCCACGTCGCGATGAGCTCCGGCGACGCCTGCGCCGCGGGACGATCTCGAGTTTCTTTCTCTCGAATGTGGATCGCAGCGTCGATCTGCTCGAGCTTCGCCCGCAGCCTCTCCGGCGAAGCGACCGGATCGAGGTACGGATTGTCCGTTCCCGAGGACAGGCGGTCGACCACACGCTTGACCTCCGCCTCCAGCTTGCGCCGCTCCCGCCGCAGAGCCTCGAGGGCTGAATCCTCTTTCTTGGGATCTTGCGTTTGAGCGACCGAGAGCGCCACCTCCGGGTGGGCCGCGACGAAGTCCGCCAGCTGCCGCTGCGCCGAGCTCAGCTCGGTCTGCTTGGGCGGCGCCCTCCGATCCCCGCCCAGCGCCGCGGGCGCCCGCTGAACGGCACGCTGCGCCAAGCTGGCCGTGATGTCGCGCACCTCGGTCGCGTCGCCCCCACGAAACTCCAGCACGTGCACCGTCTTGCTCTCGGGGGAGACGCTGAGCCCGGCGCGGATGCAGGCAGCGCCTTCGGACCGGCAAATCGAATGCCGCGCCGCGAGCGCCTCGAGCTCGTCCGCGACATCCAGGACCTGGCGCAATTTGTCGCTGATGGCCGATGGGTCTGGCAGGCGCAGGGATGCGGGAGAGGCCCCCGCTGCCGGCTCCAGCACGACCACGGCGCGCGCGACGTAGGTCTTGGGCCAGACGACGATCGCCGTGACCGTGAGCGCGGCCAGGGCGGCGAAGGCGATGACCGGCGCTCGGGACGCAGCGCCACGCGGCCGAGGGCGGTTGGAAGCGGCTGCGAGATGCGACATGAGCCCGAAAATTCCCGCTCCAAGCCGTGCCCGGAGCGCGAAATAGTTACATGCGGCCCCCGAGCACGCAAAACCAGCATAGCGGGTTTCGAAGCCGGCACGCAATCAATGGTTTCCGAGCGCTCAGCGGCGGGCGCCCAAGCCTCGAACGGTCGATCTCATGCCCGCTTCGCCGGCTCGTCCCGCGACACCCAAGCCCCGGCGGCGAGCAACCCTCCCACCCGCTGCCAGCGGCCCTCGATGACCGTGCCGCGAGCGAGCGGCCCCGCCGCCACGCACAGCTCGGCCGCGAAGCGTTCCGGCTCGAGTCGAACCCGCACATCGAAGAAGCCCAAGAACTGCCCGCTGATCGGGAACTGGCATTTGTAGAAGGCTTCCTTGATGCAGAAAATCATCCGAACGCCGACGCCTCGCTCGAGACCGAGCCGCTCGGCGCCGCCGAGCTCGTCGAGCGTGCAAATGCGCGCCTGCAAGTCGTCGCTCACCGGCGCGTCGGGTTCGACGTCGATGCCCAGGCTCACGAACCGTTCGGCGCGCGCCACCGCTGCGGCGCAGACGCCGTCGGTGTGGGTCATGCTGCCCACGACGCCCGGCGGCCACAGGGGCTCTCGCTGGGGGCCGGACAACAGCGCCGTCGGGGCAACCCCGATCCGGCGCAGCGCGCTCCGCGCGCAATGGCGCACGGCCGCGAACTCACGCCGGCGCTTATCGATGGCCTTCGCTACGAGGGCCGCCTCCTCGGGCAGGAGCGGCTCGCAGGGCAGCGCGGGATCGCGCGCTTCGACGACGACCTCGGAGGGAAATAGTCCCCGCAGCGCAGCGGCCAGCGGGCGCAAGCCGCTCGGCTCAGCCAGCCCGCTGCCAGTCGACGACGGTGCCGCCTTGATCGAGCTCGACGGTCAGCTCGAAGCGGTCGGCGGCCAGCGAGCGGTAGGCCAGCCGGATCCGACCGCTCTCGGGATCTTTCTCCTCGTGCTCGGGCTCTCCAAGCGCCTCGATCATCATTTCTCGGCTGGCGCCTTGCCAGGGCTCCCCGGCAAGGATGAGCTCGGCGGCGTCACGCCCGAAGCGCTGCGTGAGCTCACGCGCGCGGCTCCGGTGGCGCGAGTCGTCCTCTTCGATCACGCGGCCGGCAGCGGCCGCCAGGATGCTGACCGCGATGGCAGCGGCACCGACCAGGCCCGCCACGAACGTGGCGACCTCGAGCGTCGACCAGAGATAGGCCGGCAGCACGAAAGCGACGCCGCCGACCGCCAAACACCAGCCGAACACCCAGAACGTCCAGGCCGTCGTGGAACGAACGACGCTGTCGTCGACTTCAACCGCGCTATCCCGTGTCACGAATACAAATCTTGCCGGCTCGGCCGGAGCTTGCCAAGTCTCTGACATCTACCGGTCGGCAAACGAGTACGACCGGGTAGGCATGTTCAAGACACTTCCATCCACCGAAACATTCGTAACGAAATTCGCGCACTTCCGCAGATCTTGGCGGTAACCCCGCGGGATGCGCCCAAATCACCCACTTGTGTGCCCATGTCCGCCAAACTCCCAGCTTTTTGCCCCAGCCCGTCGGACGTTCAGCCGCCTTCCGGCCAGGAGATCCGATCGTTGGCCGCCATCGCCATCGGGACCCGCACGAGCTCCCCGCTGTGTGCGCGCGCGGCGCGCCGGAGCGCCAAGCTGAACGCCGCGTAGTCCAGCGGCTTGGCAAAGACCAGCGGCGGAGGCCGGAACCCCGTGCATGACGGTGTCAGGGCGTCCGGGGTGCTGCTGACGAACAGCAGCGGCAAGGTTGGGTAGAAGCAGCGCGCGTGCCGCGCGACGGACAAGCTCCGCTCGGTCGCCGCGCCCACGTCGATCACGAGCGCGTCGGGCGGCGGCGCCCGCGAGAGACGACGGTTGGCGTCGGCCCCGGCCACGACGAGCGCCACCTCGTACCCGTCGCGCCGCAAGAGCCGCGCGAGCGCTTGAGCGCCTTGCCACCCGCTGTCGGCGCTCGCCCGGCGCCTGAACGCAATGGTGCACCCCGCTCGCGAGAACAAGCTCGCGATGAGCTCGACGGCAGGCTCTGCCTCGTCGATGACCAGGAGCAGGCGTCGCGTCAGGCTTCGTCCCATACCCGAGGATCATATCAAGCGCCGTGCCAGGACCGGATCGGACCTCGTCGCCAGCGATCTTCGAGGGTTGGCGCGACCCGAGCCGCCCGTCTCGTGCGCGCCGCTGCGCCGATTGCGCGCCGTCGCAAGCCTTGCGGTCGCCCGCCCGGGCTGCCCCATCGGGCCGACGCGCCTCACACCCCTCCAAAGGGCCTTGGGCTTCGCGCAGCGCGAGCTTCAGTGGCGGCGCCGGTGGGCGAGCCCGTACTGGTGCAGCCGATACTGGACCGTGCGGACGCTGATGCCGAGCAGCTCCGCGGCCTTGGCGGTCGACCAGTTCACGGACTCGAGCGCCGCGACGATCGCCTCGCGCTCGATCTCCGCGAGCGTCTTGGCGCACCCCGGCTTCGTCACCTGATCCGGCAAGCGCAGGTGGGCGGGCTCGATGCGGCGTCCGTTGCACAACACGACCGCGCGCTCGATGGTGTTCTCGAGCTCCCGGACGTTGCCCGGCCAGGGGTACTCGACGATGCGGCGGCGAGCGCTCTCGCTGAAACCGGAGATCTCCTTGCGATTGTCCTTGGCAAAACGCGACAGGAACTCGTCGCCGAGCAGGAGCACGTCATCGCCACGTTGCCGGAGCGGCGGCATGTGGATGTGCACGACGTTCAGCCGGTAGTACAGGTCCTCGCGGAAGGCGCCCCGCCGCACCTCGTCCGCCAGGTCGCGGCTGGTGGCCGCGATCAGCCGCACGTCGACCTGGATGGTCTCGTTGCCTCCGACGCGCTCGAAGGCGCGCTCCTGCAGCACTCGGAGCAGCTTGACCTGGGTGGTGGCGCTGATCTCCCCGATTTCGTCCAGGAACAAGCTGCCCCCGTTCGCCTGCTCGAACCGACCCGTTCGACGGCGGTCCGCGCCGGTGAACGCCCCCCGTTCGTGTCCGAACAGCTCGCTCTCGAGCAGCGTGTCCACGAGCGCCGCGGAGTGCACCGCGACGAAGGGCGCCTCGGATCGGGCGCTGGCGTCGTGGATCGCTCGAGCGAGCGCGCCCTTGCCCGTGCCGCTCTCGCCAGTGATGAGCACGACGGCGCGGGACTCGGCGACCTGCCGCGCCAGGGCATAGACGCGGCGCATCGGTTCGCTCGTGCCGATCAGGGTCCCCAGGGCGGGCGTTCCGCTGGCGGGCGGCGCCGCCGGCGGCCCGAGCGCCCGCAGCGTGCGCTCGATGCTGAGCGTGAGCGCGTCGAAATCGACCGGTTTGGTCACGTAGTCGGTGGCGCCGGCGCGCATGGCATCCACCGCCGCCCGCAAGTCATCGCACGCCGAGACGACGATGACCGGCACGTCCCCGTGCCTTCCGTGCAGCTGCTTGAGAAGCTCGCTGCCATCCATGTGCGGCATGCGAAGGTCGGTGATCACCAGATCGGGATGGACCTGCTCCGCGATGCCGAGCGCCTGCTGTCCGTCCGCGGCGGTCTGCACGTCGTAGCCCTCACGCGACAGCAACGATCGCAGGCCCGAGGTGACCGTGGCGTCGTCGTCGACGACCAGGACCCGCGCCTTGGGCGCACGCGGCGAGAGCTCTGCTTGCTGTTCGACCGACCTCATGACTTGCCTCTACGCTCCTTGTGACGGGATGTTTGGTAGAATCCGAGCACCCTACCCAATGGCCCAGGAAGTCCTGAGATCGCAGGGTGCGACGACAGGGCCGATCGGAGATCGTTCACAGGAAGTTCGGAAGATCGGAAGGGGGACCGACGGAGCCGCCGGTCCCCGACCGACGCTTTCGATCTCGAACGGCGCGGTGTGACCCAGCCCTGGCGAACGCCGCCCGCGAGGACCGCGTCGGCCGTTTCGGCCAAATCCCCCAAAGGTCTTCCGCCCTTCCGGCCTTCCTGTGAATGAAAACGGAGGAGCTCGCCCCGGTGCGGGATCCCGCGGTTTCGCGCGCTCCGGGTCTCGTTTCCGTAGGCGATGGGACGGCTTCGTCGGCCTCCTTTTCGACCTTCCGAGCTTGTCGTGATCATCCCGCGCGCTCCTCGGAGACCCCCTCGTCCGACGCTCGAACCGGCAAGCGCACGCGGAAGGTGGTGCGCCCGGCCTCGCTGTCGACTTCGATCGCGCCGCCGTGTTCGGCGACCACCCGAAACGCCATCGACAAACCGCAAGCCGCGGCGGCCGCCGCAGACAGCACCCCCTGCACGGGCCCGGCGGGTCCCCGCCAGACGGCACCGTCGTGTTTGATCTCGATCACCGCCGCGTCATGATCTCGTCGCGCCCGCAGCAGCACCTGGGAGCTGCCCGAGAGGGCAGCCTCCACCGCGCTCACCAAGAGACCGAGCAGGACCTGCTCCATCGTGGTGAGATCGACGTCCAGCAGGGCGTTCTCGAAGCCAACTTCGCTCGCCAGCGCCACCCCGGCGCTGGCCGCTTCGCCGGCGACCAGCTGGACCGCGCGCGTGCACAGCGCGCGCAGCGAGATGGTCGCGCGCCGCTGGCCGCGCTGTTTGCCGTTGAGGACCTCGGCGATCCGGTCGATGTCGCGGTGGATGATGCGCGTCGCGTCCCGCGCCTCCGCCGTCGCCCCGAGGTCGCCGAGCTCCCGCTCGAGCAAGGTGAGGTGGAGCTTGGCGCCGTTCAGCAGATTGCGGAGCTCGTGCACGGCCGAGCGATCCACCTCGGGGATCGGCAGCGAGAGCTCCAAGGCGGCGTCCGACGCCGGCGGATCGGTGTCCGCAGCGTTCGACGGCTCGGTCGCGGCTCGCGCGAACGGCGGCGCCGGTGCGCCGCGCCCGCCTCGCCGCTGCCGTGTCAGCCCCCTGTCAGCCCGACGGCGGAGCCTCCGGCGAAACCTTCCATGCTCGTACGACAAGCTTCGATCCTCCAAGGTGCGACCAGAAGTGCACCCGCCGGTTCGCACGATGCGTGCCAGACGAAGCCGGGAAGGCGGCCGCCGAGCTCCGGCCGAAAGCCGCCGTAAAAACGCGCGCTTATCCTGGCGGCTCGCGGCGATTCCAGCTCCGCGATCCTGCCACACGGCACGCCGCTCTCGATGCGTTCCGCCACGGCAGCATGGATTTCACTCTGCAAAGACCTTGTCGAGGCGCAACAGCTGAAAGATCGCCGCGGGCTGATCGTTCACGCCGACCACTTTCACGTGGCCACCGTTCGCCCGCACGCGCTTGTAGAGGCTGACGATGGCGCCGACACCGGAACTGTCGATCAAACGCAGCTCCGAGAGATCGAGGACGATCCGTTCGCGACCTTCTGCCACGAGTGTGTCGAAGGGCAGCCTCAGCTCGGGCGCCGTGACGGCGTCGAGCTCACCTTCGATGCGGAACACGGTCGCGTGATCTTGATCGGTGCGTGAAAAGTTCATGGCAGGCCTCTATTGCTCACGATCGCCGGATGGCGCCACGGAACCGTGCGCGGAGCCGACCGCGGCCTCCCGCGGCGTGCGGCGACGTTTGTGCAAGCACAAAACATTCGGCTTCTCCGGCGGATTTCCAGGGCTGTAGGTCACCGAATCCATGAACGACTTGATGATGTACAGGCCCATCCCCGACTCGGGCAGCCGCTCCAGCGGCGGCGCCGGCACCCCAAACGGATCGTAGGTGCGCCCCGTGTCGGCCATATGAATGGTGATGTAGTCCGGGGCGATATCGATCTCGATCGCGATCTCGCCGCAGGGACGATCGGCGTAGCCGTGCAAGGCGATGTTGTTGAAGGCTTCGCCGAAGGCCGAGATGACCTGAGAGTCGAACTCATCGGGGAGCGACTGGCCCATGTCTTGCACTCCGCCCCCCACGAGTTTGCAGCTCGAGGCAACCACCCGCACCGCGAGGTTTCTGTAGAGAAGGCTGCCTGGAACGCAGAGTCGCACCATGACGATACAAGCCGCTTCCTTCGAATCTAATCAGCCTGTCTTTGCCCTGCCAACCCACGAGCCGACCCCCGCCCGCAGCGTCCGGGCCGCAAAGCGGCTGCTCGACGTCGCGGCAGCCTCGGTCGGGCTGGTGCTCACCGCCTGGCTGTTTCCGCTGATCGCCCTGTTGATCACCCTCGACTCTCCAGGGTCCGTCTTTTACCGGCAGCGGCGCGCCCGGCGGCGCAAGACGCCCCGCCGCCGCCCCGC